>CAUQHH010000080.1:0-9240 GCA_963517705.1 uncultured Campylobacter sp.
CCGTAGGCATTGTCTTTTAGCACCAAGATCACGCGATCTTTGCCGCCGGCTTTGGCGCAAATTTTAGTTAGATTATGGATGTAGGCGGATCTGTTTAAAACGAGTTCAGACATTGAAATTTACGCCAAACGCCTCATAAACGTTAGGAAGCAGCTTCCTAATACTATAATCGTAAGAGTAAAATTTAGCGTAAAGAGCCTTTAGATCAGCCTCCTTAACCTCAGAAAAGTCAAACACGTCAGTACCCGCAACCTTTGGCACTTGGCGGTCTAGCTCGGCGAAAAACTCGCTCCTAGCCTTTAAAATTTCCTCGATCTGATTTTTTACTATTTCTTTTTTTTCTTGCATTTACTTCTCCGTTAAGATTTTAAATTTATCTTTATCTAGTCGCACGTAGAGCTCTTTTTGCCCCTTAAATTCGTGACTAGGCGCTGCATAATCCTCGTCAAAAACCACTCTAAAAAGATTTTGCCCTTTAGTGTTCGGGTACGGCGTCACGCTAAAATTTGACGCTTTTATGCTCTTTTTTTCGTTTAGCGCGAAAATTCTTTTTTTATTTTCGGCAAATTTAGCTCTCGTTAGCGCGTTTTTGCCGTCTATCTTTACAAATTCGTCCGCATAAAAGCCGAGGTAAATTTTAGTTTCGTTATTTCGCCACGCCTGCAGCCACTCGTGCAGATGCGCCAGCACGCGCGCGACGTCGTCTTTGCTGGCGTCTACCTTCTGGCTTTCGCTGATTATCACGACGCCCTCGCTGCCGATCAGTTGGCCGAATTTCACCAGCGCATCGTTGTTAAACGCCACGCAGCCGCGCGTTTTTACTTGGTCCTCGCGTTTGCCTTTCATCGGCAGACCGTGTATCCAGATGCCTCCGCCCGTTTTTTGCGCGGCCTTGTCGTGAGCGTTTGGGTACGATAACGACATCGCAAGCGGCCCGTAAAAGGGATCGGGCGGCGTAAATTTATCCGTGACGTCGTAAACTCCGACCGGCGTTTTTAGGTCGCCTTCTTTAAATTTATCCCCGCTTTTGCCCGTTATCACGCTTTGCGAAAAAATTTGCTCCAGCGCACCGCCTGTGTACTCGAAGCTTTGCAGGGTTTTTTGCGCTTTATTTACGACGATGATTTTGGTTTTAGCCTCGTAGTAGCCGTATCTGACGTCGGCTGCGCCTAGCTTTTCTAGCCAGTATTTTGTACCCGTCAAATTTGCGTCCGCTAAAGCCTCGGCTAGTAAAATTTGAGAAAAAAAAGCATAAAAAATAAGTAAGCCGAGTAGTTTTTTCAAAATTTTCCTAACGTTGCGTAATTTCGTAATAAAGGATCGAATTATATTACATTTTCTCTTAAAAATTTTAAAAAGCTTTTATTTTGTGTTACAATAGCGAATATCAAAATTCTACGTAAAAGGACGCAAAAAATGAAAAGCAAATTTTTAGCTTTATCGCTAGTAGTCGCCTCTTTGGGCTTTGCAAATGCCGCAGATATCGAGATCGTTGATATCTACGCTAAAGCTACGCCTCCTGGCGCCAAAAATACGGCTCTATTTTTCGATATCAAAAACAACACCGATAAACCGGTAAAACTAGTCGGCGCTAGCTCTCCCGCAGCCGCTACAGGCGAGATACATACGCACAAAGAAGTAGACGGTATGAAAAAGATGGTGCAAATAGAAAATATCGAGGTGCCTGCGATGGGCGAGGCGAATTTAAAGCCTGGCGGTCTGCACGTAATGCTAATGGACATCAAAGCTCCGATCAAAGAGGGCGACAAACTAGATGCTACGCTAGAATTTGACAACGGACAAAAACTCGAGCTAAAAGACATCGTCGCAAAGTCGGTCGTAGCTAAAAAAGACGGCGAGCACGGACACGATCACGGCGGACACCACAAGCATTAATGAAAAAATTTCTCATTATTTTAGTCCTGTTAATCGGCGTTTTGGGTGCTTCGGCGTACCTGTTTTTTAAACCGCAAGCACAAGAGGACTTTTTGAGCGCAGAGGACGTGGGGGCAAATTTAACCCCGCTTCCCTGCGATATGAACGCCGAGCACTCATGCGGCGTAGAGTTTCGCGGCAAGACGGTTAAATTTAGCCTCTCGCCAAAGCCCGTTTACACTATGCAGCCTACGCTAGTGCGCATCGAGGGGCTAGAAGGGTTTAAAAACCCGAGCCTTGAGATCCACGGCGTAAATATGGACATGGGTGTGATTAAGGCCGAAGTAGAAAAACGCGACAACGCCTACATATCAAACATCGTGCTAAGCGCGTGCCTGATAAACATCATGAGGTACCGTTTCGAGGTGCTAGAAAACGGTAAAAAAAGCGGACTTTATATAGACTTCGACTTGCATCAGTAGATGCAAATTTCACTTGAAAGGGCGGATGATGAAAAAGCTTCTTATCGTACTTATACTGATTTTAACGGTTCTTGGCGTAGGTTATCTCGCATTTTATTCAAACAAATACGCCCCTAACGGTCAAAGCGCAAACGTCGCCGAGGGTCTAAAAAATTACGATTTTACCGGCAAGGGCACAAACGGCGCGGTGAGTCTAAAGAGCTTTGAGGGTAAAAATAAGATTATATACTTTGGCTACACCTCGTGTCCGGACGTCTGCCCTGCGACTTTAGGTATCTTAAGCGGCGTGTTAAACGAGCTTAAAAGAGACGATATCGTCGTGATTTTCGTCACCCTAGATCCGGAGCGCGACGAACCTAAAAACGTCGATGAGTACGCGAAGTATTTTTATCCGAATTCTTACGGTATAGTATTAGACGATCTGCCTAAGGTTGCAAAAAGCTACGGCGTGAAGTATCAAAAGGTGCTGCTTGAAAAATCGGTCATGGAGTACTCCGTCGCTCATAGCTCCTCGCTATACGTGCTGGACAAAAACGATAAATTCGTCGCCGAGATCTCCAATCTAACGGCGCAAAACATCAAGAAAACGCTGGAAAATCTGAAATAATAATAGCTTTATTATTTAGTTGTTATGAGTGTTACGTTATAACACAGAGATATTTTTTTATACTCAATTATTAACGATTTTGATTTAAATCAATATACTTTAAGCCTTCCGGTTGTATAGTTTCATTAATAGAAAATTTAAATTTGAAAGACATTTATGAAAATTATAGCGCTCGTATGCGCTCTGTTTATTTTCTCCTTCACAAGCGACGTTAGTGCTACGGCTAGTCTCGACGTAAAAAGCTGCGCCTATAGCGAGCAAAACAAAACCATAGCCGTCTACGATGCCAAAAATTCGCTAAATATCCTTAACAAAAAAGGCCTAAAAACCATAAACAAATTTGACTTTAAAACAGACGAGATAACCTCGCTAGCCTTTGACGGCGCAAATTTATACGCAGGATTTGCTGGCGGCGAGATAGCTAAATTTAGCGATGATTTTAGCTCTTTTGTCGGTATGCTAAATCTTTCAAATTTAAGCCTTGATACGCAGATAACGCACCTTCACGTTGCAAACGGCAAAATTTACGCGGTCGTCGGCAAAGACGCCTTTATCTCCTACGATCTTGCGTCAAAAAAGCTGATGCGCGCGAGTCTTGACGGCGCATACCATATCGCAACCTGTCAAATTTTAAACGGCGCCGCACTGATAACCAGCTGGGATAGATCGGTTTTTACCGTAAATTTAAGCACCATGAAGGCAAAAAATCTAGGCAGATTAAAATCCGTAGCTCTGAGCGCGGCGGAGATAAACTCAGGCGTGATTTTCGGGCTTGCTAGCGGCGAGATATCGAGCGTCAAATTTGACGCCGAAGCAAATTTGACGAGCAAGCAAACTGTTGCGACAAATTTGGATGCCGAAGCAAATTTGACGCAAACAAACGGCAAAGACAACTCTAGCTCAAATTTAACCGCCGTCAAAAACGCGCAAAACAAAGCGGATCTAAATTTGACTAGCGGCACAACAAACGCAATTTTGATAAACTCTACAAATTTAGAAACAAAAAACTCGGCGAGCACAGAGACCAAAGCCGCCCCGAACCTAATCGTCCAAATTTACAAAATCTCAAATTCGCGCGTTAAAAGCCTACTGGTCGTGCAAGATAAAGTTTATATCGGACTTGGAAACGGCGAAATTTTACGAAGCGACGCCGAGTTTAAACAGATAGAAAAAATAGGCAAAAACTCTGACGCCGTGATAAAAATTTTTAATGACGAAGATAGCGTCATAGCCGTTAGTATAAACGGTGAGATCCAAATTTACAAGAAAAAATCTTAGGAAAGGAGATTTTCAATGAACAAACTACTTAGTTGCGGTATCGTTGCGGCTGCGGGCCTGGCGTTTGCCGTTAGCAGTGCATGTGCATCGGGTAGCGACCTACAAGCTATCATGAAAGCGCGCGGACTAACGGAAAAAGACATCCTAGCGGCCGCTAAAACGTATCAGCCAAGCGGTAAAAAAGACGACTACATCGTATTTTCCTCAGGAGGCCAAAGCGGACAGGTGATGGTTTACGGCGTGCCTTCGATGAGGATTTACAAGTACATCGGCGTCTTTACGCCCGAGCCTTGGCAGGGATACGGCTACGACGAGGAGTCTAAAGCCATCCTAAAAAGCGGCGCCATCAGAGGCAAACAAATCACGTGGGGCGACACTCACCACCCTGCTCTAACCGAGAAAAACGGCGAATACGTCGGCGATTATCTTTTCATCAACGACAAAGCCAACCCTCGCATCGCGGTTATAAATTTGCACGATTTCGAAACTACTCAAATCGTCGTTAATCCAATCGTAAAAAGCGAACACGGCGGTAGCTTTATCACTCCAAACAGCGAATACGTCATCGAAGCGGCGCAGTACGCGGCTCCGCTAGATAACGGCTACCACTCGATGGACGAATACGAAGCGGTTTTCCGCGGCGCAGTAACGTTTTGGAAATTCGACTATCCAAAAGGCAAGATAGACGAGAAAGCATCCTTCTCGCTCGAGCTTCCTCCGTACTGGCAGGACCTAAGCGACGCCGGTAAGGGCGAGAGCTTCGGCTGGGCGTTTACAAACTCGATAAACTCCGAGATGTATACGGGCGGTATCGAAAAGGGCTTGCCTCCGTTTGAAGCGGGCGCGAGCAGAAACGACACTGACTATTTGCACGTTTATAACTGGCAAATTTTAGAAAAACTGGCGCAAGATAAGAAAAACTACATGGAGATAAACGGCCATAGAGTAGTTACCATAGACGCCGCGGTTAAAGCCGGCGCGCTATTTTTGATCCCTGAGCCAAAGAGCCCGCACGGCGTAGACGTCACTCCTGACGGCCGCTATATCGTTATCGGCGGTAAGCTAGATACTCACGCGACGGTTTATGATTTTAAAAAGATCAAAAACCTAATCGACAAAAAAGAGTTCGCCGGCACCGATCCGTACGGCATCCCGGTGCTTGATATGGCAAAGAGCTTGCAAGGACAAGTCGAGCTTGGCCTTGGACCTCTGCACAACTCTTTTGACGAAAAAGACGGCATCATCTATACCTCTCTTTACGTCGATAGCCAGATCGTGAAATGGGACTATAAAAATTTAAAAGTCCTAGATAGGATCAACGTCCACTACAACATCGGACACCTTGATACTATGGAGGGAAAATCGTCAAAACCTAAGGGTAAATACGCTATCGCTCTTGATAAACTTTCGATCGATCGCTTTAACCCGGTAGGTCCTCTTCACCCGCAAAACCACCAGCTTATCGACATTACGGGTGCTAAGATGGAGCTTTTATACGATATGCCGATACCTCTTGGCGAGCCTCACGACGTAGTTTCGATCGCGGCTAGCAAGCTAAAACCGGCTACTACCTATACGATGGGAACAAACTCTCGCACGGGCAAAGAAAGTCCGTTCGTAACTCTTGCAGGACAGGAGAGAGTCGAGCGTAACGGCAAAAACGTAACCGTATACGCTACTATGATCAGAAGCCACATCAATCCTGAGCACATCGAGGTAAATAAAGGCGACAACGTAACTATCCACCTAACGAACCTAGAGCGCGCCCAGGACGAGACGCACGGATTTACCGTGGACCTTTACAACATCCACGCCTCTTTAGAGCCGGGCAAAACAGCGACCGTAAATTTCGTAGCGGACGAAGAGGGCGTGTTCCCTTACTACTGCACCGAGTTTTGCTCTGCGCTGCACCTTGAGATGATGGGTTACTTGCTGGTTAAAGATCCGAACAAAAAATACGAATCCGCCAAAGCAAGCAAGCTAAAAACCCTAAGCCCGGAAGCTCTAAAAGCCGAGTACGATAAAGTAATCGCTACGAATAAAGCTACCGACGAGGTTATCCAAAGCGTCGTTACGTATCTAAAAGAGAAGCATTACGAAAAATATCCTAAAGTAAAAGAGCTGGTTACGGACGCACTGGATCAGTACGGCAAAATCCCTGAAGTAAAAGCAAAAGCCGACGAAGCCTACAAAAAAGGCGACGTAAACGGCGCGATCCTATGGGAGTACCAAGTATGGCAGTATATGGTTAAAACCGCAGACGTAGGCCTAAGAGCTAAAAACAACCTAGCTAAAGAGATCGCTACGCCTATGAGCTCGGCTGCCGCCAAAGGCGAGGAAGCCTATCTAAAAGGCGGTTGTAACGGCTGCCACGTCATCGGTCAAGTTAGCTCGGGTCCAGATCTAACCGGCGTTCTTTTGCGCCACGAAAACGGCGAGAAATGGGTGTTTGATTTTATCAAAGATCCAGCTAAATTTTACAACGACGAGTACGTCAAATCTATGATAGATTTCTTTAACCTTAGAATGCCTAATCAGCACATGAGCGACCAAGAGATCAAAGATATCATCGAATATCTAAAATGGATTGACGAAAACGCGGGAATGTAATCCAAATTTGATTCGGGCTTAGCGGTCCGAATCAGTCCGCTAAATTTGAGGCTCGGCGCGCGTAACCCGAGCCTCCTACGTTAAATTTAAAAAGCGTTTCGCGAAAAATTTTTTAAATTTAATAAAGGAGAAACGATGAAGAAGTATCAAATTTACACTATTATCGCGTTAGTCTTGATGACCGTTTGTTTTACGATCCCGGTGCTGGGCTTTTTCGGAGCCAAAGCCAAGATCGCCGCGGGCGAGCCGCTTGCCGGGTATTCGTATAAAATTTACGACCTTTACACCTCGTTTCAGTACAAAAATCACTTGATGCCAGACGACGTAAAAGCCAGCCTGCAAAAAGCGATCGAGCAAAAAGCCGAGATCGGCACGCCGTCTTTTCCTATCTGGTACGTCGCGCTTGAAGCGCCAAACTATCCAAAAGATGCCTTTCCAGACGGTATTCCGGTTTATTTTCACGTTGACGGATACAGCGGCGACGTGCACGAGATGAACACCATAAACCACTACATCGGCATGTATCCGATGGAGCACGGCGGCAACGTCGAGCGCGCGATTGCGCCTTATTATCTGCTTATTTCCACGCTTTGCATGCTAGCCTTTTTATACTACGACGGCAAATTTAACTCCCTGCTCATGGTGCTTCCGACCATAGCTCCGCTGCTTTTCATGGGCGCGTTTGCGGGCTGGCTTTACTGGTACGGGCACAATATGCAAGAGTGGGGCGCGTTTAAGATAAAACCGTTTATGCCGACCGTGCTTGGCGACGGCAAGGTCGCGCAGTTTACAACGCACTCGTATCCTAGCATAGGATTTTGGGTGATGATGGCTATGAGCGCGCTTTGTATACTAGCCGTATTTTCAAAGAAAAAAGAGCTCAAAGACGCGAAATGAAATTTAAGCTTTTGCTCTTTTGCGCGCTAAATTTGACGGCCTTTGCCGGTCCGCTGCAAGACGCTATAAACGCCGCCGAACCGGGCGACATCTTGCGCCTAAACGACGGCCTTTACGAGGGAAATATAATCGTAGATAAGCCGCTAACGATAATAGGCAAAGGCGAGAACGCCGTGATACGAGGCGACCGCAAATCAAGCGTGATAAAAGTAACGGCAAAAAACGTCAAACTTATAAATTTAAACATCGAAGGTAGCGGCACGAGCCAGATGGAGCTAGACGCGGGCGTTAGCTGCCTAAAAGGCAATAATCTCTTGGTCGAAAAAAGCCGTTTTAAAGACGTGCTGTTTGGTATCGAGCTATCAGAATGCAACCAAGCCGTGATAAGAGATAACAACATCACATCAAAAGAGGGCTTTGACGTGCCTAGACGCGGAGACGCCGTGCGCGCGTGGTATTCGCACGAAAATTTGATCGAGCGCAACTACGTCTATAACAGCCGCGACATCGTGGCGTGGTTTTCTAGCAACAACATAATCCGCAAAAATTTCGGCAAAAACAACCGCTACGCCGTGCATACGATGTACTCTGCGGGTAACCTCATCGAGGATAACGAATTTAGCGGCGGAGCGGTGGGGATGTATTTTATGTTTTCTACGAATTCTCTCGTGCGCCGAAACGTGATAATCAACTCAAACGGAGCCTTTGGCGTGGGTATCGCGCTAAAAGACACCTCGGGATTTAACATCAGAGAAAATACCTTTTTGTATAACTCGCGCGGCATCTACTCGGACCGCTCGCCGCTAAATCCGGGCACCGTAAATACACTCGAAAACAATCAAATTTTATACAACGTCATCGGGCTGCAAATGCACGCGACGCAGGAAAAAAGCGTGTTTAAGGGCAATGATTTTATCGGAAACATGGAAACGGCTATAAACGACACTCCGGGCTCAAAGATCGAGCTAAACGAGTGGAGCGGTAATTATTTCGACGAATACGAAGGTCTAGACGTCGATAGAGACGGCATCGGCGATACGCCATACTTGCACTTCGTTTACGCCGACAAGCTTTGGCAGTACTATCCGACTCTGCGCTTTTTCTACGGCTCCACCGTGATTAGCGGGCTAAATTTTCTAGCTAAGCTTGCGCCCTTTTCCGAGCCGCTTAAGCTTTTAGAGGACGGCTCTCCTAAAATGCGCCCCAATAACGCTCAAAAGGCAACGCTATGAATAGACGAAATTTTATCGCCCTAACGGCAAGCGCGGCGGCCGCAGGCTACGGCATCGGATATTTTTTACCCAAAACGCGCGCGGACGAGCTTTTTTTACGGCCTCCCGGAGCGGTTAAAAATTTCGAATCGCTCTGCATAAAATGCGGCCAGTGCGTGCAGGTCTGTCCGTATCACAGCATCGGGTTACTAGACATCGCGCAGGGCTACTCAAACGGCACGTCCTACATCGACGCGCACGAGCGAGGCTGCTATCTGTG
>CAUQHH010000081.1:0-9171 GCA_963517705.1 uncultured Campylobacter sp.
CATAACGGTGAGATAGATACAAATGCATATCAAAACGGTAAGTACGAGCCAATCAGTCATTTCTCGCCTCCTAACTTTTTCACGCGTCTTTCGTGCCTGCCGCCAGCAAATTCGGTAGCGAAAAAGGCCTTTATCATATCTGCCGCAACCACGTCGCCGATCGTTCTAGCGCCCATGGCTAGCACGTTTGCGTCGTTATGCTCGCGCGCTAGTTTTGCCGTGGTGACGTCGTGACAAAGTGCGCAGCGAACGTGCTCATGGCGGTTAGCCGCGATGCTGATGCCGATACCCGTGCCGCAGATTAGCACGCCGTATTCGTTTTCGTGCTGCAAATTTTGCGCCAGAAGTGCTGCAAAATCGGGATAATCAACGCTATCTTTGCTATGCGTTCCTAGGTCGCATACACTAAAACCTTCGTTTTTTAAAAGCTCGCAAATTTGCGCCTTAAAATCAAAGCCCGCGTGGTCGCTCGCGATAAAAATTTTGTCTATTTTCATGAAATTTCCATAAGCTAAAAAATGCTTAATTATAGCAAAAAAGCATTAAAGTAAAATTTCGCCGCGAGCCTTTAGGAGCGAAATTTGGGCTAAATTTTAAAATTTGCCG
The DNA here is from genome assembly GCA_963517705.1 of uncultured Campylobacter sp. GTDB lineage: Bacteria > Campylobacterota > Campylobacteria > Campylobacterales > Campylobacteraceae > Campylobacter_A. The sequence goes on from CAUQHH010000081.1 coordinate 607, forward strand.
TTTACAAAAACATCCTCATGATCGCGACGGCATATCGTATGGGCTCGAAAAAGTAATCTTTTAGCGGCGAGATCACGATGATAACTAGCGCGATAAAGCCGTATCTTTGCATGCTATCTAGCCAGTTTGCCGCGCCGTGAAGCCCAAAAATGCGTAAAAGATACTCAAGCGCTTTCGAGCCGTCAAGGGGCGGGATAGGGTAGATGTTAAAGAGAGCTAGGACTAAATTTACGGCTGCTAGCATAAATACAAACTCCGCTACCGAGCTATCAAAAAAGCCGTCAAAACCGATCAATTTAAACGCGCAAAACGCTAGCGCAAAAAGAGCTAGGTTGTATGCGATGCCAGCAAGCGCGACGATGATAGCTGCTTTGTAGCCGCCGTTATAGAGCACCGTGCGTAAATTTATGGGTACGGGTTTAGCCCAGCCAAACGTCACTCCGGTGCTAAGATACATGAGTGCTGGCACGACGATAGTGCCTAGCGGATCGACGTGTTTTATGGGATTTATGCTGAGTCGCCCCAAATTTTTGGCGGTCAAGTCGCCGTATTTAAACGCCGCATATCCGTGCGCGATCTCGTGCCCGACGACGGAGATAACCAGCACGGCGACTAGGATCGCTACCTGAGCGAAGTCGATACTGTCAAGGTTCATTCGATCTTGTTTCCGTCGTTTTTAGCTTCTGCTCTGGCGGCGTCTAGTAGCTCGGGCGAGTTTTGTATAAAGTCCACGCTCTTGCCCACCCTGTTCCATCTGATTTTGTATTCGTCATCCCAGCTAAAGTAGACAAACCACGGCTTGCCGACTATGTTTTTATAGGCCACGGGCCCCCAAAAGCGGCTGTCGTTCGAGTGGTCGCGGTTATCGCCGATCATGAAAAACTCGCCCTCTGGGACTTGAAAATAAAATGCGTTAAACGGATAGTTGCCTACGCTGGGTAGCTCGTTTACGATAACTGGTTGCATGGCAAATTTGCCCGCGTTTAGGTAGTTTACGGCTAGTTCAAACAAATTTACCTTCTCGTCGTAGTGGATGCCGCCGAATTTATAGGGCTCCCTAACGAAAAGCTTGCCGCCGAATTTAACTATATCTTTTTCGTCAAAATTTGCCTTTATAAACTCCTCGCCCTCGTGCGGGTGTAAAAATAGCACCTTTTCTGTAAATATAACTTCATCGCCGCCGACTGCGAAATTTCGCTTGACGTAGTGGATCTTTTCATCGTGCGGATAGCGAAAAACCACGATATCGCCGCGCTGCGGCTTTGCGCCCTCGATGAGGTGGCCGTTACCGTTAAAATCGGGCAAAACCTTGACCTCTATCCACGGAATGCGCGGAGTCGAGATGCCGTAGCTAAATTTTTTAACGAAAAGATGATCGCCGACTAAAAGCGTGTCCTTCATCGAACCAGACGGTATCACGAAGGCCTGCGCGACAAAGAAAATCACGAGTAAGACGATGATGACAGTGCCCGTCCAGCTGTTTGAAAAATCTAAAAATTTATTAAACGCTTTTTTCAAAATTTATGCCTTTTTCGCGCGGTTTTTGGCTGATTTTATGGTGTTAGACAGCAGCATCGCGATAGTCATCGGTCCTACGCCTCCGGGAACTGGGGTTATAAACGAGCATTTAGGCGCTACCTCGTCAAATTTGACGTCGCCTTTTAGCTTGCCGTCGTCCATGCGGTTTATGCCTACGTCGATTACGACGGCGCCGTCTTTTACCATATCGGCCGTTACGAAATCAGCCCTACCGATAGCAGCTACGAGGATATCGGCACCCGCGCAGATTTCCTTTAAATTTCGCGTTTTGCTATGCGTCACGGTTACGGTCGCGTTGGCGTTTAGCAGTAGATTTGCCATCGGTTTGCCCACGATGTTGCTGCGTCCGATCACGACGGCGTTTTTGCCCTCTAAATTTATATCGTAGGCTTTAAAAATTTCCATTATGCCTAGCGGCGTGCACGGTACGAAGCCGTCAAGCCCGCTAGCTAGCTTGCCGACGTTTATCGCGGCAAAGCCGTCTACGTCTTTTTCAGGGCTTATGGTTTCTAAAATTTTATTCGTATCTATGTGCTTTGGTAGCGGTAGCTGAACTAGGATGCCGTCGATGCCGTCGTCTAAATTTAGCACGTCTATTAGCGCGATTAGCTCGCTTTGCGTCGTAGACTCGGGCAAGCGGTGCATAACGCTTTTTATCTCGCAGGCTATGCAGGCTTTTTCTTTTGCCGCGACGTAGGTTTGGCTGGCTTTATCTTCGCCGACCAGTATCACGGCAAGCGCCGGCTCTATGCCCTGATTTTTCAAATTTAACGCTTCGTTTTTTACTCTTTCCTTTACCTGCGCGCTTACGTTTTTGCCGTCTAATATCGTCATTTTCGTCCTTTATTACTTTTTAATCGCAAAGATTGTATGATAGCTAATTTTAGATTAAATTTACGAAAAAGCGAAAGAATTTATGAAAATTTGGCTGATTTTTTGGTTGCTTTGTGGCGCGGCGTTTGCGAGCGATTTTATCACGAAAAACGAATACGCAAAGATGCTCTATCAAAACCCGCGCGGCATCGGCTGCGACAAGTGTCACGGCAAGGGCGGCGAAGGCTCGCTCATATCAAAATATAGACATTTCGATAAAAAAACGAAGCAGGTTATCGACGACGAGCTAAGAGCGCCCAGGATAAACAATCTTGATTTTGAGACGTTTAAAGAGGGCGTGCTAAGCGCTAGAAGCGTGATGCCTAGCTACTTTCTAACCGACGAAGAGATAAATTTGCTTTACGAATACGTTATAAATTTCAACAAGGATAAAAAATGACGAATAAAGAAGCTTTTGGGCTAGCTAAAAAATATATCCCGGGCGGCGTAGATTCGCCCGTTCGCGCGTTTGGCAGCGTAGGCGGCGAGCCTTTTGTGGTGGACCGCGGCGAGGGCGCGTATCTGGTCGATATCGAGGGTAATCGCTATCTAGACTTTATCCAGAGCTGGGGGCCGCTCATTTTTGGGCACTGCGACCCCGACATCGAGAGCGCGGTAATAGCGACGGCTAAAAAAGGACTAAGCTTTGGCGCTCCGTCAAATTTAGAAACGAAGCTAGCCAAACTAATCTGCGACGAGTTTAAAAACGTAGAAAAGGTGCGTTTCGTAAGCTCCGGCACCGAGGCCACGATGAGCGCGATCCGCGTGGCGCGCGGCTTTAGCGGCAAGGACGGGCTCATAAAATTTGAAGGCTGCTATCACGGGCACAGCGACGCGCTTTTGGTAAAAGCAGGCAGCGGCGCGACGACATACGGCAACGCTTCTAGCGGCGGAGTGCCGGCGGATGTGGTGAAAAACACGTATCTAGCGCGCTATAACGATATAGAAAGCGTGCGAGCGATATTTGAGGCAAATCCGGGCAAAATCGGCGCGCTGATAATCGAGCCGATCGCGGGAAACATGGGGCTAGTGCCTGCCGATAACGAGTTTTTGAGCGAGCTTAGACGCCTTTGCGACGAAAACGGCGCGGTGCTGATATTTGACGAGGTTATGAGCGGATTTCGCGCGAGTAGGCACGGATCATTCGAATTTAACGGCATAGAGGCTGATCTCGTGACCTTTGGTAAGGTTATCGGCGGAGGATGTCCTGCGGCGGCATTTGGCGGAAAGGCGGCGATCATGGACTGCCTAAGTCCCGAAGGTGCTGTATATCAGGCAGGCACGCTAAGCGGAAATCCCGTAGCTATGGCTGCCGGCATTGCAAGCCTAAGTAAAATTTTCGCCGATCATGATCTTTATGGCCGCCTAAACAAACTAGCCGTACTGTTTGCTCATGGGCTAAAAAGCGTCGCCACGAAGCACGGTATCGCGCTGCAAACTACGGTACGAGGCTCGATGTTTGGCTTTTTCTTTACCGCAAGCGAGGTTAAAAACTACGACGACGCGTTAAAAAGCGATACCAAGCTTTACGCCAAATTTCACGCCAAAATGCTTAAAAAAGGCGTTTATCTCGCGCCTAGCCAGTTTGAGACGGGCTTTATCTGCGACGCGATGAGCGAACAGGATATCAAATTTGCCATTAAAGCCGCGGACGAGAGCTTTGCCGAGATAGTCGCGGAAACTGCTGGCGAGAACGAGGAGATGCGCGAGGTAAAAGCAAGGATCGCCGATCTAGAAGAGCGTCTAAAAGAAGCCAGAAAAGAGCGTGAAGCGATACAAGAACGCATGAAAAACAGCTGGGGATTTGCCTAATGGCGAAGATAAATTTAGGCGACGTCGTAAAAGGCGCCGAGCAGCTAAGTTTGGGCGTTTCTATCGTCGTGGCGCTTGCTATCGGGGCCGGGTTTGGCTACTGGATGATGAAGGAAACCGGCTGGACGTGGACGCTGTTTGCGGGTATCGCAGTCGGTATCGCCGCAGCCGGCCTAAACATCAAAAAGGCCTACGACGTGCAGATAAAAAGTCTAGATGAACTAAAAGATAAAGGCAAATTTAAACCCGCGAAAGACGATGACGAGGACGATGAGTGAATTTTAAGCTCATTGCCGTTTACGGCGCATTTGAGGCTTTGCTTTTGCTGGGCTCGGCGGTATTTGGCCGCGCGTGGTTTTACAGCTCGCAGGTCGCGTTTGCGGGCTCGCTTTTGGTGCTGGCTGCGACCTTTAGAGCCTACAAAAAACGCGTAGAAAACGGCGTGCGAGACTACGACGCCTCTGCGGATGACGACATAGACGAATGGGGCGAAAATCACGAGGAGTTTCCCGATCGTCCAGAGGGCGCTAAATTTGACGGGCATGACCCGCACCGCGAAAATGCCAAGCGTTTTGATGCATCAAATTTGGACGGTCTCGCAAAAATAGACGCGGAATTTGACCAAGCGGCGGGGTTAAATTTAAACGGCGAAAACGAGCGGGTTAAATTTGACGCGGCAACAGAACAAAAAGAAGCCACGCAGGGCAAATTTGACGAGCATAATTTAAACGGCGCAAGCCAAAATAGCGGGTCAAATTTAAGCCAGACAAACGAGTCAAATTTGAGCGAATTAAGTAAAGATAACGAAGCTAAACCGCCCAAAAAGCAAAATTTCGCGCAAAATTTAAAGCAAAATTCGCCCAACTACTTTACCGCTTTCGTGCCGTTTCGGTTGATAGCGTATGCGGTTTTGGTCGTTGGATTTTTGGCGCTAAAAAGGCACGGTAACCTCGATATCGCCGCGTTTTTGATCGCGCTTGCGGCGATGCCTGCGGGCGCTTTGATATATGGAGTAAAAAGCAATGAGAAATAGCTCGATAATAACGATCAGATCGATGTTTGCACTATTCGTCGGGATGGCGTTTTTGTTTGTGGGAAACGGCCTCATTATCAGCTCTGCGGGCGTCGAGCTAAAAAAAATGGGCGCAGGCGAGCTAGAGACGGGATTTGTTATCGCGGTATTTTTCGTTGGAGCTATGATAGCTACGATATTTTCGCATAAAATCGTCTCAAAAGTCGGCCACATCAGGAGTTTTGGGATATTTGCGTCGCTTTTTGGTATCGCGGCGATGTTTCACGATCTTAGCCAAAATCTCTATTTTTGGGCATTTTTGCGCGGCTGCCTCGGGTTTTGCTACTACTCGATCTTGATGATAATCGAAAGCTGGCTCAACGCACGCGCTAGAAATGAAGTGCGCTCGCGAGTGTTAGCGTTTTACGAGGTCACGTTTTACGTCTGCTTTGGGCTGGGCATCCTCGTGCTATCGCTAAATTTATCCACTTCGCACGTGCTTTTGCTTAGTGCGGCGCTTATTTTGTTTTCGAGCATTCCGTTAAATTTGATCCGCATCAAAGAGCCGCCGATCCCCGAAAAAAAGAGCGTCTCGATCCCGAGGGTCTTTGCGCTCGTGCCTTTGGCGCTCATCACCAGTATCGTAGCAGGCATCCTAACAAACGGCTTTTTTACCATGGGCAGCGTTTATGTTTTGCTCCAGGGATACGGCGCGGTCGAGGTTTCGTTTTTTATGACGATAGCGATGGCGGGCGGCTTTATCGCGCACTCTTTTATCGGTAGCGTTTCTGATAAATTCGGTCGCCGTCCTGCGATAATGGTCTGTTCGGCCGTCTCGCTGTGCGCGGCTATTTGCTTTCTAGCGCTTAAGCCGTCTATCTACGCGCAGTACGTTTTGTCGTTTTTTCTAGGCTCGGGCGCTTTTTGCCTCTATGCGCTATCGCTTGCTCGCGCCAACGACGTTTTAAATTTAAAACAGAAAAATCAAGGCATCGAAGTAGGGCGCGCGGTGCTTTTTAGCTACTCTTTTGGCTCGCTTCTTTCGTCCGTGATAATGGGCGCTAGTATGCAAATTTGGGGATTTGAGGGCTTTATGTGGGTTTACGTGGCGCTGCTTGCGTTTCTCATTGCGTTTTGCTTCACGCAAAAAACCGTTCCGCTTGAAAGCAGAAGCGACTTTGAGCATAGTCCGGGCACGATGGCAAATAGCTAATGAAAATCTCAAATTTGACGATATAGCCGTATGGAATCAGTAAGCAACTCAGTAAGCTCGCAAATCGCAACCCAAGCCGCAGTCAGCGGTGCTCTGCCTAAAACGGGCGGCCCCGGCGGCCCAAGCGCCGGACAGACGGGTCAGGCGGGCGAAACCAAAAATCTTTTTAAAAATCAGCCCGCGCCCTCGCAAAATTTAGACTCCGAAGCCGCAGATAACGCCGTAAAGGATCTAGATAAGCTCGTAAATAAGCTTTTAGACGAGCTAAAATCAAGCCCGACTCAGGCCAAAGAGCTCGCCGCGCAGGCAAAAAATCTGCAGCTCTCGCCAAATCTCGCAAAAGATATGAAAAGCCTCGCGGCTCTTGCCGAAAACGAGCCTGATCTAAAGGAATTTGCACTCAAGCTAAAGGAGTTTTTAAAACCAGTCGCCGATCTAAAAAACGCGCCGCTAAACGAGCAGATAAAAAACTCGGGCATCATGCTGGAGGCAAATTTAAAAGACGCGCTAAACGGCAAATTTAACCTACCTAGCGCGATAAATAAGCTATTTGGCGATATAAAAAATCTCTCAAATCAGCAGCTTTTGGAGCAAATTTCAACACTTGCTAAAGACGACAGCCTGAGCACGAACGAAAGCTTTGCTAAGCTTGATCAAATTTTACAAAACGCTAAAACCGCAGCCAAAGATACGCTAGCGGGATCGCCTTTTAAGCAGCTTTTCGAGATCGCGGATAAACTCGAAAACGCGGCTAAATTTATGGATAAACAGGCAAACGCGATGAGCGGTAGCGGGCTAAGCCTAAATGAAAAAACGCTAAACGCCGAGCTAAATAAAATCTCGCAGCTGCTGGCAAACGCGGGCGAAAAAATGCAAAATTTAAACAGCGAAAAGCTAAGTCAAAACAGGGGCTTTGCTCTAAATTTCGTCGAGCTAAAAAGCGCGATAAAAGATCTAACGGACGAGCTTAGCGCGCTTGCGGCCTCGCAGGATAAATTTAACGATTTCGCGCAAAAAATCGTCCGAGACGGCGCGGAAGGAAGCGAGGGCGCGACGCTGCAAGATAAGCTGCAAAATGCGGCTAGAAAGCTAAATTTCGCCCTGCAAATCGCCGATAAAGCGGGCTTTGAAGCAAAAAATAGCTTAGATGAAGTCGGCAAGCTAATCAAACAGCAAAACATCGCTCGCGGTGAGCTTGGCGCCGTGACGCCAAAAAGCGCCGAAGAGACGGCAAAGGTGCTACAAAACGACGTAAAAAGCGCGCTTTTAAATATGCAGTCAAAGTCCCCAGACGCTAGCCCCGTAAAAGACGCCGCCTCAAAGCTGCTCGCCCAAATCGAGATGCATCAGCTAGCCTCCGCGGTCGCGGGCGGCGTGCAGACCTATCTGCCCTACGTCTGGGAGGGCGTAGATGGCGGAAATATCAGGTTTAAGCAAGGCAAAAAGCAAAAACACTACGCGCAAATCGATCTAAATTTTCAAAATTTCGGGCAAATCAATATCATGGTGGCACTCAGCGAAAACAAATACATCGATCTTGCGATTGCGACGCAAAAAGATGAGTTTAAGGAGCTGATTTTAAGCGGCGCAAAGGAGCTAAAAAGGGCTATCGGCGAGCAGGGGCTGATAGTGTCGAATTTTAGCCTAAAAACCATGCCAAAGCTGCGTCTTAGCGGCGTTTACGGCGGTCTGGATAAGCTTGATATGGGCTTTGATAAAAAGGCGTAAATTTGGCGAAAGTGCAAAAAACTAAAAAGGCTGTGGCCCTTGGCTACAACCGCCAAAAGGATAACGCTCCAAAGGTGCTAGCTACGGGTTCGGGCGAAGTAGCGAAAAATATCATAAATCTAGCCAAATCTCACGACATCCCGATCAAAGAGGACGCCGATCTGGTCGAGGTTCTAAGCAAGGTCGATCTAAACGAGGAAGTCCCGCCAAATCTCTATAAAGCGGTTGCCGAAATCTTTAGCTTTTTGTATCAAATGACGAATAAAAAATAGGGCGTCTACGGCAAAACAGAAGCGATAGTGGGTTATTTTTAAGCGTAAATTTGGACTTGAACCGGGAAATTTAAATGAAAAAGACAGTTGGAATAATACTAATTTTAGCCTTACCC
>CAUQHH010000082.1:0-9098 GCA_963517705.1 uncultured Campylobacter sp.
GGCGTGGTTAAAATTTTCTTACTCATAGCGCGAACTCCTTGTGCGATTTTACGTCGAAATTTAGCCCCGCGTCCCAGACGATATGGCCTTTGCGGTGCGACCAGCAGCCCACGTTTACTGCAACGGCGATGACGCTGGGGTGGCGGGCACAGTTTTCGATATGCACGCCCATCACGGAGCTTGCGCCGCTCATGCCCTGCGGGCCCAGGCCGATTTTATTTATGCCCTCTTCGAGCATCTTTTCGGTTAGTGCGGCGCGTTCGTTTTGGTTACGCGAGCCAAGCGGCCTCATCAGCGCTTTTTTAGATAGCAAGGATGCCACGTCGATCGAGGTGCCCACGCCTACGCCCACTAGCAGCGGCGGACAGGCGTTTATGCCGTAGCTGGTCATGATATCCATGACGAATTTCACGACGCCCTCGTAGCCCATGCCCGGCATCAGCACGGTTGCCTTACCGGGCAGGCTACAGCCGCCGCCCGCCATGTAGGTGTGTATCTCGCACTCGTTGCTTTGCGGCACGATCTCCCAAAATACGCTCGGCGTGCCCTTGCCGACGTTTTTGCCGGTGTTGTACTCGTCAAACGTCTCGACGCTGTTGTGACGCAGCGGAGCCTCGCGTGTCGCTCGCAGTACGGCCTCTCGCAGCAGCTCCTCGAGCTCGCCGATGAGCGGGAAGTTCGCTCCGCAGCGCACGAAAAACTGGATCACGCCCGTATCCTGACAAGACGGACGATCTAACTGCTTAGCTAGGCGCTGGTTTTCAAACATCGTTTTGTAGATCTCCTTCGCTAATGGCTGCGTCTCGCGCTCGGCGAGCTCGCTCAGCTTCGCCGTCACGTCGTCAGGCAGCACCTTGCCCGTGTAGCCGACGAATTTCGCCATGACCTCGGTCATCTTTTGCACGGCTTTTTGTTTATCCATCGCTTCTCCTTTTTTCAAATTTTTCATACGCGCCCGCTAGGACGCAGCCCACAGCGTAACAGAGCAGGTCGGTAAGATCAAACGTTCCGCCGATCATTACTTTTAAAATTTTATTTTCTACGCCTAAAATTTGCACCGCGCCGAAATACTGCGCAAGCTCCAAAGCCGCCGCGAACACGAAAATTTTAAGCGGCAAATTTAAAGGCGGCACGCTAAAAATAGCCCTAGCGAGCGCATAAAGCAAGATAACGGCCAAAACGTCGCCCGCGTAGTGGCGCACGAAGCCGCCTTTTATGCAGGTCGCGATGTAAATTTCTACCGCTAAAATCAGAACCGCCGCGGCTAAAAACGCTAGCCTCGTTCTCGTGCTTTGCCTTGTTTGCACCTTTTTAGCGAGCTTTTTAGCGTACTTCGGTCCAGCCTCTTGCTTGTTTAAATTTTCCTCTCGCAACGATTTCCTTTTAAATTTAGGCGTTAAATTTGACCAGAGCGGCGGCGTAAATTTACAGATGATTTATCAGGCTCGCGTTATATGCTGCGCCAAAGCCGTTGTCGATATTTACGACGCTCACGCCATTTGCGCAGCTGTTTAGCATCGCTAGCAGCGCCGCCAGCCCGCCAAAGCTCGCGCCGTATCCCACGCTGGTGGGCACCGCGATCACCGGCACGCTAACAAGACCCGCCAGCACGCTAGCTAGCGCGCCCTCCATGCCTGCCACCGCGATCACGACCTTTGCGCCGCGTATCTCGTCTAAATTTGCGATGAGCCTGTGAAGCCCAGCCACGCCCGCGTCGCTAAATTTACGCACGTCGTTGCCCAAAAATCTCGCCGTTTCGTACGCCTCCTCCACTACCGCGCCGTCGGCGGTGCCTGCCGAGACTATCGCTATGTAGCTTTGCGTGAGCGCGGGCTCTTTAAATTTGACGCTGACGACGCGGCCGCGAGCGTTAAACTCCGCCTGCGGCAACGCCTCTCGCACCCGCTTAAAAACCCGCTCGTTCGTGCGCGTGATTAGGATATTTTGCCGCCTTGCGCCGATCGCCTCTGCGATGCGTAAAATTTCATCATCCGTCTTGCCCTCGCCGTAGATCACCTCTCCCGCGCCGTTTCGCAGGGCGCGCTGGGTGTCGATCTTGGCGCAGCCCACGTCCTCGTATGGGTAGTTTTTCAGATATTTTAGCGCCTCTTGCTCGCTCACGCGGCCGCTTTTTATCCCCGCGAAAAGCTCTAAAATTTCATCCTCTCTCATACAAAACATCCTCTCTAAGCCCCTTTAGATCAAGCGTCACGTCCGCTGCGCCCAGCACCACGAGCTGCCTAACGACGCTTTTAAATTTAGCGTCGTTTAGAAAGTCTTGCATACTAGAAAAGGGCATTTGCAGCTTTATATTTTTGCGGTCGCACCGCGCGCGGACGTTTGCGTAGCCATTTGCGATGAGTAGGTTTTCCGCCGCTTCGATCAAATTTAGCTCGCTCTGATCGATCTCGCGCCCGTGAGGCAGGCGCGTTAGCAAGCACGCGTAGCCGGGCTTTTCGGCTGTGGGTAAGCCCAGCTCGCGCGATAGCTCGCGGATTTCTGATTTGGTTAAATTTATCAGCGGCGAGCGTACGCCTAGCTCCTCTTTTGCTTTGAGCCCGGGGCGGTGTTCGCCCAGATCGTCTCGGTTCGTGCCGTCTGCGACGCGGCTAAAGCCAAGCTCACGGGCGCGCTCGATCAGTCGCGAAAACACGGCCTTTTTGCACAGATAGCAGCGGTTTTCGGGGTTGTTTTTGATCTCCTCCGCGACGCCGAGCTCTAAAATTTCGTGGCGGATACCGTAAACGCTAGCAAATTCCACGGCTTCGGCGATCTCGCGCGAGGACATATAGGGCGATCGTATCGTTATGCCGATCGCACGCTCCCCCAGCGCGTCGTGCGCCGCGTATAGCAGCAGCGAGCTGTCCGCGCCGCCGCTAAATGCGACTGCTAGTTCGCCCAGCCCGCGCAGATCAGTCTTTAGTTTTTCTAGTTTCGTCATAGATTTTTAGCGCCTCTTTTCGCACCCGCTCGATCGTCGTGCCGTGCGCGAGCGCCGCGACCTTGCACTCGTCAAATTCGGGCTTTATTTTTTGCGTTTGGCAGGTGCCCGAAATTTTAAGCCCTATCTCGCCGAATTTCGTCTGCACCCGCACAAACTCGCGCTTTAGCTCGGTTTTAGTAACCTCTATCTCGCGGACGCCGATCGCCGTCGTGTGCGTAAATATCAGATTCTTTAAATTTTGTGCGTCCTGTTTTCGGCACAACGCGTTTAGCTCAAAGCCCATGCGCCCCTTTTTCATAAAGATCGAGCGGCTAAATACGTCCAGCGCGCCGTTTTCTCGCAAAATTTCGCACGCAAGCGCGAAGCTCTCGGCGTCCATATCGTCGATGTTGGTGGAGATTAAAATTTGCTTGCAAACCTCGCCGTAGCCAGCCTGCGCGCTTAAATTTGACTCGCCGCTTTCATCGTTCAAATTTTCATCCGCCTCGCAGATCATTGCGCGAAGTACGTTTGCAAAGCCCGCCGCGTCCTTGCCGCCAGCACCGTAGCCGATCTTTTCTATTTTAAAGCTCGCGTTGTTTGCAAATTCGTCCGCGCAAGCCTTTAAAATCGCCGCGCCTGTGGGCGTAGTCATCTCAAAATTTGCGCGCCCGAGGCTTACGGGCACGCCTTTTAAAATTTCGCAAACGGCGGGTGCCGGCACGCTAAGTGCGCCGTGATCGCAGATCGCTACGCCGCCGCCAAGCTCGATTTTAGAGCTTAGCACGCGCGAGACGTCTAAATTTTCAAAAAGATATTCAAGACAGATCGCCGCGCCCACGATGTCCGCGATGCTATCTATCGCGCCGACTTCGTGAAAATGCACCCGCTCTATGTCCGTGCCATGGACTTTGGCCTCGGCCTGCGCAATCGTGCGAAATATCGCGCCCGCTCTTTGTTTGCAGCTCTGGCTTAAATTTGAACTCTCTAAAATTCGCCTGATATCGGCGTAGCTTCTGACGTGAGGCTGCGATTTTAGCGGCACTACGTCAATTTTAGTAGCGGCGATGCCGTTTTTTAGCACGTTTTTGCGCTCCAGCTTAAATTCGCCGGCTAAATTTAACTTCTCTAGCTCGGCGCAAAGATAGTCAAAATCCACGCCGAGCCCCACCAGCGCGCCTAAATTCATATCGCCGCTGATACCAGCGCTCGCGTCGTAATATAAAATTTTAGCCAAACTTACGCCTTAGGCACCGTCATCGAGCCAAACGGTAGGATGATGATTTTAGCGTCCGCGCCCTTTTGCGCGAGCGCGTCGTCCACGGCCTTTTGGATATCGTGATACGGCTTTAGATGCACGGCTCGCATCTCATCGTCGCTGAGGTCGCTCACCGCCCAGGTCTGTGCCCAGAGTGAGATTTCGGCCATTTTAGCGGCCTTGTGATAGCCGAGCTTAAAGCCAGCGCTGATCTTTTCGAGCACCTTTTTGGGCGTGTCGGCGGAGGCCATCAGATCAAAAAACGGCTTTGGTCCGATGCCTGTGCGGCATTTTGCGACCATTATTAAAATTCCGTCCTGCGCGAGTGCTAGTTTGCCGTTATCTAGGGCTTTTTGCGCCTGATAGAGATCGACGTCCATCGGATATGGCGCGACCGAGATCACGATATCTGCCTTGTGCGGGATATTTACGCAAAAGACCTCGTCGGCCTTTTTCACGCAGTCGTAAAAGCTGTCGTTGAGGTCGCCCGCGCTTGCGTAATATACGCCGTGCTCGCTATCAAGCACCGTCTGGATCGAAAAAACGTCGATGTGCGCAAGAACTTTCATCGCGTCGATCATATCCTCGTGCACGGGATTGCCCTCTAGGCGCAGAGCTTGCGCGTCGGCGCTAAGAGCTAGTTTATGGTTTTGCGTGATGCTCTCGTATGACGCCGTGCCCGGCAAAAAGGCCTTTCTGCCGCCGGTGTAGCCCGCGAAATAGTGTGGCTCGACCGAGCCGATAACGATCACCTTTTTTGCCTCTGCCACGATTTTGTTTAGATACATCTGCGTGCCGTTTTTTGACTCGCCTAAAAATACCATCTCGTCGTGCTTGGAATCGTGATCGTGAACTTCGTTTTTGGCGTTAAGCTCGGCGTAAATTTCTTTGCCGAAGATCATCTCGTACTCATCGAGCGTGCCCTCTCTGTGGCAGCCGGTGGCGATGATGAAAATTTTATTTTTCTCGCGGATTTTCGGGTAAATTTGCTTTAAAACTTTTGCCGTCGGCGTCGGGCGCGTGCCGTCGTTTACGATGATAACGATCTTTTCGTCGCCTGCTATAAACTCGTCAAAGCTTTTTTGATTTATCGGATTTGCTAGAGCCTTTGCGATGAGCGACGTTTCGTCAAATTTAGCCACGGGGTTTGGATCGAAAACGCCGAGCAAATTTTTCTCGTTTATCTCTAGATTTAGATGATCATCTTTGCCGTATGCGATAGGTATTTGCATATTGACTCCTTAAGTAGATTTATTAATTTTTTGTCTTGGGATTATATATCAAATTTTCTTTTAAAAGCATTTGGATCGATTAAATTTGACCAGCGGCGCATCAAATTTGGTTAAATATATGATTAACGCTTACAAATGTATTTTTAATTTTTTTATTAGTATTTAATTTTAATATTTATATAATCGCGGCGTAATTTCCAAAAAGGAGAACAAATGGAATTCCTAACCAGTTTGAGTGAAAGCACTCAGTTCACTCTCCAACTAATCGTAGTGCTCGGATGTCTATTCTACGGCGCTAAAAAGGGCGGTATGGCGCTAGGCGTATTAGGCGGCATCGGTCTTGTTATCTTGGTATTTGCATTCGGTATGAAGCCGGGCAAACCAGCAGTAGACGTTATCCTCACGATCCTAGCCGTCGTCGTAGCAAGCTCCACGCTACAAGCAGCGGGCGGTCTTGACGTTATGCTTCAGATAGCGGAAAAAGCGCTAAGAAAAAATCCTAAATTCGTCTGTATCCTAGCTCCGCTTTGCGGCTGGACGCTAACCGTTCTATGCGGCACCGGACACACGGTTTATACGCTTTTGCCGATCATCTACGACGTATCTATCAAAAGCGGCATCCGTCCGGAAAGACCGCTGGCTGCGACTACGATCTCGTCTCAGCTAGCTATCATCGCTAGCCCGGTTTCGGTCGCAGGCGTATCTATGGTCGCCGTTTTGCTAGGCACGGGCACCGTTCATATCGACGGCTTTACTAGCTACGTAGATCTACTAAAAGTCACTATCCCGTCTACGTTTATCGGTATGCTTATCATCGGTACTTACTCTATCTTTAGAGGTAAAGACCTAGATAAAGACCCTGATTTCCAAGAGAGGATCAAAGACCCTGAGCAAAGAAAATATATCTACGGCTCAGACGAATCTCACTCTCTAATCGGCGTAAAACTTCCTGCTAAACAGTGGAACGTGATGTGGATATTCCTAGCTACTATCGCTATCGTGGCGGTTCTAGGCTACTATAAACAACTCCGCCCTAGCTGGACTAGCAACGTCCCTGGCAAATCTATCGAAATCGTAGTAGATAAAAAAGTAGTTAAAAACATCACCGTAAAAGACGGTCAAGTAGTCTCTACCGTAGATAGTAGCAAAGTCGTCTCAAACGTAAAAGACAACAAAGTAAAAGACGCTACTAAATTTACGAACGTAGAAGTCCTAGATAAAGACAAAAAAGTAACTCAAAGCTTCGTGCTTCAAGACGGCAACGTAGTTATCACTAAAGAGGGCAAAACCGAAACCGTCGCAAACGCTAGCATCGTAGTAAAAGATACTATGAAAAAGACCGCCCCTCTAGGCATGGTCGATACGATCCAAATTTTCATGCTACTGGCCGCGTCCATCATGATGATCTACTCAGGCATCAAGGCTGCTAAGATCGCTCAAAACGAGATCTTCCACAGCGGTATGGTCGCGCTCGTAGCGATCTACGGTATCAGCTGGATGGCCGATACGATGTTCCACTCTCATATCGAGATGCTAAAAGGCTCGCTAGGAGAGGTGATGAAGGCCTACCCGTGGATGTATATTGTCGTAGGTATGCTGATTTCTAAGTTCCTAAACTCTCAAGCAGCAGCCGCCGCGACGTTCGTACCGCTTGCCGTTCAGATCGGTGTGGATCCAGGCATCATCGTAGCGTTTGCTACGGCTTGCTACGGATACTTCATCCTTCCTACATATCCGAGCGACCTTGCGGCGATCCAGTTTGACCGCTCAGGTACGACTAAGATCGGCAAATACGTCATCAACCACAGCTTCATCATCCCGGGCCTTATCGGCGTGTTTAGTTCGTGCGCAGTGGGTTGGGTACTAGCTAACCTGTACGGGTTTATTAAATAATCTTACTTTTAGACAAGCTGCTTTTGGCGGCTTGTCTTTTTGCCCTATACTTCGTTGGATTTAAATTTTACTCGGTCACTACCGACAAGGTAGCTCCCGTCGTAAAATTTAAATCCGCCTCGCCTAGAACAAAAATACTTCGCCTTATCGCTTTATGTTCAAATTTGAAGTCAAATTTACAAATTTTACTCGCCGAGACCCGCACCGCGAAAATGCTAAATATTAAACTTGTGACGCAATAGCGTCAAATCTAAATCTGCGCACAGCGCAGCAACCTCTCACGTGCAGTGGGGTTAGAGAGGGCTTGGGAGAGGAAGGGGCGACGCTTCGTAAGTAGAAACCCCTTCCTCTCCCAAAGAAAAGAGAAAGGTGGATACAAAAGGGGAGCTCTTTTGCTTCACTACGCTCACAACTGCGAAGCAGAGCGTAATTCAAGCATCTTCCTCCTTAACAAGAAAGATTAAATTTAATGCTCAACACCAAATTTGACCAAAGCAAATTTAGCACCTTAAAGTTGCGGGTCTCGGCGAGTAAAATTCTAAAATTTATTCAAAATTTGAGCGGCGCAAATTTGATCTCAAATTTAACTTCAAATTTACAGTCAAAAAACTCAAATTTAACTTTACTTCAGCCTATCGCCGAATTTTTGTTTGTCGCTCATATAGACGAAGCTTAGCACTTCGGCGACGGCGCGAAAGAGCTCGGCAGGTATCATATCGTTTACCTCGCACATCTTGTATAGCTCGCGCGCTAGCGGCGGATTTTCGACGATTTTGACGTTATTTTGCACTCCGATTTGCTTGATACGAAGCGCTAGAAAATCCACGCCCTTAGCGAGGATCACGGGCGCTTTTTCCTTTGTTTTATCGTAGCGAAGGGCAACGGCGTAGTGGGTCGGGTTGGTGATGATGACGTCTGCTTGCGGGATATTTTGCATCATTCTGTTGCGCGCAGCTCGCATTTGCAGCTGGCGGATGCGACCTTTTACCTGCGGGTCGCCCTCCATCTGTTTGTATTCGTCCTTGATCTCCTGCTTGCTCATTCTTAGGTCGCGAAAATACTGAAAACGCACGATCAGCACGTCAAGAAGCCCGATGATAAACATCACTATTAGCATCACGGCAGCTAAAATTAGCATCTTTTCTTTTAGCCACGCTAGCTGCGCCGCCATCGAGAAAAACAGCGTGTGTGGCAGCTCTTTGATGAAGCTTAAAAACATCAAAAATCCGACCGTAAAAACCGCCGTGACCTTGAGCACCATTTTGATGCCGTCTATCAGTTTTTTAAGAGAAAAGAGATTTTTGAGACCTTTTATCGGATTGATTTTGTTTAAATTTGGCTCCAAAGGCTTTGTGGTAAATATAAATCCAAACTGCATGAGGTTGGCGACGACACCCGCGATCGCGATGCAAACGGCGATAGGTAGGATGATGAGCAGCGTGCGAAATATCGTCGTGATCGCGACGCTAAAGAGCAGCTTGCGGGTAAACTCCTGGCCGATTAGGCTCTGATAGTAGTTATACAGCGTGAAAAACTGATCGCCGATGAAGCCAAGAAGCGCCACCACGACGAAGATCGCGACCGCGAGCGTGACGAAGCCGGCAAGGTCTTGGCTTTTGGGGACGTTGCCGTCCTTGCGCGCGTCTTCGATCTTTTTGGAGGTGGGTTCTTCGGTTTTTTCTTGGTCTTCGCCTGCCATTTTCGTCCTAAATTTATCTTGCCGAGCGTTTTTGGCTCAAATTTGCTTAAATTTGGGCGATTATACCTAAAACGAGGTTAAATTTTACGCTAC
>CAUQHH010000083.1:0-9013 GCA_963517705.1 uncultured Campylobacter sp.
GCTACTCAAACGGCACGTCCTACATCGACGCGCACGAGCGAGGCTGCTATCTGTGTGACCTTTTTCCTTGCGTTTTAGCCTGTCCCAGCGGCGCACTAGATCACGCCACGACGCAGATCAGCGACGTAAAGATGGGTGTGGGCGTGCTACGAGGGCATGAAGCCTGTCTTGCTTATAAAAACGAAAACGTAAATTTAAACGGCGTTACAAAAATGCTTGAGCGTAAAATTTACAACGACCGCGAGCAAGCCGTAAAAGACGCTGTCCAAAATAGCGTGGATAAGCCCTGCGATCTGTGCGTTAGCCTCTGTCCGGTCGGAGACGCCGCCATATCGATGGCTAAAAGCGACGGGCGAAATTTGCCTGAATTTAAACAAGGCTGCGTCGGATGCGGAGTGTGCGCCGAGGTTTGCCCGGCACAGATCATTGATATAGCGCCAAACCGCAGCTATGACGAAATTTACAAAGGATAAAAATGAGAAATAAAATTTTAGGCTGTCTCGTCGCCCTCGCCGCCGCTGCGCTGATAACGGGCTGCGAGAGCAAGGATGATAAAAAAGGCGCGACGCAAGCGGCAAAAACGCAAGTGACGCCTGCCGCCGCAGGCATGATAGAGACGCAAAAAGCGGACGCTAACGCAACCGCTCAAAAAGACTACGATCAGTTTATGAGCTACGATATAAACGGCAAAAAGAGAGTCAAATTCGGCCTGGACGACGAGGAGAGCGAGACTAGCCGCTCAGTCGGCGCGCTAGCGATGGTGCGAAGCCCGCTGCAAAGCATAAATTTAAAACTCATCAAAGGGCGCCTTAGCAAGGACTTTATCGTAAAATGCTCCGCCTGCCACGACGACTACGCTAACGGCATCATCGGCCCGTCGCTGCTAAATAAAACCTCGGATCAAATTTACGACATGATCGCCGCGTATAAGAGCAAACAAAAGGCAAATCCTTTGATGAAAGATCTGGTGCGCGGCATGGACGAGGCGCAGATCAGGGCGCTAGCTAATGAAATCAGCGAATTTAACGAGCAATTTAGAAAAAAATAGGAGGCTAAAATGGGAAAGAAAATAGCGATAATCTTTGGAGTTTTGGTACTTGCGCTCATGGTTTTTATGCTAACTAGCCAACCCTCAGCACCCGTAAAGGACGCTAGCAGGCCCGAGCTAAAACCAGCGCAGCAAACGCAGCAAAAAGTCGTAAACGAAGAGCTAAATTTGCAAGATAGCGAAGAGATCAAAAAGATCAAACAGCTACAAAATAGCGTCGCAAATCAGCCTAGCGAGGGCGTTAGCAAACGATACCTAACCTCCTGCGCGCCTTGTCACGGAGCAAACGGCAAGGGCGTGATGGCGCCTAGCATCGCGGGCAAAAGCAAGGACGAAATCCTAGCTTCGCTAAAAAACTACAAAGAGGGCAAGGTGCCAAATAGCCTGATGAAGGGGCTTCTCACGAACGTATCAGACGAGGATCTAGGCGCGCTAGCTGATGAAATTTCAAAATTTAAAGAGTAGAAAATGGACAAGTACGCCACGCGCTGCACGGTCGCCAAAGTCCCGTTTCTAAGCACGCTCACGGTAAAAAACGCCGAGGGCAAAAAGCGCCTTAGCATCCGAGCTTGGCGACTCATGACGATTGCGCTAGTGCATATTTTGTTCGTGCTCTCTTACCGCGCGGATATTCAAATTTTAGAAGGCGACATCAGTGGATCAAGGATTTTAGGCTTTCATTTGACCGACGCTTTTATGAGCTTTCAGGTATTTGCCGCGACGCACGAGTTTCCGATAAATTTGATCATCGGCACGGCTACGATTTTGCTTTTTTACGCTCTCGTGGGCGGTCGAGCGTTTTGCGGCTGGATTTGCCCTTATACTTTTTTGGGCGAGATCGGCGAGAAAATCCACGAAAATTTAGCCGCCAAAAAGATAATCAAATGCCGCGAGTTCGATCCCAAATGGCGCTACGTCTTTACCGCGCTTTTTATCGCGATGAGTTTTGCCAGCTCGCAGCTCGTGTTTGAGATTTTTAGCGTGACGGGCATAGTATCGCGCTTTATCATTTACGGTTATTTTCACGCGATTTGGTTTGCCCTTTTCGTGCTTTTAGTCGAGATTTTCTACTCCCGCAGAGGCTGGTGCCGCTACGTCTGCCCCATCGGCGCGACGTACTCGCTGCTAACCCGCACCAATGCCGTCAAAGTCAGCTGGAACAAAGACCGCTGCGACCACTGCTTAGTCTGCATAGACACCTGTCTCGTGCCGCACGTGCTAGAGATCACGAAGAAAAATGCTAAAACGGGCGACGACGAAAATAAAAAAGAATTTCGTCTCGTGGGCGGCGACTGCACGCTTTGCGGGCGATGTATCGACGTGTGTCACCACGACGCGCTGAAATTCGACAACGGCTTTAAAAAGCTCATCTAAAAGGACAAATTTGATAATCTTAAAAGACATCACAAAGGCTTTTGGCTCGCAAAAGATACTGCAAAACGTAAATTTGAGCATAAAAAAGGGGCAAAAAACGGTCGTGCTCGGGCAAAACGGCGCCGGCAAAAGCTCGCTGATGCGCATAATCCTTGGCGAATTTAAGCCAAACAGCGGAGAGGTACGAGTAAACGGCTTTGATCCTTTTACCGCGCGCAAAGAAGCCCTTAGCGTGATATCTTTCGTCCCCCAAACACCACCGCCGCTTAAATTTAACCTAAAAGAGCTTTGCGAGTTCGTCTGCAAAAGCTCGGGCGTAGCGCAGGAAAATATAGAGAAATTTTGCGAGAAAATGGAGCTTGATCTAAAAGGAAACTTTCACAAGCCCTTTTACAAACTCTCAGGCGGTATGAAGCAAAAAATGCTAATCGCAATCGCCTTTGCTAAAAATACCGAGGCTATGATGTTTGACGAGCCCACGGCAAATTTAGACCCAAAAGCCAGGCGAAATTTTATGGATCTGCTAGGCGAGTTCGCGCGCGAAAAGACGCTGGTTTTCATCTCGCATAGGCTTGATGAGGTGCAAGGCATATCAAACCGCTACGTCGAGATGGATCTGGGGCAAATCGTAAAAGACGAGCTAATCTCTCAAGGAGGCGCGCATGCGTAACCTACTACTCATCGCCAAACTAGACGTCGCCGAGTCGCTGCGCTCGCGCTGGTTCCTCATCTATATGCTGGTTTTTATGGGGCTTATCGTTACTTTTATCTTTAGCGGCGTGACGGACTCGCGGGTGCTGGGCTTTAGCGGGCTTACGCGGCTTTTGCTGCTTTTTATCCAAATTTGCATTATCATCGTGCCCATTTTTATCCTCATCTCGACCGTGCGCAGCATCAGCGCCGACCGCGATACGAACCTGCTTGAGTATATGCTTAGCTTTCCCGTTAGCCTTGGCGAATACTATTTCGGTAAGGCTTTGGGGCGCATTTTCGTTATTTTCGTGCCGCTTTTGCTCTCTTTTGCGATTGCGGTGATTGCGGGACTGGTTAAAAAAATCGAAATCCCGTGGAATATCCTAACCCTCTACACAGCCCTACTTTTCGCGCTTAGCTTCGTATTTTTGTCGTTTGGATTTCTCATCTCCTCTATGATCAAAAATCAAGAAATGGGTCAAGGCGTCGCGTTTTTACTCTGGCTTATCTTGCTAGCGTTTTTGGATCTCGCGCTGATCGGCTTTTTGATGAAAACTAACGTACGCGAGGACATCATATTTTTTATCGCGCTCATTAACCCGATCGAGGTCTTTAGGATCGCGGCAATTAGCCTATTTGATCCAAATTTAGCCGTGATCGGCGTAGCGTCAAATTTCGTACTAAACAACTTTAGCGCGTTTGGATTCGTGCTTTACTCGATTTTTTATCCGCTGATTTTGGGCGCGATTATGCTTGTGGGCGGATATTTTATCTTTAGCAGCAGGGATTTGGTGTAAATTTGACTCGTTTGCGGCGGTCAAATTTGATCAAATTTTACTTCTCGGGCTTAAATTTAGCGCGTAAATTTAAGCCCTTTTATTAAATTTAACCCAATCGTTACGACGGCAAATTTAAGCCTCAGCTTCCTCCACCGTGCCTAAATTTCCCTCGCCAGCGACCAACTCGGCCGCTAGCTTTTTACTTGATTTAAAGTCCACTTTACCGGTTCCTAGCACAGGTACGGCTTCGACTTTGTAAATCTTTGAAGGTTGCATGATGGACGGTATCGCAGATGCCCTGATGCGCGCGGCCACGTCCTCCTCGCTCATCTCGCCGCTAAAGAGCATGACGACTTGCTCGCCCTTTTTCTCGTCGGCTACGTTGGTGCAGACAAAGGTAACCTCATCGCCCAGCACGGCTGAAATTTGAGCCTCGAGCGCGCCCAGGCTTATCATCTCGCCGCCGATTTTAGCAAAGCGAGATAGCCTATCCGTGATGGTTAAAAAGCCCGCCTCGTCTAAAAAGCCGATGTCGCCGCTGTTATAGTAGCGCACGCCGTCTAGCTCGACGATTGCTTCTTTTGTGCGCTCCTCGTCCAGATAGTAGCCTTTCATCACCTGATGGCCGCCGATTAGTATGAGGCCTGCCTGCCCGTTTTCTAGCTTTGCTAGGCTCGTTGGATCGCAGATTCTTATTATCGTGCCCGCAGTTGGTAGACCCACGCTGCCCTCTTTTGAAAAAACAAGCTCTTTAAAGAACTCGGGCTCTAGCACGTTTGCGGTATTTACGCTGACAACTGGCGAGGTCTCGGTCGTGCCGTAGCCTTCGTAAATTTCGACGCCGAATTTCATCTTAAACTCGCGCTTAACGGCTACGTTTAGCTTCTCTGCGCCCGCTATCGCGTAGCGGATCGTAGAAAACATCAGCGGATTTAGCTTTTTGTTTTTGGTGTAAAGTCTAAAAAACGTCGACGTGCCAAACATTATCGTCGCGTGGTATTTAGCAACCATCTTGCCCACGGCAAAGGCGTCCGTGGGATCAGGCACGTGAGCCGAGGCGATACCTTCGCTAAGCGGGAAAAAGGTCGCCGCGGTAAGCCCGAACGAGTGAAATATCGGTAGCGACGCTAAGATCACGTCGTTGCCGTCGGTGTTTACGATCTCTGAAATTTGCTTGATGTTAGCCATTATATTTTTATGCGTTAGCACGATGCCTTTTGGCGTGCCTTCGCTGCCGCTGCTAAAGAGTATCGTCGCCTCGTCGTCTATGCGAACGTCGCGAAAATATATAAGCTCTAATAACCAGCGCGGCATTAAAACCGCCTTTAACATCGCGCAAATTTTATCAGCCTTGCTTATGCCCTGCGCGACGTCTTCTAGGTAGATTAGTCTGCCCTTTAGAGATTCTTCCAGCTCAAAGCCGCGAGCCTTTAGCTTGGCGATAAACTGGCGCGACGTGATTATGCTTCTTAACCCAGCCTTGTCCGCGCAGCCGATCAAATTTTGCTCGCTAAGCGTGTAGTTTAGATTTACGCTTATCTTGCCTCTAATAAATAGCATCAAATTTATAATGCTGCCCATCACCGATGACGGTAGTATCACACCGACGTGGCGCTCTTTTAAAAACGCGAATTTAAATTTGGACAAAAACACGAGCACGGTCGCGATGACTTTTAGGTTGCTTAGATCGGCACCCGTGCTATCTACCATCGAGCGTTTAAACAGATTTGTTTTAGCGTGTTTTAGCCAGCTAAACTGCATAGGCTCTAGGGTTTTTAGATACTCGGCCCAGCTAAAAAACGACAGCTCGACGACCTTTTCGCGCACCTGCGGGGCTTTGGTTTCAGGTGCCAAAGGCGCGCCGAAGCTCACCCTGATAGCGCGCTTGCCGTCTATTTTGCGGCTGATTTTTTGGTAGTATTTTTGAGCGCGCGAGAAGCTCGAACCCCAAAGACCGCGCAGATAAAACGGCACGATGACGGAGTTCGTATCGCTTGCGGCTATCTCGTAACCGTGCGCAAACTCGTCTATCTGGCCGTTATAGCTGATGTGACCCTCAGGAAACAGCGCCACCACGTCGCCCGCATCCAGGCACTCGCGGATCTTTTCTAGCGCGCTTTTGCTAGCTCCCGCGCCTATCGGGATCACGTCAAATAAATTTAACAGCCATTTTAGGTACCAAATTTCATAAAAGCTCTTATGCATCGCAAACCTGATCGGGCGCGGAGAGGCCATCTGCAGCACCGCCCAGTCTATCCAGCTCATGTGGTTGCCAAGTAGCAGCACGCCGCCTTTTTGCGGGATATTTTCGACGCCGTCGACGTTGATCGTGTATCCGATCCTAAAAAACGGCATGATAAGCAAACGCGCGAAAAGATGCGGCAGGTATTTTATCGTCGCCAGAGCGCAGATAAGCACGCTAAAGGAGGTAATGACGAAGGTCCTGGGCGTGCTAACGGCAAATATACTAAACGCCATCGCAAGAAGCAAAAACGCCGCCATAAAGATGTTTTGGATAAAGTTACTGCCCGCTAGCGTGCGGCCCATCTGCTCTTCGGACGTGAAAAACTGGATATTTGCGTTTAGCGGCACAATGAAAATGCCGCCGCTAAAACCAAACAAAAAGGACGCCAGCGTCATAAACGCAGCACTTGAACCCTGCGCAAACATAAGTAGTGAAACAAAAAGCCCAAGCGCGCCAAAAGGCACGATGCCCATCTCGATGTGGTTTTTCGAGTAACTGCCCGCTAGCGCAGAGCCCGCAACTAGGCCGATGGTGCTAACGGCTAAAATCGCCTGCACGATCATGACGTTGTTATCCGCGCTCATAGCCTTGTAGTGAGCCGGAAAAACGGCGATAACCAGCTGCGCCACCGCCCAGAAAACAGAAAGCCCCAGCGTACATAAAAAGGCGTTTTTGTTGTTAAAGATGTGCTTAGTGTTTTCTTTTAGGTAGCCTAGTTTAAAGTACTTTTTCGCGTCAAATTTAAGCCCAGCGTCAGTCGCCTCAAAAAACGGAATTTTAAATGTAAAAATCGTCTCGGCTACCGAGCAAACGAAAAGTATCGCGCCGATAAACCAGACTGATTTTATCATCTCGCCCGCGTCCGTACTCTGCGCCGCATACATCTCAAAAATCGCCGAGAAAACAAACGAACCAAGCAAAATCGCCACGATAGTAAAGGCCTGCACGATACCGTTTGCCGCGCCCAGCTTCTCTGCGCCCGTGATTTTTTTAATCAGGCCGTATTTAGCGGGGCTATATATCGCGCTTTGCACCGCTAGCAGCAGCGTCGTGCCAAACGCCACGTAAAACCAGCCGCAAAGATAGCTCACGGTTATAAAAAGCGTGAGTAAAATTTCGCTCGCCGCCGCATATCTCGTGATGCGAGTGCGCGAAAATTTGTCGTTTAAAAAGCCCGAAACGCTAAAAAGCATGATGTATGGAAGCAAGATCAGCAAATTTACGAGCGAAGTCAGGATGATCTGTAAATTTTCATCCTCGATGCTCTTAAAAAGTATGTTTTGGATCGTGATCTTGTGGCCAAGATCAACGACCGCGTTGATAAACATAACGACCAAAAAGGGCAAAAAGCCCCTAACCGAAAAAACGCCCTTCATTTGTTCTCCTTTTTGTAGGCATCAAAGGTGTGAAAATTTAAGATGTATGGTTTTAGGATCAAGATGTTGTCGAAAACGAGCTTTAAGGCCGCGTTTTTGTCCTTTGCTTTCGCGTAAATTTCGCGCGCGCACTCGGCTTCGATTTTGGCCGTTTGCTTGGCTAAATTTATGTAGGTCTGTAAAATTTCCCGCCCGCGCTCGCTCTTTTGGGTTTCTAGCACGATTTGCAGGATCTCGACCTCTTTTTCGGTTAGCTTGCCGCCTCGCATAAAGATAAATCCGTCCTTTATAAATTTATCTAGCTCGGCCTCCGTGATACCAAGCCTCTCGCACGCCTGCTCGGCGCTTAGCGTCTGGGCGAAATTTGACCCCATAAAGGTATCGAGCGAATCAAAAAGCGCCTCGTAGCAGCGCTTAAAGCTAAAGCCCTTTTGTTGCGTGAGCGCCTTGACCTCCTTTAGGCTTAGGTGGAAGTTGCTCTGGACGTATTTGATGAAATTTAGCATCAAAAGCGTGTCCTCGCCGTACTGATGGACGTTGTCTTTTACCTTCACGGGCTCGGGCAAAAGTCCTTCTTTTATGTAAAAGAGTATCGTTGATTTGGGCGTTTGCGATAGTTCGCAAAGCTCGCTCATCTTGTAGCTCATCTCTTTCCTTTCGTTAAATTTGACGAAATCTTACGCAAATTTGGCTTAGAAAACCATAAAGCGTAAAGCGTCACTTGACACTTTTTAAAATTTAGGCTATGATTTCGACAAATTTTAAAAAGGGGAAACGATGTTTCGAGAAGGTTTTTATAGCGCAGGCGAGGGTTTGGAAGCTTTAGATTTTGGCGTAAATTTGAGAGGCGGAAAAACGGCGACAAATTTGACGCCAAACTCGGCTCGCGCAAGTGCCGCAAACTTTGGCTTAAATTTAGCTCGTAAAACGGAGACAAATTTAACTCGCGCAAATTTAGCAAACCTCGCCGCGCCGTCAAAACAAAACGCGCGGATAAATTTAAGCTCAAATTTGAGAGCTAGCGAAACAGCTACGTCAAAAACGCTCGGGTCACGCCAAAACGCGGCGAGTCAAATTTGCGCCGAAAGCAAACGCGCTCAAACTAGAGTAAATTTAACGGCAAACGAAGCAAATTTAAGCGGATTTTCATCGGGCAAATTTAACGAAAGCGACTCAGGGGGCCTACAAAACTCAAATTTAACGCAGCTAAAAACCGTCGATATCCACTCACATTTGCTTAGCGCGGACGTCAAATTTGACCGATTTTACGACAAACTAGCGCTTGCGTTTTTCGCTAAAAAATTCGACATAAACAGGCGCGAGCTTATAAAAAATGGCTTTGAGGGCTACAAAAGCAACTTCGCGCGGCTGATTAAAAGCTCAAATTTCGTCCAAAAATCCGTAGTTTTCGGCGTCGATGCGAAATTTGACGCGAGCGGAAATCTCGTGCACAAGGACAAAACCGTCTGCGCCTCAAACGAGGAAGTTTTTGCCTTTT
>CAUQHH010000084.1:0-8849 GCA_963517705.1 uncultured Campylobacter sp.
TCATCAGTCCTAGCGACGGTACGTGCCTTGAGCTCGGAGTGAGCAAGGAGCTAAAAGCAATCAGCGTCAAGGGGCATGAGTACGGCATAGCAGAGCTTCTGGGCGATAGTATGGACCGCAGTGAGCGAGACGCCGAGCTAGAGTACGTAAATATTTATCTGAGCCCGCGCGACTATCACCGCTACCACGCGCCTTGCGATATGAAGATTTTATCCGCGCTTTACGTGCCGGGCGAGCTATATAGCGTGGCTGTTAGCGCGCTGCTAAAGGTGCCAAATCTTTACGCCAAAAACGAGCGCGTGGTACTAAAATGCGAGCTTGCAAGTGGTAAAAAGATGTGGCTGGTCTTTGTCGGCGCGCTAAACGTGGGCAAGATGAAGTTTGGCTTTGACGCGCGCATACAGACTAACGCCTGCGCAGGCAACGTCGCGCTTTATGAATACGAAAATTTAAGCGCGAAAAAGGGCGAGCAGCTGGGGATGTTTGAGCTGGGTTCTACGATCCTCATCCTTAGCGAGCAGGGCGCGGTCAAATTTGATCTCGTAGCCGAGCAAAAGCTAAAATACGGCGACAAAATAGGAACTATCAACTAAGGAGGCGTAATGGGAACGCAACTAGTCGAACAAAACGAGCTAAAAGAAACGCTAGAATTAAAAGAGCGCATCGAAAACAACACCGTCGTCGAACTCTGGGAAAACAGCGAGGACTACGAGCGCCTAGCCAACGCGACGCGCAAGACTATGCGCTACATCAACGACGAGCAGATAAAGAGCTTTGCCGATGCGCTAAATCAAACGAACGAAAAGATCTTAAATTTGACCTTTGAGGGCGTAAAAAAGCATCACGAAAAGAAATTTGAGCAGATCAGAAAAAAGCAAAAACTCTACGTCGCTTCGGCCTTTGCGGGCGGCGTTTTAGTCGGTGCTCTTTGCGTCTGGGCGGCATTTAGGATCTTTGCAGGCTAGATTTTTACGCTCGGTCGCTTGTTACGCTTACGCGCTGGAGTTTTATTTTGCGCGGTTTCACCTGAGCAAATTTGACTTGTTAATCGCGCGATTGCTTGCGCCTTGGACGCGAGGGCTTAAATTTGACGCTTTGATTTTTGGATTTGCTTGGGTATTTTGCTTTAAATTTGAGCATGGCAGCTTTTAAAATTTGCGTGTAGTTGGGGGGCTTGGAGTTAAATTTAATTTCGGGCGGCGGTTGTAAATTTGATCTTTTTCTGCGGCACTCATCAAGCTCGTCTCAACTTTTTATGCGACAGATTGAACCGCTTTTTTATTTATAAAATGCGTTATACGTTTATAAAATTTGCATCTCAAATTTAGCCGCCGACTTACGTATCTGTGCAAAAGCTAAATTTTTATCTTTCTCGTCGCATGACGGATGATTTGCTGCGTGTTTTTGTTTTGCGAGCTTTGCCAGCGCACGAGCAGCTCTTTTGCGGCGGCAAAATTTACCTTTAGATAGTCCGCGACGTTGTTTGCGACCGAGCGCTGTACGAAGCGCACCTCGTCCTCTTTTAGTATCTCCAGCACCGCAAAAACGGGGCTCGGATCGCTGATGAAAAGCTCCAGTTTGCTAGCCCACGGTAGCTTTGGTCGCAGGCCTTCGGATGCGAGCCTACGTAGGTGGAAATTTGACGAGCGCGCCCACTGCGTCATGGTTTTTAGCGAGTCTTGCGGATATTTTTTGATAAAGGTGCGCACCGCATACTCGCCAGTACCGCGCTTTGTGATTTCCCCAATCGCGCTCATCGAGGTTTCAAAGTCGTCTAGGCCGTAGATTTCGACGTATTTTGCCAGCGGCAAAGTCCAGTAAAAATGCTTAAACATGCCCGTTTCGTTCGGGTTTTCTTCGCCTAAAATCGCGACCAAAATCTCCGCCGCGCGCTTAAAATCCGGCGGCAAAAGTTCATTTAGCGCGTTTGCGTGCGCCAAAATCCTTTGCGAATAACCGAGATTGGGCGTACTCGCCGTGATTTGCCCGCAGTAGCTATGCGCGTCAAATTTAGAATAAACCGCCTTTATCTTTTGCGATAAAATTTGCGCCAAATTTTCTCCAAAATATACCGCCAGTCCGCCGTTTTCCATGTTTTTCCTTTGGGTAGTTTTTGCCTAAGCCGTTAGCAAGTAAGCATGAATCATAAAATTTACCGCCAAAAATAAAAAAGCGGCATTAAATTTGCAGCCGTTACGCTCGTCAAATTTGACCGCCTATGCAAGCAAAGCGTCAAATTTATCGCGGTTTTTTGGGTCAAATTTGAAGCCCGTAAAGAGGGCGCTAAATTTAGCGGCGGCTAAAATAACGCCCGAAGGTAAATTTATTTACACTCGACCTGCGGCATCTGCGCTAAAAATATCGGCATTTTTTGCTTGATTAGCGTGTGAAATTTGCTTCTATCGGCGATATTTAGAAACTTTAGCGCGTAGTGCGTGACTCTAAGCCCGCAGTTAAGGCTCTTGACGTGGATTAGATTGATCTCGTAGTTGTCAAAATCCGGGTTGCCAGCGATCGGATAGTAGATCGTGTAAGCTTGATACTCTTTATCGTTTATAGATTTGAAATCATACTCCGCTTTGCCGAACTGCCCGCTTTTTAGCGCGGTCATAAAAGTCCTTTGGTATTCGTTGATATCGGCGTTTTCATCGACGGTAACGCTTACTAGCTTGGTCCATTTAAAGCCCACTTTTTCATTAGGTAGATAAAACTCAGCCGTTCTTGCGTTTTTTTGCTTTAGGACGAATTTTTCGCCGTCTATGGCTACCTCGTTTGGCAGATTTACGCTATCTAGCGCGCTTTTTGGTAGCTCTATCTGCGTGGTTCTAGGCTGGGTGCAGCCGCCTAAAAATAGACAAACGGCCGCAACGGCGGCAAACGAAACTTTTTTAAAACTCATGTTTTTCTCCTTTATTAGTTGATTTTTTAAACTCCATGCACTTTTTAGCTAGCCCCGCCTCGCACTCTTTTTCGTGCAGCTTTTGCGCCTTTTGGCGTAGCGCGGCGGCTTGTTTTTTGTCGCTGCGCTCAAGACGGCGCGCTAGATTTAGGCACCCGCGCGCATCGCCGGCTTCGCAAGCCTCGTGAAAAAGGCTATCGGCTTCGCTTTCGTTCGCTTTTATCGCTTCGCCTACGCCTTTTTCGTGGATCGCGCCTAGATTCGTGCAGGCTGATTTTAGCCCGTTGTAGCAGGCGATCCCGTAAAAGTTAAAGGCTCTTGCTATATCTTGCGGCACGTTCGCTCCCTCAAAATACGCGTCCGCTAGGCTCTCGCAGGCATCTAGTCGCCAAAGTAGGCAGGCCTTTTCAAAAAGCTCCAACGCGCGAGAAACGTCCTTTTTTGCGCTGCGTCCATGAAATAACATATCGCCAAGCCCGGCGCAAGAAGCGCCAAAGCCGCCTTCGCAGGCCTTATCGTGAAATTTGACCGCCAGCTCGCTATCTTGCCGCGCTCCGCCTAGCCCCTTTGCGTATAGCTCTCCTAGCGCTGCACAACCGTTTGCTACGCCCCTGCCGCACGCCTCTTTGCCTAGCTCGTAGGCTGCCTCAAACTGCCCGCCTTGATACTGCGCCCAGCCGCCGTATAGCTCGTCCAGACGCTCGCTGCCACTGCATTTGTAGGCATTTGCGGCGCAGGCCTTGTCGTAGTAGGATATAGCGGCCTTGATATCCTGCGCAAAACCCGCCTCACCGTCCTCGTAAAGCCGCCCCAAAGCCTCGCACGCTTCGTAAATTTTACCATCGCAGGCAAGCGAGTAAAATTTGAGCGCGTTTTTCGAGTTTTTTGCGGCTTCGTCGTTTTTGCTCATTGCGCCGTCCGCGTACATGCCGCCTAGATGGTAGCAAACTACCGCGTATCCGCGCTCGCAGGCCTTTATATAGAGGTCTAGCGCCTTGATTTCATCTGCTGCGACGCCAGTACCAGCTTCGTAAATTTGAGCTAGATTATAGCAACTTAAACCAAATCCTTTTTCGCAGGCTCGCTCAAAAATCGCGGCGGCTTTGGCGTGTTTGCCGCTGTTTTGGTGGAGTGAGGCTAGGCTATCGCAACCTGATAGCTCGCCCGCGTCGCAAGCTTTTTCGTAAAATTTGCTAGCCTTTGCGTCATCTTGTTCTACGCCTTTGCCGCTTTGATATAAAAACCCGATCCTTACGCAGCCGCGTGCTTCGCCCACTTTGCAGGCTTTTTGCCAAATTTTAGCCGCTTTTTGCTCATCGCCTGCGTCGTAGGCCGTTTGACCTTCGCTCGTCAAATTTGCGAGGGCGAAATTTAGCGCAAAAAGTAGTAGCAAGAGCTGTTTTATCATCGTGCTCCTTTGTTAAATTTTACTAGCTTTATTTTTCTCAAATTTAACCTATTTTGCTTCTTTGTAGAGTTTGCATACTGCTGTCGATAGGTCGCAACATCTGGACGCGATGCCTAAGTAGTGCGACGATGCGCTAAAACTACGCAATCTTGGTGTCCTTGAATATTATTTGTGTATGGGGTAAATTTGATACAGTTACGCAAACGGCTATGATCTTTTTCAATTTTTTCCTTAAATTTAGCGTGAGTTAAATTTGAGCTACAAAACCCGCGCCGAGCCAAATTTAACCGCATCTTTAAAGACTAAAATTTTATGGCGCGGTTACTAGAGTAGCCAAAACGCCGATGCAAAAATTTATCTTGCCCGCGCTTAGGCTCGAAAGCTGTGCGGCAAGAAAGGAAGGGCGGCCAAATTTAGCCAAGAACCGCTTGGTTAGCAAAGCCAAATTTGACCGATTTGTGCTTAAACGTTAAATCTAAAATGCATCACGTCGCCGTCTTGAACGACGTAATCCTTGCCTTCTAGGCGCATTTTGCCCGCCTCTTTGGCCGGGTTTTCGCCGCCGCACGCGATGTAGTCCTCGTAGCCGATGACTTCGGCTCTGATGAAACCCCTCTCAAAGTCGTTGTGGATGACGCTGGCGGCTTTTGGCGCTTTCCAGCCTTTTACGATCGTCCATGCGCGCACCTCGACGACGCCAGCGGTAAAGTAGCTGATCAAATTTAGCTTTGCAAACGCTGTTTTGATGATCTTTTCCAGGCCGCTTTCGTTCGTGCCTAGCGAGCTTAGAAACTCATGTGCCTCTTCGTCGCTAAGCCCCACGAGCTCCTCTTCGATCTTGGCGCAGAGCTTGATAACCTCGTGCCCTGATCGAGCGGCGAACTCGCGAAGCGCCTGCACGTATTTGTTATCCTCCGATACGCCGTCCTCATCGACGTTTGCGCCGTAAACGACCTCTTTTGCGCTGAGTAGCCTTAGCTCTTTGTTTAAATTTATAAACGCGTCGTCGTCCTTGCCGCCGAAGCTGCTCGCGCTTTTGCCGTCGTTTAGGTGGGTTAGCAGCGCATTTGCCGTCTCTAGCGCCTCTTTCGCGCCTTTTGCGTTTGCTTTGGCTTCGCGGGTTAGGCGCTCGATTTTTTTATTTAGCTGCTCGATATCAGCGAGGATGAGCTCGGTCTCGATGATCTCGACGTCCCTAACGGGATCGACGCCGCCCTCTACGTGAGTGATGTTTTCGTCCTCAAAGCAGCGCACGATGTGCAAAATCACCTCGGTTTCGCGGATATTTGAGAGAAATTTATTTCCTAGACCTTCGCCCGCGCTCGCGCCCTTTACGAGGCCCGCGATATCGACAAATTCGATTGTTGAGTATTGTATTTTATTTGGATTTACGATTTTGGCTAGCTCGCCTAGGCGCTTATCGGGCACCGGCACGACGGCTTTATTCGGCTCGATCGTGCAGAACGGATAGTTCGCGCTCTCGGCGTTTTGCGCTTTCGTTAGCGCGTTAAACGTGGTTGATTTGCCGACGTTCGGCAGTCCTACGATACCTACTGCTAGTCCCATTACAGCTCCTTTGCCATAGCGCATAGATAATAAAGATTCATTCGCACGCCCGCTCCCGTCGCGCCCGCTTGGTTATATCCCCAAGCTTTTTCGGTGTATGCGGGGCCTGCGATATCTTGGTGTATCCACTTGTCTTTGAATTCGTCTTTTATAAATTTATCTAGGAAAAGCCCCGCCGTGATCGCGCCGCCGTAACGGCTAGATCCTGTGTTGCTGACGTCTGCGATCTGGCTTTTGATTAACTCGCGCAGATGCGGGTTAAACTCTAAAATCGTATTTAGTTCGCCGCTCTTTGCCGCTTTTGCTTTAAATTCGGCCTTTAGCTCCTCGTTGTTGCCCATTATGCCGCTTGTGTATTCGCCAAGACCAACCACGCAAGCGCCAGTTAGTGTCGCCATGTCGATTAGCACGTCGGGCTTAAAATCCTGCGCGTAGCTAAGGCAGTCGGCAAGCACTAGGCGGCCCTCAGCGTCGGTGTTGCGCACCTCGATGCTAACGCCGCTGCGAGAGATCAGTACATCGTCTGGTTTATAGGCGTTGCCGCCGATCATATTTTCGGTCGCGCCCAAAATCGCGTGAATTTCAAACGGTAAATTTAACTCCGCTGCACCTTTAATTATACCCATCGCCGCCGCCGCGCCGCTTTTGTCGGCTTTCATCGTTAGCATATAATCAGCCGGCTTTAAGCTAAGTCCGCCGCTATCGTACGTTAGCCCTTTGCCGACGAAGATTACGCGTTTTTTTGCGCCTTTTGGTTTGTAGATTAGGTGGATGAGGCGAGGCGGATGTACGCTAGCTCTGTTTACCGCTAAAAATGCGTTCATCTTTTCTTTTTCGAGGAATTTCTCGTCGTAAATTTTGCAGCTTAAATTTGGGCTAGACTTGGCTAAATTTTGCGCCTCTTCGGCCATTTTTTGCGGAGTGTAGATTTCAGGTATTTCGTTTACGATATCTTTGGTGAAATTTGTCGCAGAGGCGATTATCTCGCCGTGAGCAAAGCCGTCCTGTGCGTCGTTTTCGCGGACGTCCTCGCCGTTAAATTCCTCGCTACTAAAAATAATATCTTTTAGAGCGTATTTTTCTTTTTTTTCTTTGTATTTGTTAAATTCATATGCACCCAGCAAAAAGCCCTCGGTTAGAGCCTGAAAGCTCATTTTTTGGCAGCCTGCGACGTATGAGGCTAGTTTTAGGCTTTTTACGTTTAGAGATTTTACGGCGTTATATGCTTTTGCCGCAGCTATGCGAAGCTCGTCGTAGCCAAGCTTGCCAAGCGGAACGTAGATCCTGCTACTTTCTAGTAAAAGCAAGACGCTCTCGCCCTTGTAGTTGGCGAATTTAAACGCCTTTTCGTCTTTTATAAATTTATGTTTTAGGTTTTTATCTACGACGAAAATCAGCTCCAAATCGGCTTTGATTTCGCTTAGTTTTTTATTAGTGAGTTGAAACTGCACTTCTGTGTCTCCTATCGTTTAAAATTTTATTTTCTATGCGCCTAAAGCCGTAGAGCAAAATGCCCAAAAATAGCGCTACTACAGGCACGGCGACGTACCAGTGCTCTTTTGCTTTGTGCAGTATATCAAGTATGTGCTCGCCCAAAACCCACGCAGGAATTATCGTAATCGCGGCCCAGCACCAAGCGCTGATTAAATTTATAAAGGCGTATTTTTTCGCACTATAGCCCGTTAGGCCGATGCACATAGGGATGATGACGCGAAAGCCGTACATGTAGCGCTGGATAAAGATAATCGGCCAGCCGTATTTTTTCAGCATTATGTGTGCGATGGCAAATTTGCGGCGCTGGGTGTGAAGTTTTTTAGCGATATATTTTTTGTTATAGCGGCCTAGATAAAAGTAAATTTGATCCCCGACAAAGCCGCCAAGCCCCGCGATAAAGATCGCCGGCACGATGTGCATGTGCGTCGTGTGTGCGAGTATGCCAGCCATTATGAGCGCCATCTCGCCTTCCATTATGCACCATAAAAAAAGTATGATGTAGCCGTACTCAGTGAGTAGTTTTATGAAAAATTCTTCCATCTCAGATCTCTAGTATGCTGTAAATTTTAGTTAGAGGGCGTAAATTTGCACTACCGCCCAGATCCTTTAAATCTATCAAAAAGCAGGCCTCTACGCAAATTGCGTTTGTTTGATTGATTAGCTCTACGCTTGCTTTTGCGGTTCCGCCCGTAGCGATTAGATCGTCGATCAAAAGCACCTTTGCGCCCGCTTTTTCGCCAAATGCGTCGATGTGGATTTGCACCTCGTCCACGCCGTATTCTAGGCTGTATTTTTGCGAGATCGTGATGTATGGCAGTTTTTTAGGCTTTCTAATCGGCACGAAAGGTAGTCGCAACCTAGCTGCCAAAGCCGCTCCGAATATAAATCCGCGCGACTCGATGCCGGTGATAAAGTCGATACTGGCGTTCTCGTAGCGAGCTGCGAGATGGTCGATTAGGAAATTAAACGCCTCTTTGTTGTTTAGCAGCGTCGTGATGTCGCGAAATATTATGCCAGGTTTTGGAAAATCATTTATGCAGCGGATAGAATTTAATAAAAATTCCTTCCCCGCTTTGTCTAGTTCTTTCATTTTTTGCCTTTAAATTTGATTTATAGTAGCGCTTCGATTTTGCCCTCTAGCTCGCGGATGCGCTGGCGGAGTTTGTCGTTTTCCAGGCGGTACTGCGAGTTTCTAGTGCGAAGGGCGTTGGCATCGTTTTTGACCTTATTTAGCTCGTCGGTGAGGATGTCGATGTTGCCAAGACCACGCTGTAGCTGGACTTGTAGCTTGCGGATGACGACTTCGGTATCTTGGAGATTATTTTTC
The DNA here is from genome assembly GCA_963517705.1 of uncultured Campylobacter sp. Lineage (GTDB taxonomy): Bacteria > Campylobacterota > Campylobacteria > Campylobacterales > Campylobacteraceae > Campylobacter_A. The sequence continues at coordinate 8,695 of CAUQHH010000084.1, forward strand.
ATAAAATCGCGCGTCGCACGCTCTTTTTTAAGCAAGGTTTTAAAGTAAAACACCATAACGGTGAGATAGATACAAATGCATATCAAAACGGTAAGTACGAGCCAATCGGTCATTTCTCACCTCCTAGCTTTTTCACGCGTCTTTCGTGCCTGCCG
>CAUQHH010000085.1:0-8723 GCA_963517705.1 uncultured Campylobacter sp.
ACGGAGAGATAGGAGATAGAGATAACGATAAAAAGGTAAACAACGTAACCGTAAGTGCCGTAGGACAAAAAACGTTAACCGTAGGAAATATAACCGCAGCGGGAGATGTAAGTCTGACTAGTAAATTTACGCAGGAGGGGTCGAGTGCAATCTACGCCAAAGAGACCGTATCGACCGATACTAGCGTAACAGGTGGCATAAAGGCTAGGAATTTCTCTTTAAACCATAGCGCAAATTCCGATATAACAGACGGCATTATACGAACTAACGGAAATTTAGATGTCACGGGCAATCTAAACGTAAACGCTAGCGGCTATAAGACGCTAAAAATGAGCGTAACGCCGATAACGGTCTTTAGCCCGATAACTGATTGGGAAAAGATTAACGTAGGCGGAGATGCTAAATTTAATACGACCTCAACCGTAGCAGGAGCCTCCGTAGAGATAGGCTATCAACCTAGTCCTACTGTAATGACTCCCGACGCAGTGGCCATAAAATCAAAAAGTCTAAGTATAAACGCTAACGCAGCTTCAGGTATAACAGATTCCACTCTAAAGCTAGCCAACTACGAGTCTTTAGGCGGAAATATCGACATAACGGCAAATAATCAAAAAACCGTCGATATAGGCTGGCTAAGAGGATTTAATACCAATGATAACAGCAAGAAAAGCGATGTAAACATAAACCTAAATACGACCGTAGCTGATGCTAGAGTAAAGATAGGGACGCAAGACCTAACTCACGATTTTGGCATAGGCTCCGCCACCAGTACGACAGATAAAGTGGAAGTTAAAAATATAAACATAAAAGCTTACGGACAAAAAACTATAGAAACAAACAGTATCGATAGCGTAGGCGACGTAAATATCGATATCAAGGGTAGCGGGCCAGACTCCACAGCCGATTTCAAGTTTATAACGGGTCGCAATATTACGATTAACGCAAGCAACATTAAAGAGCTAAATTTAAAAACTCTCGCAGCGGATATAGAAGGCCATACTAAATTTGGCAACGTTACGATAAATACTGGAACGCACAACTATCTACAAAGTGTTACTCTTGACGGCAATATAGTTGCTAAAAATGTAACACTTGAGATGTCAAATTTGACCACACCTATGACACCAGTAGGCGTTAGTAGCTGGAAAGTAGGAGAAAGCATAACGATCCGTTCTGGCAGTAGCGCTCCGGTCACTTTTAACATGATAGACGTAGGATTAGGTCATAGTGAGAGCGAAGCCAAGGACTTCGTGGCAAATCTAACAAACGTAATAACCGGCATAACGGCCTATTACAACGATACAGTAGAGACTATCACCGTAAAAGGCGGAATAACAAATCCAGATAGCCTACTAGCGCTAGGCACGATTACGGATTTTTGGGTAGACGGGCTAAGTGCTAGCAATCTAAAAAGTATCGATCTGAGCGAATACGACAACGCAAGCGGAACTACAAGAATAACCACCATAGACGGAGCTGCCTATAACGATAACGTAACTACCGTAAAAGGTTCAAAAACCAAAGACGAGATAGAAATCGGCTCTAAAAACCTAAAACTAGTCGATAGCGGCAAGGGCGACGACAAAGTAACCTTTACGATAACCCAAACCAAAGACGTAACCGTAAATCTAGGCGAAGGCAACGATACCGTCACTACTGCGGCATTAACCGATAATAAGAAATTCCAAATCAGCGGCGGAGCGGGTAACGATACGTTTAATCTAGGAGCTTCTACTACCGATGCTAGCGCTAGCAAGTACATAACAATAACCGATGCAAACAGAGGCGACAAGATAAGCTTAGGTAGCACAGTTGCAAATTTCGTCAAGATAGATCAAAATGCCGCAAACGGCAAGACCGATCTAAAAGAAGCCATAAATGCAGCCCTAGGCTCTCTAAGCTCCACCGATACAAATACTATGTATGCAGTCTACTACAATAACGAAACATATCTAGTAAGAGATGTCGATGCCGATAAAACCGTAAGCAACGGAGACAATCTCGTAAAGCTTGCTGGATTGTCAAATTTCGACCTACTAAACGGCAACATAATAACCGAAGGCGGCGATACGTATCTGCAAATAACCCATATGTAACATATGCACAACATACGGCTAAACCAAATCCGAAGCAGATCGGACCGATGATTTTTAACCCTGAAGCGAAAACTTCAGGGTTAAATTTAGCTCCAATTCAACTAACATTCCAATAAAACCAAACAACTTAACGGCTGTAAGCGGCGAAATTTATCTAAAAATGAAGATAGATTTATTTAAGGAAATTTAGTATGCGGCGACAAAAAAAGGCCAACGTCAAATTTAACGATGGGCTTAAAATTTACAAAAAATAAAAGCAAATACCAAAAGCGGATTTTTATAAATAAAATACCAAGCTTGGACCTAAGTTTACTTAGCAAACCTAAATCCGAGCCGATAAAGTATATCAATAAGAGCAATCCATAAAAAATTAAATTTGGGCTTGCCGTGATCAGTCTAAAATCAAATGTATTACCGCGCACGCCGATTCCATTTGTCTATATCTGGAGATGACAAAACGAGAAAGCCACTAGGTATCAAATTTTAGATATCAGCAACAAATCTATATGATCCGCGTCTGCGCCACACTCACGATTTTAAACATTAAACGACTTTTTGATAAACTACGCAAAATCAAATTTAAAGGATAAAAATGAAAATTTTACGTTTTTTAGCGGCGCTTTGTTTTGGCGCGGCGGCTGTATCGGCGGCTGATGACGAAAAGGTAAAAAGCATCGATATCTACGTGACGCCGTACTACTCGGCAAATGCCGGCAAGGCTGACCATGTAAAAGTTTACGACAAGATAGACGGTCTACTCAAAAGCGGCACGCTAGAGGACTTTAGGAGCGCGGAAAAGATCGTGCAAGACGCTCCGCAGATGGTTACGCCGATGACCCTTTTCGTGCTTTCGGCCCGCGCTTACGACCTAGGGCTTCGCGACGATGCGGTGTTTTGGTTTTATAACGCCAAAAACCGCGCGATCCTGCTAAGAGAGGTTATAAATTTGGACGACGGTAGATTTTTTGAAGTGAAAAGCGCGATAGGAGCGTTTATCAAGCTAGTGGGCGACGTAGTAAATCCATACGCATTTTGCGACATCAAAAAGCAGCAAGATATCGCCGCAAAATCGCTTGAGTGGAGCAAGGCAAACGTCTACGAAGCCATGTTTTTACCGGAGTTTGCATCGCCTCACGCAGACAGAAAAGCGGCTCTTGCAAAAGCAATCGAAGCTCTAGAAGCACGCGCGCAAAAAGAAAAAGATTATTTTTTGAATGAGGAAAATTTAGCCAAATTTAAAGCTATGCGCAAGCAAAACAAAGCCGACGAGAGATTTTGTTTTTAAAAGACCGTTTTAGATTTTACTAAAATGGCGTAAATTTAAGAGCTATGCGTTGCAGCAACAATCGCTCGGATCTTTTTCGTGCGTGATCCTGCTTCGTAAATCTCGCCTCATAAGCTCGATAGACTAAAACCATAGCGCGTGTCCGACAAACTCGGAAACGTGCTCGTACCAAGGCAGCGTCCAAGGCGGCGGCGTAACTCCAAGAATAGGCAAAGTAATAAAGTGAACGGCGATATTGGCTAAAATACCGGTGGCAACGCCTTGCCAAAGCGTGATCTTTGGAAATTTCTCAGCTACAATGCAGTATCCGACGGCAAAAACGATCGAAAAAATGATATGCGTAAACATCACGTAGTTAAACGCATGCCCTGCAAATTCGTAGATCGCGGCATTTGGATCGGCGATGCCCATGTAATCTCTTAAAAAGACATAAGGCGGATTTAGGAAATTCCTCGAGCAGTCGATCGCGTCAGCCGCTCTGATCGCGCTTTCTGGCCCACAAGCGGCATTAAACATATCCATAGGACTTCTTGGCGGAAGTGGAAATTCTGCTCCCCACTTAACAAAGGCTGAAACCACGCCTGCGATTAGGCCGATTAGTGCGGCTAAACCGAAGCGTTCTTTAGTTTGCGAATTCATAATTACACCTTTCAAAAAACAAGGCGTATAGCATTCTTTTTTGCTTTGATGAATATTAATTATCAAGATTTTTATTTTATACGATTCTGCATCCGTCCAGCCCGAGATCACTCACTAAGTTAGCTTTGCTATACGCGTCGCAAACATAACCAAACGATAAATTTACGACTGGGCGTAAAATTTAAATGCACTAAAATAAATCTATAAGATTTACAACCGGGCTGTACGTAAAAATTTAACACTAAACGACGTTTTGATAAACTACGCAAAATCAAATTAAAAGGAGAAAAAATGAAAATTTTACGGATGCTTTTTCTGGCTTTTTGCGTATTTCTTGCCTATGTAAACGCTAACGACGCACAAAAATGGGCGAGCGAGATCACGGCGGGCAAACAGATACCTACGGGTAAATTTTTAGCCTTTTATCTCAATAAAGACGATTCAAAAAACGTGGTTTTTTCTGAAACGATCGAAAGTATCAATTTAAATTTCGCTTACGACGAGTTTCATAAAATACCTTCGCAAAATTTTATCGCCTACTGGGTTGGAAATTTCGATTTTAAACAAGATGTGCAAAAGATGATTTTAACCGATTTTAGCTGGGCAAATTTACGCATTTCGGTGGACGGCGAGCAGATATTTGATTCCGAAAACGCCGGAAGCAAAGCACTTATGCATAAATTTAACAAGGGGCGCCACAAGATAGAAGTTTGGTTTGTTAACAACTGGCACACGACTAGCCTTTTAGTAGATTTTAAAGATGAACCGAAATTTTACAAACAAAGCGAAGTAGTCGCGAAACTAAAAGGCCAAAAATTTGATATCTGGCTTGCTGCCGTTTACGAAAGCGGCACACAGGATAACAAAATAAGAGTAACGCTAGAAAAAGCGCAAAAACCGCTCGTGGTAATGTTAAGCTCCTATCGGGCCGTGCGCTGGGAAATGTCAAATCCACACGGCAATAGAATTTTGGCCGCACTAGTTTATAATCCAATCAGTAGTATAAATTTAAATAAAAATGTTTACTTTATGGACGAACGCATATACGACGAAGATATGGAGATAAAATGCCATTGTTCAAACGGTGGAGCGCACTTTCACTGCGAAGGCGGAGACATAAATAGCAAAAACGATCGCGTCAGAAAAGATTTCGGACAAAATTTAGGCGGTTTTAGCGGTTCCCATAACGCTATTATGCTAAATTTGCCGAGCGTTTTGATAGATGAAAGCGTATTGGCTAAGGGTATAGAGTCAAAAAAGTTAATCGAAGCCGAGCGCGAAAAATGCCGAAAAAGCGGCAAAATAAACGACGCTTTTAAGTAGTTTAAAAGCTAAATTTTACGCCTAAAGGGTTACGGGCGAGTCAAAATACTCTAGCTCGCCTTTTACGGTACGAAATAGTCTATTGCTTTAAAATTATTTTGGATGCCTTATGCTGTAAAATTTAAGAACTAGCGATCATTTATAGTCTTGATTTTAGGCTGCCGTTGCTATTTAGTCAAACATTTTACACTCCGCCTGGCTTACTAAAATTTAACGAAAATCTTTGCCGCCATCGCCCACGCGGCGAGTTTAGCCTCGTCTTTTAAGCTTCCAAATATATTTAGGATTTTTTATTTGTTTCCTTGCTCGCCAATATTTAGCCGTTGCGCTGCAAGGACAAGAATAGCCCAAGCGAGCAAATTCACCGTTAAACGGCCAAACTCCAGTCTGCTTCGTCAAATTTACCGCCACAGCCCCGCCCTACTCGCCCAGCTTCTGCGCTAATTTTTCCCAAAGCTCGCTTAGACCCAGGATATCGTTATGACCGGCGTTTAGCTCGTAAATTTGATCTCCGGGTTTTAGAAATTTAAATAGCCTGCGCGAGTTATCCACGCCGATTAGCTCGTCATGCTCGCCGTGAAATATCACCACCGGCCCGCCAAAACCACCCACAAACTCAAACGTAGGGATTTTATATTTGATTAAAAACTTCGGCACAAACGGCATTTTCTCGCGCGCTAGCTCCTCTAGGCTAAAATAAGGCGCGATCAAAACTAGCCGCTTAGCGCCGTATTTTAGCGCCGCGCGAGCCGCCAGTCCGCTGCCTACCGAGTAGCCCACCGCCGTGACCTCGCCCGCATCATACTCCCGCAAAACCAGCTGCATCATCGCGTCCGTATCCGCATAAAGCTGCTCCTGCGAGCTTATCTCGCCGTCGCTCTTGCCGTAGCCTCGGTAGTCAAATAGATAAAAATCATAGCCCAAATCCGTAAAAAACCGTGCGTAACCGCCCCAGCCTTGCAGATTGCCCGCATTACCGTGGAAAAATATCGCCGCGCCGTTTTTTGCCTTTCGTTTGCCGTTTCCGTCGCGCGCGTCACCGTAAATTTGCCCGCCGTCCCTACTCTGCGCTAAAAATTTTAGCCCGCTTATCCACGTGCCCTCCGCGTCTAGTCTGATCTCCTCAAAAGGCTGGTCAAAGCTAAAATCATGGTTTGACTCAAGCTTGCTCGGGAAAAATATCAGCCGCTCCTGAAAAAAATAAAGCAGCGCCAAAAGCGCGATGTATAGGATCAAAACTATAATGCCAAGCCGTAAAATTACGTTCATTTTCGCCTTTCAAATTTATCTGCGCCGGATTTTCTCCGCTCAAAAAATATCCTAACCCTCTCGCCGCTCTCGCTTCCAAATTTTTCCTGCGCCGCAAGCCTGATCTCGCCAGCTAACCGCTCAAAATAACCATCATCTCCAAATAGATAAATTTGCTTATAAAGCGGCAAAAGCTCGGGGAAATTTCGCCCGATAAAAGCTAGAATTTTATCCCTAAAATTTGGATAGAGATTTAGTCTGTCAAACCAAATCTCGTCCGCCGCGTCGCCATAGCGGGATATGATGTCAAAAACCGGCGTGATCTTCGGGAAAATCGGCGCGACGAAGATATAAGTTTTTACTCCCGCGGCGCGCAGCTTTTTTATCGCCGCGATCCGTGCTGCCACGGGACTCGCGCGAGGCTCCAGCATACGGCGTAAGCTTTCGTCTACCGCGCTCAGACTCACTCCTACGCGGACGTTTGGCATAGTTCGCAGCAAGTCTATATCGCGCGTCACGAGGCTTGATTTGGTTAAAATTTGCAGGTTTGTATCCGAGCCCGCAACCGCCTCGAGGACTTTACGCGTAGCACCAAAGCGCGCCTCGTACGGGTTGTAGCAGTCCGTAACCGAGCTCATAAACACGCGCTCGCCGCCGTGCGAAGCGGCAAATTTAACTAGGCTCGCCGCGTCAAAATCCTTCGCGTCCAAAAACTCGCCCCACGCCTCCTCGTGCCCCGTGACGCCGCGCATAAACTCGGCGTAGCAGTAGATGCAGCCGTGTGGGCAGCCCACATACGGGTTGATCGCGTAGCCGCCGCTGCCGATTTTGGAGCGAGTGAGGATATTTTTGGCACGGATTTTTGCGATGCGCATTCTTGTTTCGGCCTTTGATTGCGTGGATTTTATGAGGGATTTTAGCGAAATTTTAGACTTTGAGTTAAAAGAAGCGCGGTTTTACCGACAAAAAGATAAACTTATCAAATCTAAGCTCGTTTTATAACCTACCCAAATAGCACGCTACGCCGTTTTGCCGAAGTTTATACTGATTTTAAACGACTTTTTGGCAAAATCTACGGTTTAAAAAGTCAAATTTAAGGAAAAATATGCTTGAAGTCAAAAATTTATTGATGAGATTTAACGCACAGCTGCTATTTGAGGACGTAAATTTAAAGCTCACTCGCGGCAACCGCTACGGTCTTATAGGCGCAAACGGCGCGGGAAAATCGACGTTTCTAAAAATTCTTGCAGGCGAGATCGAAGCAAACAGCGGCGAGATCGTCATCGAAAACGGGCTAAAAGTAGGCGTGCTAGGGCAAGATCAGTTCGCGTTTGAAAACTTTAGCGTCAAGGACGCCGTACTATACGGCAACAAACGCCTCTACGACGCCGTCAAAGAAAAAGAGCAACTCTATATGAGCGAAGAGTTTACCGACGCCGTAAACGACCGCCTGGCGCAGCTTGAGATGATAAGCGCCGAGGAGGATCCTAGCTACGAGTACGAGGTCAGGATCGAGAAAATCCTAAGCTCGCTTGGTTTTAGCGACTTTGAAAAGCCGATGAGCGAGGTCGAAAACTCGGATAAATTTAAAGTCCTGCTCGCTCAAGTGCTATTTCCAAAGCCGGACATTCTTTTCCTTGACGAGCCGACCAACAACCTTGACATCGAGAGCATAAAATGGCTGGAAAACGAGCTAAATCGTCACGAGGGTACGATGGTGCTAATCAGCCACGACCGCCACTTCTTAAACGCGGTTTGCACGCACATCCTAGACGTGGATTTTAAAAAAATCAGGCAGTTTGCGGGCAACTACGACGACTGGTACATCGCCTCGACGCTGGTTGCCAAACAGCACGAGATGGAGCGCGACAAAAAGCTAAAAGAAAAAGAGGAGCTGGAGAAATTTATCGCGAGATTTTCAGCAAATGCGAGCAAGGCAAAGCAGGCGACATCTCGTGCAAAACAGCTCGAAAAGCTCGACATAGCAGAGATCGCTGTCTCAAGCAGGCGTGATCCTAGCATACTTTTTCGTGCAAACCGTGAGATAGGAAACGAGCTAATAGAGCTTAAAAATGTAAGTAAGAAATTTGATGATAAGGTGATATTTGAAAATTTTAACTTTAAGCTTGAAA
>CAUQHH010000086.1:0-8588 GCA_963517705.1 uncultured Campylobacter sp.
GGCTAGACCTCTGATTGTAGTTGCTAGCAAAGCGAAGCAAAGATAGTCTGCCGAGCTAAATTTTAGCCAGCTCCGCAAAAAGCGCTCAAAAGACAAGCCGCCAAATTTTAAAGATCGCGAGGATCGGCGATCTTGCCCACCACCGCACTCGCCGCAGCCACTGCTGAGTTTGCCAGATACACCTCGCTCGTGCGATCGCCCATGCGTCCGACGAAGTTTCTATTTGTCGTGCTTACGCAGCATTCCCCAACGCCCAAAATCCCCATATATCCGCCCAGACACGCGCCGCAGGTTGGGTTTGAGACGACCGCTCCCGCTTCCGCGAAAATATCCATCAGCCCCTCTTTTTGAGCTTGCAGGGCGATTTTTTGCGTCGCAGGCGTGATGATGAGGCGGGTTTTGCGCGCTACTTTGCGGCCTTTTAGGATCTCGGCCGCGATGCGTAGATCGCTTAGCCTGCCGTTCGTGCAGCTACCGATAAAGGCCTGATCGATGGCGATATCGTCTTTCACCGCTTCGCGCACGCTCTTGCCGTTGCTAGGCAGGAACGGATAGGCGATCACGGGATCGAGCTTGCTAACGTCGATCTCTAAAATTTGCTCGTAGCTCGCGCCATCGTCGGAGTAGTGCAGCTTCGGCTCGGCGCGTAAATTTTTACCTTTTAAAAACTCTTTCGTAGTTTCATCGACCGCGATGATGCCGCTTTTGCCGCCGGCCTCGATCGCCATGTTGCACATACTAAAACGCCCGTCCATGTCGAGGTTCTCTATCGTCTCGCCCGTAAACTCCAGCGCCTTATACAGCGCGCCGTCTACGCCGATGCGGCGGATGATTTCTAAGATGAGGTCCTTGCCGTAGACGTGGCGGTCAAGTTTGCCGCGAAAGATCACTTTGATAGTCGGCGGTACTTTAAACCAGTTTTTGCCCGTTATCATCGCGTAGGCTAGGTCCGTGCTGCCCATGCCCGTGGCAAAGGCTCCCAGCGCGCCGTGCGTACAGGTGTGGCTATCGGCGCCGATGATGACGTCGCCCGGCACTACGAGGCCTTTTTCGGGCAAAAGCGCGTGCTCGATGCCCATGTCCTTTTCGTCGAAATAATTTTTCAAATCGTGCTTATACGCAAAGTCGCGGCTGATTTTGGCTTGGTTGGCGCTGAGGATGTCTTTTGCCGGGATGTAGTGGTCCATCACGACGCTAAAGCCGTCAGGATTAGCTAGCCTTGTCGCGCCGCTTCGCTCAAACTGCTTGATGGAGATCGGAGTCGTGATGTCGTTGCCGATGACCATATCGATGTCGCTTTCTATGATCTCGCCCGCGAAAACCTCGCGCCCTACGTGCTCGCTGAAAATCTTTTCGGTGATGGTTTGCTTTGAGTTTTGCATAAATTTTCCTTTTTTGCGGATGCCGCGCGTTTTTAAAATTTAGCGATTTTAGCGAAAAATGGATAAAAAGAGATTGAGATTAAAATTTGAGCGTTGCAAATGTGAACTCGGTTCGGCTAAATAGCGCAGTGCGCCGCGGATTTAAAACCGAATTCGGCGTTTTTAGGATACGGGTTTGGACGAGCTAAATTTGAAGCGGAAAATTGCAAATTTGATTTAAAGTCTGAGCGTAAGAAGCGAGGGCGAGGTGCTTTTTAATAAACTTTAAATTTGAACAAAAAGAGCCGAGCGGAAGTATCGCACGGCTAGGTGAGGCGGTTTTAAAATTTAAGCGTGCGCTAGGCATATAGCCTGCGGAGCGCCAAATTTTAAAACCCTCTGCTCGCAGTTGCGACCAGAGGAAAGCAAAGCGACGTATAGTCGGGCGAGATAACGCGTTAAATTTTAAAATTTAACGCTCGCAGTCAGCATAAACTGCCTCGCATACCCCGGCTGTATCGGTATGATATTAGCCTGCGTGCCGGTCGACGAGGACGTATAGTAGAGCTTGTCGGTCAAATTTTTGACGTTAAACGAGAAATTCGTCTCGTAGCCTGCGATCTTGGTATCGTAGCTGATAAATGCGTCGTAAACGACCGCGTCATCCATCTTAAAGCCCGTTCCTGCAGGCACGGCCGGTAGATTCGTCCTCATGTAGTAGGTGTACCATGAGCCAAAATACCTCGCTCCGCCGCCGATCCTTAGGCCTTTTGCGCCTAGGTGGCTAAAGTCGTAGTTGGCAAAGAGGCTGGCTTGGTGCTTTGGCGTAGCTTCTAGCGGTTTGCCCACTAGCACGGCAAACGCGCCGCTATCCTTGCGCACCTCGGTTTTAGTGTATGCGTAGCTAGCGCCCACGCTTAGTCCTTGCGTCACGCGGCCGTTAAAGTCAAACTCAAATCCTCTCGAGCGCGCTTCGCCCACGGGAGTGCTAACGCTATTTACGGTGCGCATGATGTTTTTCTTGTCGATGTTAAAGACCGCCGCGCTAGCCGTTATGCTATCGTTTTGAAATTTAGTTCCCAGCTCTATGCTTTTGCCTTCTTCGGGCTTTATGTCGCCGATGTCGTCGCCGCTGATCGCCATTTGCGGATTAAAGCTCTGCGCGTAGTTGGCGTAAACCGACCACTCCGGCGTTAGCATGTATAAAAGCCCCGTCTGCCACGTAAATTTGCCGTCTTGCTGATCGGTGGTGTTTGGTCCGCTGGTCGTGCCGCGCGCGACTTGGTCGTAGTATTCGTATCTAACGCCCAGAGAATAGATCAAATTTTCGGTCAAATTTATACTATCTTGCGCGTAAAATCCGATCGTTCTTAGCTTTTGATACTGGATACCGGAGGCTCGGTCGGACGGATAGGCGACCGTGCCGTAGACCGGACTGTAGATATTTATCGGGAAGTTTCTGTGCGTCGTGCCGGAGCTGTAGCTGTTTAGCGCGCCGGGTCTATAGCGGTAGTACTCCTTGGCGTCGATACCAAATAGCAAGTTATGCTCTATCTCGCCCGTTTGCACGTAACCGTTTAAATTTAACGACCCCGCGTGCGTGCGGTGGATAAATCCTTCATACGCCTCGTTTCGTCTAGCCGCAACGCCCGTGTTTAAATTTACGTTCATTAGCCTGATGTGACCGTATTCGTGCTTGGAGCGCGAATACGCGTAAGCGCCGCGCAGTAGCCAGTCCTCGCCGATATTTTTTTCAAAATTTACGTCTACGGTGTCGAGTCTGGTTTTTAGTTTATTAAACGGCTCGTCAAGGCGTCTTTTCTTATCTATCGGCAGTAGCTTGCCCGTGCTTGGCACCAGATACATACCGCGGTCGATCGGATCGGTCGAGCGCGTGTGCGTATAGGCTAAATTTATGCGGTAATCATCGCCTTTATAAGAAAGAGATGGCGCAAAGAGGACGTTTTTATATTCGCCAAACTCCCTCCAGTAGTCTTTTTGCATCATATCAAATATAAATCTATACGCAAAGCCGCTATCAGCGATCGGTCCCGTGGCGTCAAAGCCCGCGTTCCAGTAGGCATGGTTGCCGATACCGGCCCAAATTTCGTTTGAGAAGTCGTATTTTGGTTTTTTAGTGACCATATTTATGATGCCGCCGGGCTCTTGCGCGCCGTAGAGCAGGCTAGCCGGGCCTTTTAGCACCTCGACGCTTTCTACGGTTTTGTTAAAGCTATGCATGACGCTAGCGGGTACGCCGTTTCGCATGATCGAGCCGTCGCGTCCGCCGCCAAAGCCTCGCTTAATGATCGAGTCAAAGATACCGCCCGTGGTGTTTCCGTAGCTAACGCCGCTCACGTTTTGAAGGCTTTCGGCTAGAGTCTCGGGTTTTTTATCTTTTAACTGCTGCTGGGTTACGACGTTTACCGTCTGCGGGATCTCTAAAATAGGCGTATTTGTTTTGCCTACTTCGCTGGTTTTGGCGCGGTATCCGTCGTCCGCGCTCTCGCTAATCTCGACGCCTTGTAGCGCTACGTCGGCGGCGAAAATTTGAGTTAAAAGCAGCGACGAGGCCGCTAAACTTAGGCTAAATTTGTTCATTTATTTTTTCTCCGTTTTAAAATGTATTATCATTATATTATTCTTGCGCTTAAATTTCGGTCGCATTTTAGGCTATAATTTCGGCTATGAAATACGCAAATTTAAAACAAATACAATCTTTTCTAGGCAAATTTAAAAAAATAACCGCAATCAGACGCGCGGGCGATATGGCGATATTTATAGAATTTGACGGCGAGCTCGGACTATTTTTCGACCTTAGCAAATCTGACTCCGCGATCTACGCAAATCCTGATTTTCTAAATGTAAAAGAGTACAAAGCGCCCTTTGACGTCGCGCTTAAAAAGAGGTTTTGGGGGGCTAAAATTTTAAATTTAAGCGTGCCCGAGGGAAATAGAATTTTAAAGCTGGAGTGCGAATTCCAAGGCTCGTATAAGAGTTTAGCCTCGAGCCTGTTTTTGGAGTTTACGGGGCGATTTACCAACGCTATCATTACGGACGAAAAGGGCGTCATCGTCGAGGCTTTGCGCCATATAGATAATAATTTTCGCGTGATAAAACCGGGGCGCGAGCTGCTAGAGCTGCCGCCGGCAGTGATAAAAGAGCGCCAGACGCCGCCGATAACGGATTTTGAGCGGTATTTTAGCGAGGAATTTAAGCGCGTAAATAACGCAAAGCTAGAAAATCTGCGCGCTGTAAAATCGGCCGCGATAGAGCGAAAAATGCAAAATTTAAGTGAGATTTTATCGGGGCTTGAAAACGAAGCGGATCTAAATGCGCAAAGCGAAATTTTAAGCAAAAACGCGGGGCTGATCTTATCAAATTTGCACGCGTTAAGAGACTACGAGCGCGAGGTAACGCTAAATGATTTCGAGCGAGGCGAGGTGAGGCTCGTGCTGGACGATAGCCCAAAAATCGCCGCAAACGCGATGTTTGCCAAAGCAAAAAGGCTAAAACAAAAGGCGGCGGGTCTAACGATAGAGCGGCAAAATTTGACCGAAAAACTGGAGTTTTTATCAAATTTACAAACGCTCGTAAATGAAGCTAAAAGTGCCGAGGAGCTAGAGATCCTAGCGCCTAAAAAAGCCCGCGCCGCAAAGCAAAAAGAGCAAAATCAAAACGTCGAGGATTTTTACGTCGAAGGCTATAAAATCAGTATCGGACGCAACGAAAAAGGCAACGTCTGGCTGCTAAAAAACTCGAAAAAAGACGACGTCTGGATGCACCTAAAAGATATGCCGTCCGCGCACGTCATCATCAAAACCGCAAAAAGCGCTCCGAGCGAGGAAATTTTGAGATTTGCGGCGAAAATTTGCGTAAATTTTAGCGTCAAAAGCGGCGGGACGTACGAGGTTGATTTTACCAAACGTAACAACGTCAAAATTATGAGCGGCGCAAATGTAAATTATATTAATTTTAAGACGATATTAGTAACAAAGCACGACTAAAACAGGAGGCGAAAATGGCTGTAACACCCCTTGGCAACACGATTTTTATCAATCAAAACGTAAACATGGTTTCAAACAAGGTCGCCGACGTCCAAAATAGATTTGACCTGCAAAACCTCGCCGCCGCATCGCTAGCAAGCGACGAAAAACAAGAGGTCTCCGAGGTGCGCCCGACCGAGGAAACCTACAAAATCGACCCCGAAAACGAGCACGAAAAGCAAAAGGGCAGGCAGGAGCAGGGCGAGCTCGCCTCGGAACAAAACGGCGAAAATGCGGACTCCGAGAACGAGGACGGCGAAAACTCCGAGGAGCGCGTTGCGGCCAACGACTTCCCACAGGCGTCGCCCGTATTTCAGCACCTTGATCTTAAAATTTAAGCTTTCGGACTTAAATTTGACTGCTCGCGGCTAGGCGGTCAAATTTGGCTCGATTTAGATCAAATTTGAGCTTTTATCCGCCAAATTTAAGCAGCTGTTTTTTAGCGAGAGTAAATTTCAACACAGATCGTCAAATTTGCGCTGAAACTACAAGCCTCGCCCGGTAAAATTTAACCCAAATCCGCCAAATTTACCGCCCCGCTTTAATCAAAAATGAAATTTAACGCAAAACCATTAAATTTGACCGTTCGCCAAAGTCCGCAAAGGTAAATTCGCCTCAAATTTCGGCGCTTTTAAGCGAAAATTCTATACAATTATTACTCAAAAAAGGAAAAATCATGAAAACGCGTATAATCACCGGCGTCGCGCTATTTGTGGCGGTTTTGGTCATCTTTTTCGTCGATAGCTATCTGTTAAATTTCGCCATTTTAGGCTTCGTGCTTTATACGGCCTTTAGCGAAGCGCAAAAGCTCTACGGCCTACAGGGCGGCTCTCTTGCGCTCGTGGCGGTTATTTTTTACCTGCTCACGCCTTTTTCAAACCCCGTATTTATCGCTATTTTAGCGGTCTTGCTCGTGGTTAGTTTTCTCGCGCATTTTAAAAGCGAAAATCTAACACCCGCGCTGCCGTTTTTGTATCCGATGACGCCGATTTTTCTCATTTGGATGCTTTATTCGCTCTACGGCGTGGGCTACTTGGCGTGGCTGATTTTAACGGTCGTGGCGTGCGATAGCGGGGCGTTTTTCGTCGGCAAATTTTGCGGCAAGCACGCCTTTAGCGAGACTTCGCCGAACAAAACCTGGGAAGGCGTCGCAGGCGGTATCGCCGTGGCTACGGTCTTTGGCGCGGGCTTTGGCTGGGTGCTAACCGATAGCTTTTGGCATAGCCTCATTACGGCGTTTTTGGTTGCGATTTTCGGCGTTTGGGGCGATCTTTTCGAGAGCTACTTAAAGCGCCGCGCGGGCGTCAAAGATAGCGGCACGCTGCTACCGGGTCACGGCGGGATGCTTGACCGCGTCGACGGCTATCTGTTCGGCGTCGCGGCGATGCTCTGGACACTATCGTGGTAGTGCTGGGCTCGACGGGCTCGATCGGGACGAATACCCTAAATCTAGCCCGCAAATTCGGCCTTAGCGTCGAGGCTATGAGCTGCGCGTCAAACTACGAGCTTTTAAACGAGCAAATCGCCGAATTTAAGCCCAAATTCGTCTGTATCGCCGAGCCAAAATTTGCTAAATTCGTAAAACACAAGCGCGTTTTTGCAGGCGCGCAGGGTATCTGCGATATGCTAAAAGAGTGCGAGAGCGAGCGCGTCGTAAACTCTCTGGTCGGCTTTGTCGGGCTGGCTCCGAGCCTGGCCGCGCAAAAGCTGGGCAAAAAGCTAGCGCTTGCCAACAAAGAAAGCCTCGTCGCGGGCGGCAAATTTTTAGACAGGGGCGCGATAAATCCGATAGATAGCGAGCATTTCGGGCTTAAATTTCTGCTCGCAAACAAAACCCCGATCGCTAGGCTCGTCATCACGGCTTCGGGCGGCGCCTTTTACAAAACCCCGCTAAAAGCCCTAAAAGACGCCCGCGCAGCAGACGCGCTAAAGCACCCGAACTGGAGCATGGGCGCAAAGATTACGATCGACAGCGCAACGATGGCGAACAAGCTTTTTGAGGTGTTGGAGGCCTTTTGGCTCTACGGCGTGCGGGATATCGAGGCGCTCATCGAGCGCACGTCCATGGTGCATGCGCTGGTGGAGTTTGCCGACGGCTCGACCACGGCGCATCTATCCAAAACCGATATGATTTTAGCCATCGCGCATGCGATTTTGGGCAAGGATGGTGCGCTAAATTTAAGTGCCGCCGATGTGCAAATCGTGCCGAATTTGGATCTAAAAACTCTAAAAAACATAAAATTCGGCGAGATAAATTTGAAAAAATATCCTATCTTTTCGCTAAAAGATCAAGCTTTGCAAAACCCTGATCTTGGCGTCGCTATCAACGCCGCAAACGAGGTCGCGGTGTATAAATTTTTGCGCGGCGAGTGTGGATTTTTGGACATCTCGCGAACGGTTTTAGCCGCAGCAAAGAGGTTTGAAAACGAGAAGATAGAGAGCGAATGTAAGATATTTGAAGTGGATTTGGAAGTGAGAGTGTGGGCGGAAAAGTCGCTGAAGTAGCGGCTTGTCTTTTTGCTCTATACTTCGTTGGATTTAAATTTTACTCGGTCACTACCGACGAGGTAGCTCCCGCCCATAAATTTAAATCCGCCTCGCCTAGAGCAAAAATACTTCGCCTTGACTCTTTACGCTCAAATTTGAAGTCAAATTTGGTTAAATTTTCAAAATTTTACCCACCGAGACCCGCACCTTGAAAACGTCAAATTTGAATCATATTTGCGACGCTTTGCGCGAGCAAAGGAGTGTCGCCACATTAAAAGCGTCGTAGGGGGATGGGGATTAAAGGGGGTGGGGAGCGACTTCGCCATTCAAGCCCCCACCCCCTTTACAATAAAGTAAAAAACAACCTCAAACGGTTGTTTTTTACGCAAGAAAGCCAAACTCGCAATCCCAAATTCAACCAAATCAAATTTAGCATTTTCAAGATTCGGGTCTCGGCGAGTAAATTTAAAATTAGCTCGAAAATTTGCTTAAAACGACACTTTTTCGTCGCCGTAATCGTTGCTAATATGTTATAATTTTGCGAATTTTAAATCGCTTTGTGTTTAAATTTGGCTGCAAAACAAGACAAGCGCTGCAAATTTCAAGAGTCACAAAAATAAGCCGTAAAATAAAAAGAGGAAAAAATGGAAAAATACGAAGGCTACAATCTCAGGCTACGCGACACTCTCGTCGG
>CAUQHH010000087.1:0-8379 GCA_963517705.1 uncultured Campylobacter sp.
CGCGCCGAGACTAGTTTGTTTGATGCGCTGATAGCGCACGCCGTGACGATACCGCCTTGGATAGCGATTTTAGTCGTTTTAGCTACGGCCTGCGTCTTGCTGACCTTGCCTTTTTTGTAGTTTAGTATTTCTACGCCGCCTGCTGCTATCGCGCCGATTAGCGCGCCGCTTATCATATGATCTACTGGGAGTCTGGTTGTTGATGTTAAATTCATTCTATACCTTTATTATTTTTCTAAATTCGGTTCAAGCGCGTTTGCGATATCTTCGGCTAGGCTTTCGGTTTGCTCGGCTGCTTTTGCCGGAGCTTTTTTAGCTCTTGGAGCGCTTTTTTTCTTAGATTTTGTTTTTTTGGCTTCTTTTTCAGCGGCTACTTCGGCGCTAGTGCGTCTTGTGCGTTTTTTTGTTTCGGTTGCCTCTTCGCTTGTTTTAGCAAATTTTTTTTCGGCGTACTCTTTTGCTTCGACTATTTTTTTCTCGGCAAATTCCTTTGCGTTTTCGGCAAATTCTTTGCCTTTATCTAGTCCGCTTTCAAGGGTTGATTTGATTTTGTCTTTGTTGTTAAAAGCCGCGACGGCTAAACCTCCTAAGATTGCTCCTGCGATAAACGGTCATGCCATTTTTTATACTTTATGTTAAATTTTATTCTTTATTTTTATTTTTGTCTAAATTTTTACTTAGCATCATGCTGGCTAGTCCGCCTAGCGCTAGTCCGCCGAAAAATGAAAAATTCGGATTGTTTAAAAGCGCGATAGCGTCCTCTTTGCTGCCTTGCCCGGTGCTTATCCGGTCTTGCGTTTGAGTGTTTTGTTTAAAGCTATCCGAATCAAAAGCGTTTAAGATATTGTCGCTCGGATTTTGAGCCGTTTGCGCTTGTTCCTCTTGATTGGTGTCACCTGCGCCTTGAAACTGCGCGGCTAAAATTTGAGCCAATCTTGCTTTTAGAGCCGGGATGTATTCGTTATTTGACGTAGCCCAGAGCCTAAAGCAGACATCTTTAAAGTTTTCATCGCTCAGGCTGTCGGTCAAATTTTCATAAAACGCGTTTAGCTCAAGCTCGTAGTTTAGGGCTTTTATAAAGCAAGCGTCAAGATCCTCGCACGCTAAAGCGCAAAAAACTTGCGGGTCGGCGGGGTCTGCGTAGGACTTTAAAAGCTCCAGTCCGCTTCGTCTAACCGCTAAAATTTGATCAAAAATTTCATCTTTTTTGCAGACGTTTTCGTAAAATTTAATGCCCTGCGACTCTAGTAAAAACACCGCATTTGCGGCTTGCTTTAGCTCCTCGTTCATCTTGCGCCGCCGGTAGCTTTTTGCGCTAGGTTGTTGATTAGAGCCGAGATCTCGTGTAAATTTTCGCCTTTTAGCAGATCGTCCCACATCTTTTTCGGGAAAATTTCGTGGTCGTACTCTATCGTAGCCGAGCCGATTAGTTTGTTAAATTTGACGTTTTTTATGCCGTCTATTTGCTTGATCGTTTGATCTATTTTTTCTAACGGCAAGCTGTCCGCTTCTTTTTTGATATCGCTGCTGACGCGGACTCTTAAACGGCCTGCGACGTGATGGATCGGCGTGAAATACGAAGCTATGCGTAAGACTAACTCCGATGGTATATGTGGTGCTGCGCTCATGTTTCTCCTTTGTTTTTTGGCGTATTATCTATTTACTACGCTTAAATTTAACTGAAACTTTTTTGCATATCGTTATCAAATCATTTTTGACAAAGAGGCGCAAAATAGGCTATTTGTTTTGGCACTTTGGACAAATTCCGTATAAAATCATCGCATGACCTTCGAGTTTAAAGCCTGAGTTTTTACAAATTTGCTCTTGTTTTTCTTCTACATATTTATCGAAAAAACTCTCCGCTGTGCCGCATTTTATGCAGATTAGATGGTCGTGATGCGACTTTAAATTTAGCTCGAATCTATTTATCCCGTTCTCTTCAAAGCTCAAAACCAGCCCGAAATCCTGCAAAAAATTTAAAAACTGATAGATAGCCGTGAGACTCACGTTTCGCCTAAATTCGCTTTTGATCTTAGTTTGTATCTCGCTTGCGCTAAGATGCTCGTCGCTGGAAAATAAAATTTTTAAAATTTGCTCTTTTGCGGCGGAATTTTTATATCCGTAATCCCGCAAAAGCTCTAAAAATTTCATATAAAATTTATCAAAAGTGTGCATTTTGCCATCGTTTCAGCCGATTAAAATTACTTTTTATTATAGTAAAAAAAGCTGATAATGCGATAAATTTAAGACCAATTCTCAAAAAATGGGGATTTTGACTAAGCGGTTATAAAGGTTATTTTGGCATAATTCCGCAAAAAAATTTAAAAGGGAAGCCATGACGTACGACGAGCTAGAGCTTGAAGCGGTTTTGCTGGAGGTTTTAGAAAACCGAGGTAACTTTGAATCGCTTGACGATGAAGAGCTTTTCGAGCTTATCGAAGAGGTCGCAAAATACACGGACGGAGACTATGAAGAAGCGTTTGAATATATGACGCAGTTTTCGCCAATCAACAAAAAGAGATTCGTCTCTCTTTATACGGTTTAGCCGCTAGGCCAAACCGTTTTTTCCTTTTAATTATTTAAAATATTTATTCAATACTTCTTTTAGCGTTTTTGTATATCTTGAGTCTTTCGGAGAGTTGTTGTAGATATCTTCCATATCGTACATTCTATCGTAATAATCATACGTAGCCTGCTTGTCGACGACTACCAAAGACGTATTTATGCTAACGCCTGCAAAAAGGCCTCTACTTTTACCTCTAAGCGTAGCCCAAGCCGTAATTTCAGGCAGATCGCTCATTACACCGGCTTTTTCGCCGGCGGCTAACACTACGGCATCGGCGCTAAGATCGATTTGACCTTTACCGTTTATTAGTCCTGCATACGACCTTCTTGATTTAAAAAGCACAACAAGGTCGGTTGATTTATAGCCGCCTTGTAGACCTATGCCACCGCCTTTAAAATTTATAAATATAGGGCTACTCCATTCATTTTCGTCGTTTCTGCCGACGAATATACCGTCTCCAGTATGAGTCGTCACGACTAGCCCGCCGCTAACTACTTCAGGGATGACCATGATGCCTCTTATTTCGCTAGTATCTTTTAAATTTAGCAGTTTTCTAGAGCCCAAATCGTTTAAGATATCAAATGAAGTTCGTACTTTTTGATTTTGCGTAAAATCCGCATAAGCAAGCTGACCGAGCAAAAGCGCGCAAGCGGCAAGCTTTAAAAATATTTTCATTTTTGTTTCCTTTTTCGTAAAATTCACCCGCTATTATAGTATTTTTTTTATTAAATTTAAAAATTATTCGTTAAATTTACGTAAAGGATGTAAATGAAAAAGATTATTTTGGCCGTTTTGATCTGCTTAAATTTGAGCGCAAAAGTGCAGGGCAGTGCGCCGAGCGAAACTCAGACGATCGTAAACGGCGACGTGGAGATAGTGCGGGTGGAGGCGAAATTTGCAGGAAATTTAAGCATCGATGGCAAGAAAAAGCGCTGGCTTAACGTGCCAGGGGATGAAAATTTAAAATTTGCCATCGTTTCCGCGGGATACCGCCAAAAAGGCGAGATCAAGCTAATAAACGGGCTTAAAGGCGGCGATGAGACGATGGTTTTTAAGATCGTAGAGGGCGAATACAAAAAAGAAAAAATAACCGTCGAGGGCAGCAAGGTGACGCCTCCAAAAGAGGTACTAAAGCGTATCGAGGAGGAGCGCGAGGAGGCGAATAAAATCTATGCCACTGCTAACGTCGGGTTAAAATTTAACTCCAAATTTATCCTGCCGATGAGTTCTGCGATCACGAGCCCGTTCGGTACTGCGCGCGTATTTAACGGCGCCTTAAAGAGCTATCACGGGGGCACGGATTTTAGAGCGGCGGTCGGCACGTCTGTAATCGCAGCAAACGATGGCGTAGTCGTCATCGCAAAAGATCGTTACTACGCGGGCGGATCTGTGGTGATAGATCACGGCGAGGGCATTTACACGCAGTACTACCATCTAAGCGCGCTAAACGTCAAAGTCGGACAAAGCGTCAAAAAGGGCGATATCATCGCACTTAGCGGCGCTAGCGGACGAGTGAGCGGGCCGCACCTGCACTTTGGCGTGATTGTCGGCGGCGTGCAGGTAAATCCGCTAAATTTCATCAAAAAAATCAACGAAATTTTAAATTAACATTTTTTTCACGACTTTTCTTTAAACTTCGCTCATCTTTTTAAAGGAGAGAAAATGAAAAAAGTAGTTTTGATTAGTATGTTGGTTGCGGGCGGGCTTTTTGCCGCGTCGATTGAAAATAGCACGAACGACGAGCTTTATAAAATGGTCGCAAACGCCGATGCTAAGACGCTTAGCGAGGTGGCGTTTGAGATAGACAAACGCGCGGGCAAGCTAAGATACGAGGCAAAAGAGGTTAAACGCGAGCTAAAAGCCGAGATGGTAAAGAAAATGGATGCTATGAGCGTTGCCGATAGACAAAATTTCATGCAGGATTTTCGCAAAAGCTACAATGACAAGGTTGGCTCGCTAAGCGTTGCGGAAGCTAAGAAGCTTGATATAGAGCTAAAAGATCACGACGACGACGATGATCTGCATAAGAAATTTAAGCGTGATTTTAAAGGCGGATTTAAGCACGGCGGTAAAGGCATGATGGCGCAGGACTGTGCAAATGCCGGAGATTGTAATCAAGCCGGCGGCTACAAAGGCCCAAAACAGCCGATGAAATAATAAAATTCGAGCTTCCTTTCTGGAGGCTCGAACTTATAAATTTATGAAATTTTACCTTCAAATTTAGATGAAATTTGATAAATTTACGCAGGATCTGTTTGCAGCTAAATTTAAGCGCTCGCCGGAAATTTCATGTGTAAACGAAGCTGCGAGGCAGATAAATTTAAACCCGAAAATCAAGCGGATAAAACGCCGTAAAACGACAAAAACAAACCAAAACGGAGCGAAAATGAGTAAAATTTTGATCGTCGAGGACGAAAATATGCTGCTTGAGATGATGCACGCGTATCTGGAGGCGCAGGGCTACGAGACGGCGGGCGCAAAAAGCTACGACGATGCGTTAAATTTAGCCTACGAGAGCAACTTTGATCTTTGGATATTTGACGTCAAGATCATCGGCGGCAGCGGCTTTGCGCTACTTGAGGAGCTGCGAAACGCAGGCAAAAACACGCCTTGTATCTTTACGACCTCGCTAAATACGCTTGATGACGTGCAAACCGGCTTTACTAGCGGCTGCGACGACTATATCAAAAAGCCGTTTGAGCTAAAGGAGCTGCATCTGCGCGTGCAAAATCTGCTAAAACGCACCTTCGTGCACAATAAAAACGAGCTGATAAATGTCGGCAAAAATTTGGGCTTTGATATGAATCAGGGATTGCTATTTCGTGACGGCAAGGCTGTCTCGATGCCTAAAAAGCAGTCCAGATTGCTCGCGCTTTTGCTAAAAAATCAGGATAAATTTTTAAGTAGAGACGAGATCTATTCTCAAATTTGGGACTACGACGAGAGCCCTAGCGAGCTTAGCCTGCGCGTTTATATCGCGGAGCTGCGTAAAATTTTAGGCAAAGAGCGAATCGTGAGCGCTTCAAAGCTAGGCTATAAGTATGTTTAAGCTTTTTGCGGTCGTTTGGCGGTTTGGGTTTTGGGCTAAAAACACTACTAAATTTACGCGATATTTTTATGAAATTTGCGGCTCTAGATTACAAAATTTAGCGCCAAATTTGATTAATTTTACGGCTACCGCGTGGCAAAGGGCAGGGGGTGAGTCTCAAATTTTATCCAAATTTATGCGAATATTTTGCGGTTTTAAGCTTCAAAATTTACATCCGCAAAATACCCGTAAATTTAATCCAAAAGGCGGCAAATGTCCTTGCTAAAACCTCTTAAAAAAGCCTTTGCAGCACTTTCAGACCGTCAAATTTTACCTATATTTTTGCTTTATTTCATCACGAGCGCCGCATTTTTGGTCTTTTTCGCGCAGATGTTTTACGAGCGCGAGAAGCATTTTATACTCGATCGCGACGTCTTTATCGTGCGAGATTTGCAGCATCACCTGCAAAATAAACTGCAAAAAAACGGCGAGATAGACGACGATGACTTTGACGATGTCGAGGCTTTTGCCGTAAATTTAAAAACGGGCGAGGAGATAGAGGACGACTTTGAGCCGCGCGAGGGCATGCCGCAAAGGTACAAGGACGGAACGAACTCGGTGGTGCAGTTTTACCTCAAAAATCGCCTCGGCGAGGAGGAGTACTACGTCGCGGTCAAGGTCGCGGACCCCGAGTTTGCGATTCTCACGCTAAAACTCAAAATAATATTTTTCTCGTTTATGATACTTCTTGCTATTTTAATCATAGCTTATTTTATCATCCGTCTTTCGCTGCGTCCGCTTTACCGCCGCATCGACTTTTTAAACGGCTTTATCAGGGATACGACGCACGAGATAAACACGCCTCTTAGCGTCATTTTGATGAGTATCGAGATGTTTGAAACCGATCCGAAAAAATATCTAAACAACATAAAAACCGCCTCCAAAACGATCTCGACGCTATACGAGGACCTCACGCTGGTAAAGCTTAGCGGCAAAGAGGACGGCGCGGCAACGAGCTTTAGCCTGAGCGAGCTGGTGCGCGAGAGGATTGGGTATTTTGGGCTAAATTTGGAGCAAAAAAATATAAACCTAAGCACGCAAATAGCCGAGGTGCAGCTGCGCTCATCCTATAAAAAAACGCGAAAAATCATCGACAATCTACTAAGTAACGCCATAAAATACTGCGACGAAAACGGCTCGGTAAGCGTAAATTTAACTCCCGCAGCGCTCGCGATCTCAAACAGCGGCGCAGGTATCGCGAAGGAAAATTTGCCTCGGATTTTTGATCTTTATACGCGGTTTGACGAGCGAAACGGCGGCTTTGGCATCGGGCTTCATATCGTTAAAACTTTTTGCAAGGAGCTCGGATTTAAAATCTCGTGTAAAAGCAGCGATGGACTAACGGAGTTTCGTGTGGAGTTTGGCGGGAGCGCGACGAAAATTTAAGAGGGCGGTGCAAGGTTGGTTTTTGAACCGTAAATCAAACCTGCTTTTACGGCGTCGAATTTAGGCAGGTTTGACTTGCGGTTTTGCGAGATGAAATTTGGGTTTTTCGTATCGCCTAATCCGCATGATTCTTGAATTAAAGCTTAATTTCCCACACCCGATGGCTTTAAATTTGGCGCAAAAGCAAGATAAAATTCCGGTAAAATTTGCGATAAAACTATAAAGGAAATAAGCATGGGCAAGCGGGATGAGGCGCTAAATCTGGCGCGAGATTTCGAACGCGACGGCTTTAGTATGCCTAATTTATACGAGCGGTTTTGGCGGCTGCAAGGCGACGAGACGGCGTATTTCGCGCTAGCGGACAGCCTGCTGCGCGGGCGGAGGGACGGCCGCACGCTGCTAAAGGATGCTCTGGGCTATGTAGGCGAGGAGGATTTTAAAGCTCTGATCGCCACGGCGGTTGAAATTTTGCGCGAGGAGGCGGCAGAGGGGCGCGAAACCCAGCAAGACGAAAGCGCGATCCAGACGGAAGAGAATGCGCGCTCGGCGCGGGTGAACGAAAGCGCAAGCAAAAATGCACGGCAACGCGGCAGAGATGAAAAGAGCTCGCGCTGGAAAAACGCCGAAGAGGTAATCGCCATGGCAAGTCTCGAGTTCGCACCGTTTTTGCACCCGTATCTGGGCGAGCTTTTTAAATTGCAGCCGAACGAGAGCGCGTATTACGCGGAGTATCCGTGGCGCGGGCTTAGTTACGAGAGCTCGCAAATTTGGCGCGAGAAGCTTGTGGATCCGCAAACGAGCGAAGATGAGCGGCAAAAAATTTTTAGCTGCCTGCTTCAGACCCGCGATCCTCGAAACGTGAAATTTGCCTGCGAGTTCGCGCTTGTGGAGGATTTTTTCGACCGTCCGTGCGACATACTTGAGTATATCGGCTATTGGCTGGAGGCCGTGGGATTTACTTTTGAGCGGGTTAAATTTGACGCAGACGGCGAAGCTCAAGCGGCGGCGGATGAAATTTTAAAAACGGATGCAAACGAATGCGGCGGCGCCAAACAAACCCAAACGAGCGAGCACGACGTATCGCGAGCTAACGTAAATTTAAATGAAGTGTGCGATGCGGCAAACGCCGTTAAATTTAACTCAAACGAATCCGATTCCGATAAATCACAAAAAACTCCGAACGATGAAGTAGGCTTTGGCGGCGAGAAATTTAGGCTTAAAAGATACTGCGGCCAGCGCGTGTATCACATAATCTTTCCGCACGGCTACTTCGGCGCACCTTATGCGCCGCATCTGGCGAAACACCATCCGACCTGGCGGTTTGAGGGCGGCGAGGCAG
>CAUQHH010000088.1:0-8370 GCA_963517705.1 uncultured Campylobacter sp.
TACCGGAGTCGGTTTTGCGCCTAAATCCGGCCTAAATTTACCGTAAACCGGCACGCAAGCTTGCACAAAAGCCAAAATATCAAACGTCGCGCCGCAAAGCCGCAAAATCTGCTAAAATACGGCAAAAACAAAGGTCAAAATGCTTCTTTACGTCCACATCCCTTTTTGCGAGAGCAAATGCCCATACTGCGCCTTTGGTTCGGTGGTCGGCAAACGAAATTTAACGAGCGCGTATTTTGACGCGATGATTGCGGATTTTAGGGAGCAAATTTTAAAATTTGACGTAAAAAACGGCGAGATCGAGACGGTTTTCATCGGCGGAGGGACGCCAAGCGCCGTGGACGAGGGCTACTACGAGCGGCTATTTGAGACGGTCGCGCCATATCTGGTGGCAAACGCCGAGATCACGACGGAGGCAAATCCAAACTCTGCAAGCCAAAGGTGGCTCTCGCAGATGAAATCATACGGCGTAAATCGCGTGAGCTTCGGCGCTCAGAGCTTTTTTGAGGATAAATTAAAATTCCTCGGGCGTATCCACGACGCGAGGCAGATCTACGAAGCAGTCGCAAATGCCAAAACGGCGGGTCTAGAAAATATAAACATCGACCTCATCTACGGCACGAAGCTAGACACCAAAAAACGCCTCGAGCAAGAGGCACAAAATATCAGAAATTTGGGCGTTTCGCACGTTTCGGCGTATTCGCTAACACTTGAGGAAAATACCCCCTTTGCCGGCAAGATAAGCTACGCAAAAGATAGTCCGAGGCTGGCTAAGTTTATGATAGACCGTATCGAGGAGGCCGGGCTAAAACAATACGAAATCTCAAATTTCGGTCAAATTTGTAAGCATAACCTCGGCTACTGGCAGGGCAAAAACTACCTTGCCCTGGGCGCTTACGCGGTCGGATTTTGGCGAGATCGCCGCTTTTATAATGCTTCAAATTTAAACGCCTACGTAAAAAATCCGCACGCTAAGAAAATAGAAAATTTAAGCGCGGGCGAGCTAAATTTAGAGCGTATATTTTTAGGCACTAGAAGCATCGTCGGTATCTGGCAAAACAGCCTAAACGCCGAGCAAGAGCAAAGAGCGCGGCTACTAAAAAATAGCGGGAAATTAAAATTTAAAAACGGGCGATATTACGCCAAAAATTTCCTCACCGCGGATGAAATTTCTTTATTTATCGCGGGCTGATTTATGCAAATTTGAGATAAAAAACGCTAAAATGAGCGCTTTAAAATAAAAATTTAGGATAAAAAATGTTTGGCATGAGCTTACCCGAGATCATCGTCATAGCCGTCATCGCGGTGCTATTTTTGGGCCCCGATAAGCTTCCTAGCGCGATGGTCGAGATAGCGAAATTTTTTAAAACCGTCAAAAAAACGGTCAATGACGCAAAAAGCAGCTTCGATCAAGAGATAAAAATCCAAGAACTCAAAGAGGACGCGAAAAAATACAAAGAAAGCATCGCAAAAACAACCGAAACCGTGCGAAAAAAGCTCACCTTTGAGGAGCTCGACGAGCTCAAAAAGGGCGTAAACGACGTCACTAGCGGCATCACGGACGGCCTAAACGACGTGAAAAAGAGCGTCGAAGCGGTCAAAAACCCGGGCGAAGCCGTCAAAAACGCCGTACTGGGCGATAACGAGAAAAAAGAGGCGTAATGTTTGAAGAGCTAAAACCGCATTTAATAGAACTTAGAAAAAGGCTTTTCATCAGCGTCATGACGGTGATCGTGATGTTTGTAGTGTGCTTTAGCTTTTGGAATCAAATTTTAGACTTTATCATCGCGCCGCTGCAAAACACCCTGCCCGATAACCAAAAAATGGTCTTTCTCGAGGTGCAAGAGCCCTTTTTCGTAGCGATGAAGGTGGCATTTTTTACGGGATTTTTGCTCTCGTTGCCCATCATTTTTTGGCAGTTTTGGCTGTTTGTAGCGCCCGGACTTTACGAAAACGAGAAAAAATACGTAATCCCGTTTGTTATTTCGGCGACCTTTATGTTTCTAGTGGGCGCGGCGTTTTGCTACTACGTCGTCGTTCCTATCGGTTTTGCTTTCCTTATAAATTTCGGCCAGCAGCTGTTTTCTGCGATGCTAAATATCGGCGGCTACGTCGGCTTTTTCACGAAACTAGTGATTGCATTCGGTATCGCATTTGAGCTTCCGGTTATCACGTTTTTTCTAGCTAAACTCGGCCTAGTCGATGACAAGATGCTAAAAAACTCTTTCCGCTACGCTATCGTCGTGATTTTTATATTTGCCGCGGTTATGACGCCTCCGGATATCCTCAGCCAGTTTTTGATGGCGGTGCCTCTCATCGGTCTTTACGGGCTTTCTATCTTTATAGCCGCCCGCGTAAATCCCGCTAAAAACGAAGAGCCCGAGCAGGAAACCGACGAAGAAAAAGAGGACGAATAATCATGAAATCAAGTAGGCTAGCCAAATGAGTCAAATTTTAAATCCAAACTCACTTGACGCCTACGACTACGAGCTACCGCCGGAGCTAATCGCAAATTTCCCGACCTTTCCCAAAGAGGACGCCAGGCTACTAGTATATGAGCGAGCTAGCAAAAAAATCTCTCATCTAAAATTCGGCGACTTGCCTGAAATTTTACCGCCTTGCGATATTATTTTTAACGATACCAAGGTGGTAAAAGCTCGAATTTTCGGCAAAAAAGATAGCGGCGGAGAGACGGAGCTTTTGCTAAACTCTCCGCTAGCGGACGGTAAATTTAGCGTCTATATAAAAGGCAAGGTTCGCGCGGGCAGCGTTTTAAATTTTGGCGAAAATTTGACCGCCGAGGTCTGCGAACTCTTTGACGACGGCTCGCGCACGGTCAAATTTAGCCAAAACGGCCAATTTTTGGACACGGCCGCGCTTTACGGCATATTGTCCCGCATCGGCCACGTGCCTCTGCCGCCATATATCAAGCGAAGCGACACCAAAGACGACGAAAGCTGGTACCAAAGCGTGTTTGCTAAAAACGAGGGCGCAGTGGCGGCTCCGACGGCGAGCCTACACTTTAGCGACGAGATGATCGCGCGTCTAGCAAAGGACCGCGAGATAGCCTACCTCACGCTGCACGTGGGTGCTGGGACGTTTAAGGGCGTGGAGAGCGAGGATATCACGCAGCACAAGATGCACGCGGAGTTTTACGATATCCCGCAAGATACACAAAATTTGATCCGCTCAAATAGACCAATCCTGGGCGTGGGCACGACGGTGACGCGCTGCGTGGAGGAGTTTGCCAGGAGCGGCAAATCTAGCGGCGAGTGTAGGCTGTTTTTAAATTTAAATAATAAACCGATCCGCCAAAACTACCTGCTGACGAATTTTCACCTGCCAAAATCAACGCTAATCATGCTCGTTACGAGCTTTATCGGACTTGAGCAGACTATGCGGATTTATAAAACCGCCGTGGAGCAAAAGTACAAATTTTACTCCTACGGCGACGCGATGCTGGTTATATAGCCGTGAGTTTCGCGTATATTTTCCTGATTTTCGCCGCGTTTTATATAGCGGTTTTTAGCGGTTGCTATTTTATGGATAAACTTAAAAGGTCAAACGGCGTGACAAAAAAAGAGACGATTCAAAAAGGCGAAATGAGCCAGGCACAAGAATCTAGTGAGGCAAACACGCTGCCAAAAGTCGATATCGCGGGTGGTTTGCTGTTTTTAGCCTCCTCGCTAAACGAAGACGCGCAAAAAAACACGAACTACGTGCTGCTAGACTACGACATCGCCTATCCTAGGCTGTTTTACGCAGATATAGCCGCCCTTGCAAAGCTCATCGACGCGATGGCTCAAATTTTCCTTTTAAACATCTCAAACTCGACCGTTACGATCAAATTTTTGCTCTCAAACTACTACAAAAATAACATCAAATTTACCCTTAGCGTCCACTGCGACCACGATTTTTTTACGATCAAAAGCACACCTCGCGTAAATATGAACGCGCAAAGCCGCAAATACTACGAAATGGCGATAGCGCTAGCCGAGCAAAACGGCTCGAGCATTAGATTCGAGTTTGATCACGGCGTACGCATTAGCACCGAGATTTCGCTGCGTCTGTGCGACGATAAGCTCGATCTCATGCAAAGCTTTAAGATAAAAAATCCAAAAAATTTTAGCGCCCTCGTCGCCGAGCCAAACCCCTATTCATTTAATATAATTAAAAAAGATCTCGAGTTTATCGGCATCGACGTGAAGCCGAGCAACGAGTGGAATATCGTAAAACGCCACATAGAGGATATGATATTTCGCCCAAACGTCATCTTTATCGAGGAGAGCTTGCTGCGCGAGATAAATGACGCTCTAGCTACGCTTTTGATAGAAAAAAAGATCGCGCTAGTCGTGCTAAAAACCACGAACGTGGCGGTAAATTTAGACCCGAAAATCCGCGTCTGGACGCTAGTTCAGCCCTATCTGTCAGACACTCTCGTGCGTATCTTAAATGAAGCTTACGAATTTGAGACGCAAAACGGGGATAAAATTTAGCTTTTTGAAATTTTACTCGCATTTTTAAAGATCGCCCAACTGCCCTACTTCGTTTGATAACGTCGAATTTGACCCAAAACCGCTACCGCTAAAATGATATAATAAACCAAAATATCGGAGGCAAAAAATGAATAAAATAACCTGCGTTTGCCTAGGCGTGCGAAGCATGCAAAGGGCGCTGAAATTTTACAGAGACGGCCTAGGATTTAAGACGGATTGCAAAGACGACGACCCGCCGGTATGCTTTTTTAATACGCCGGGGACCAAATTTGAGCTCTATCCCTTGGACGCGCTGGCGCGAGATACCAGCGAAAACGATCCGCCCAGGGGCAGCGGATTCGGCGGTATCACGCTAGCGTATAACGTAAAAAATAAAGAGGACGTAGCTAGCGTCATAGAGTTAGTAAAAAAGGCGGGCGGCACCATCGTCAAGGAGCCCCAAGATACGTTTTGGGGCGGGTACCACGCGTATTTCACCGATCCGGACGGATACTACTGGGAGGTGGCTTGGGGGCCTGATTTTAAATTTGACGAGGACGGGCTGCTCAAATTTAACTAGTTACGGCATCAAAGCGCTTTTATTTTAGCCGCTTGCCTGCCGCAAAAAGGCAAAATCATGAAAGATGTAGTCGTATACATACACGGAAAAAACGGAAGCGCGGCAGAAGCAGCCCGCTACCGACGGCTTTTTGCAGATAGCGACGTGCCTAAATTTGATTATGGAATTTGATTACGAAGCGCGCACGCCGTGGGAGGCAAAAGAGGAATTTGCACTGTATTTTGAGCCTATCCTTAAAAGCCGCAAATCCGTGACGATCGTAGCAAACAGTATCGGAGCGTTTTTTGCCATGCACGCCTTGCAAGGTGTGGAGATAAAAAGGGCGTATTTTATTTCGCCGATCGTAAATATGCAAAATTTGATCGAAAAGATGATGTCGCAGGCGTGCTTGAGCGAGGATGAGCTGCGAGATAGGGGCGAGCTGGACACGGGATCTGGAGAAAAACTTTCGTGGAAATATCTTCGCTACGCCAGAGGGCATCCTATCTACCGGACGGCGCCGACGCATATTTTATACGGCGAAAATGACGATCTAACCTCTCTTGAAACGATTTGCGAGTTTGCAAACCAAATCGGCGCAACGCTTACCGTCATGAAAAACGGTGAGCATCGATTTAGCACGGCGGAGCAAATGCAGTTTCTAGATGATTGGATACGGCGCTATAGCTGACGGTGGCGCCCAGCTGGGCCTCTGGGGGAGCTTTTACGCCGAGTCCGTGCAGTCAAATTTGACTCATAAATCAGCTGCTCAAGCCGCTTTTAAATTTTATGCAAAAACCTCGGCTAAATTTACCGCGGGGCGTAAATTTAGCTCAAATTTTACTCGACCTCCGCGCTAGCAACGACCGGCCAAGACGCTCCCCCGACATAGCCTAGCGCAAAACTCAAATTTGCCGCCGTTTTACCGCACGCCAAACTTGCCTCAAAACCCCAAATACCGCTTTAAAATAATCATCGCAGCGATGCTGTCCAGCCGTCCGTCGCGCCTGCCCTCGGCGTAAATTTCGCTCGCCTCAAAGCTACTCATCGCCTCGTCCTGATAGACCACTTCGCCGTCAAATTCCAGTAACGACACGAAGTGCGCGATCCGCCTTCGCATCTCATCCTCGCTAGATCCCCCAAGCGGCACGCCCACGACTAGCTTTTTTGCTCCGTATTCGCGTAAAACGGCGCTAACGTCGCGCGCGGCTTGATTACGATTTTTACGCAGTACGGGCGTTTGCGGCATCACGGTTTGCCCGACGGCTAGCGCCACGCCGATACGTTTTAGCCCAACGTCGATGGCCATTATGCTCATTTTCGTCCTTTAGATTTTCTCAAATTTAGCTTTTTGTAAAAGTAAATTTAACGGCAGGCAAGCTCAAATTTGATACCCCCGCTACGCCCAATTTACATTGCCAAACATCGCCTGGGCGCATTTGATGCCCTCAAGCCGCTAAAATTTACTCCGCAAACACCGTAAGCCCCGATATTCGCAGTTTTCCTTCTAGTTCGTATTCGTAAATTTTATCGCCGAATTTCGCCAAAGCCGCATCAAGGCTCGCGCCGTTTTTGCAAAATTTTATCACCTCATCCTCTTGCGCAGGCGCGGGTTTACCGCCGAAGCGAAGCGCAAAGGCGTCAAAATCGTTTATCAAATTTGCCGCGCCGCTAGCTATTAGCTCGTTCGTCCCGTCGCTTTCGCCTAGGCGCTGAGGCAGCGTAAATATCGGAACGCCAAGCTCCTTTGCCATGCGCGCGCTTTGCATCGAGCCGCTTTTAGCGTCGGCCTGCGCGACCACTAGAGCCTGCGAAAGCGCGACTACGATACGGTTTCGCTCCAAAAATCTGTAAGCAAGCGGCGGCTCGCCCGGGTCGTATTCGCTCAGAGCCAGCGCGTTTTGATAGATTTCTTTGATGATTTTGGTGTTGCTTGGCGGGTAGATTTTGTTTAGTCCGTTGCCAAAAACCGCGATAGTATGCGGATATGCGCCCTTGTGCGCGGCGATATCCACGCCGATAGCCGCACCACTAACTACGCAAACGCCGCTGTTTGCCAGCGTCCTAGCTAGCGCCTCTACGCACTGTCTGGTGTAGGCGCTTGCCTTTCTCGAGCCCACGATCGAAACCATCGGTCGCTCAAGCAAGGCTAAATTTCCCTCGAAATACAGCTTTGCCGGCGGCTTTTTAAGACGCAAAAGGCCACTAGGAAGCTCGGTTAAGACGTTCAAAAAAGGTCCTTTAAATAGACGACCTCGACCTCTTGCAGGAGTTTGGCGCTTTCTTGCAGGACTTCGAGCGTATTTTTGTGCGGATGGCCAATCGCGATGGCGTATGAGCGCTTTTTGGCTAGCTCGACAGCGTATTTTAGCTGCTTTCGCACGGCTGCTTTGGAGCCGTCGTGATCCAAAAACACGTCGCGCGCGATGTATGGCATCGAGTATTTTTTCGCCGCGCCGTATACCTTGGTCGGCGAGGTCGTCTTGCTATCGACAAATATCAAATTTTCGTCACGCACCGCCCGCATCATCCTATCCATCGCGGCCGCATCGCTCGTAAATCGGCTGCCCGTGTGGTTGTTGATGTATTTTAGATTCGGAAAGTCTCGCTTGATGCTTTGCAGTTTTTTAGCGATCTTTTCGTAGTCGTCATCGACCGTGAGGGTGCCGATCTCGGCGCCCTTAAAGCCGCCTAGAGCCTGCATAGGTAGGTGGATCATATAAAAGCTAAAACGCCGCGCCAAAACAGGCGTCTCGGGGTGGGCGGAAGTGGCTGGGAAGAAGGACGGCGTGAGCTTTAGGTTGACCGATTTTATCGCGTCTGCTTGATGCTTGTACGCCACGTCGTCGATGATGATGACTAGGCGCGGTTTGTAGCCTGCTTTTACGGCTGCCTTTACCTCGTTTGTCTCGGTCGCGCTTTTTTTATCCGTCTTTTTTGTGTCTGCAAATTTGGCTTTTTCGTCCTTTTTAGACTTTTCTTTTTCGATCTTTGCTTGCTCGTTTTGCTCAGCGCTTTGCGGCGCATTTTCGGCGTCAAATTTTAATTCGACCTGCCCTGCCTGATCGTTTGCGTCGCTAAATTCGATATGGATTTTTTCTTTTTTTAGCGCCTGCTCGAGGGAGTTATTTTGCGACTGAGACATAGGCGTATCGTCAAAGATCACGGCTTCGGAATTTGCAAAAATATGCGTTCGCTGAGGCGTTTGCGAGGCGTCAAATTTGACGGTATCGCCGCTATTTTGAGCGGATTTAGCGGGCTCGTTTTTAGAGCTTAAATTTGTCAAATTTAGCTCAACACCACCTTTTTTAGCGCTCGTTTTGCCAAGCTCGGAAG
>CAUQHH010000089.1:0-8351 GCA_963517705.1 uncultured Campylobacter sp.
AAACGCGAGAGGCGTTCGATCAGGGCGTGGCGCCAGGGTATTTTTGCCCGCCGCAGGATCCGAAATTTAACGACGAAGCGCTTAAGAGTCTAGCTTTAGCGCACGTTCGAAATTTAAAAATTTTTGCCGAGTTTCTAGGCAAGAACGAGCTTTTAAAAATGCTTGAGCAGATAAAATCCGCTCGCGTGCAGGAGAGCTTTGATCTCGCGCATAGTAAAGACGAGCTTGCGTGCGCCGTCTATGAGGCGATCACGGAGTGGATGATAGACGCGCCTAAGCTCGATGCGAAGCTATGGGTGCTCGGCGAGGCGTACTATTCGATCAACTGCGACTATCTACTATCGGCATACTTGCAGTATCCAAACTACGCGCAAAGGCCGCAGGAGGACTTTTTGAAGCCGTACTTTGAGCTGTATCTAGCCGGATGGCAGGTCGCGTTTGAGTGCGACGAGGTTATTGTTTTAACTCGCTAAATTTACACTTCTAAAGGAACTAAATGCAAACGGACGCTTTTGGCTGGCTAAAATTTGAACTCTGCGAGTACTCAAGGCTCTACGATGCGGAACTAAAAAAGCGAGCAAATGCGCATTTAAAGGGCGCCGTGCATAAATTTAAAAGCGAGTTTAGCGAGGCGGAGCGGGACTACGCACTGGGTGAGCTCTGCTGCGAAATTTTAGACGAAAGCAAAAGCGAGCTAAAAAATCTAAAAAACCGCGGCAATGGCGAGCTGTCGTTTCGGCTTGGCGAGCTAGTCGGCGAGTATCTAAAAAATTGCTGCATTTCAGGCCAAACGCCGCATCTACGCTGGGCGTACCAGATATGTACGCGCGTCTTGCAGGAGCTTGATAGGAATGAGCTTTTGCGCAGTGCATACCGTCATGAGCGCTGCGACGCGCGAACCGTAGAGATGTTACTAGATGCGCTAGACTGTGGCACGCACCATTTTCCCGAGGGCTGCCTGATCGAGCGCGCACGCTACGAACGACTGATCCGCGAAGCTCGCGACGTAAGAGAAAAACACGAGATAAGCGCGCGGCTAAATTTAGAGTTTGAATACTTCGTAAAGCTTTACGAGTGCTATTTTAAGTTTAAATCTCGCGGCGGCGAGGTCGATTTTTACGCACTGTGCGAAAAGGCGGGGCTAAATTTCGCGCCCGTAAAGTCTTTTTATTATGAGTAGCGAGCGGAATTTGAAACGAGCGCCAAATTTATAGCTCAAAATTTGGCGTTTAGTTAGTTGCAAACGATACGCCAAATTTTAAAATTTAAGCAAATGTGGCTCGCTTTAAATTTCAGCTCAAATTTTCCCGCGCCCCGCAAATTTTACAAAACGCTCAAATTTACCCTTACGCCGCTATATTTTGCAGGTTTTCAAAGCTAAATACGTTTAGTCCGTTTTTGTATTCGTAGCCCAGAGTTAGCTTGTGGGCTTTGATTATGTTTTCTACGATGTAGAGCCCTAGACCGAAGCTCTTTTGCGCGCTTTCGCCCTTTGTAAAGGGCTCGACGTAGTGGCGCAGCTCCTTTGACAGCCGCTCGCCTTCGTTGATAAATTTGATCGACTCGCGCGTGATCGTTATATTTACGCGCTTATTTGGAGAGTATTTTAGGGCGTTATCTATCATGTTTTTTGCAGCGATAGCCAGCAGTTTAAAGTCCGCATTTAGGTTCACATCCTCTAGCTTGCTAATGGTGACCTGTCCGGGATCTACCATCGCGATATCCAGAGCCTCGTCGATGACGTCGTCGATACGGCAAATTTTAGTGTTATTTAGCGCGATGTTTGAGGTAACCTGCTCGACGGCGGCAAATTCGTTTATGAGATTTTCGAGTTTTATAAACACCGACACGAGGCGTTCTTGGTTTTTGCTTTTTTCGATCATTTCAGCGGCTAGGCGGCCTTTGGTGATCGGCGTTTTTAGCTCGTGCATTATATTTCTTAAAAATAACTTGCGCGATGCGTTTAAGCTTTTGATCTGACAAACCGCGTCGTAAAATGCCTCTGCAACCTCGGAAATTTCGTCGTTTCCGCTGCTGACGTTTTGCACTTCGTCGATCTCGCCCGCGGCAAATTTGGCTATCTGGCGCTTTAGTTTTCTTAGCGGTTTTAGTTTCCTGATAACAAAAACGTAAGCGGCAAGAAGTATGATCGCCACTAGCGAAAAGATGATCTTGATGATGTCGTAGCGGTACGGCTGGTAGTCGTTATCCTTTAAAAGCAGGACTTTATCCACGTGCTGGACTTTTAGATAGTGGTGATTTTGATAGATCATGATAGCACTGGAGCCGATGTCTGCTGATATCTCCTCAAGCACGGTTGCGTTTGCTAGGATCTCCTCTTTTTGCCGCTCGTTCGTGATCTCAGGCATCTTAAAGTCGCCCGTTTGACGCTCGTACTCTTTTTCATTTATGATACCGCTCATCAAAAAGAGCTGATTTCTAGCGATCGTGGAGTATTTGGCGTTTAGCTCGCGCGCGTAGTTTTGCTTGTCGTAGTCCATCAGCCACAAAAACGCGAGAAATATGCTTGTTAGCGCCAAAGCGAAGATAAAAGTGATAGTGTAAAAAACTGATGAGCGTTTCATTTGCGGGCTTTTACTGCATTAGCTTGTAGCCGATACCGCGGATGGCGTGGATGTATCTTGGCTCTTTTGGGTCGTCGCCTAGCTTGCCTCTGATGCGCCCGATGATGACGTCGATGCTCTTGTTCGTCGAGTCCTCGCTGATGCTCGCGCAGTTGTAGATAAACTCCTCGCGCGTGATGGCGCCGCCTTCTTTTTGAAGCATGTATTTTAGGATATCGTACTCCGCGGCGGTCAAATTTAACGGCTCGCCTTTTAGCGTGATGACGTGCTTAAAATCATCTACCGCAATATCTTTCTCTCGCGCAGGCTCCTTTGCGCCGCTTAAATTTGCGCCCGCTACAGTGCTTTGGCGGCGCAGATGGCTTTTGATACGAGCTAGTAGCTCCTGTGGGTCGT
This sequence comes from uncultured Campylobacter sp., assembly GCA_963517705.1. Lineage (GTDB taxonomy): Bacteria > Campylobacterota > Campylobacteria > Campylobacterales > Campylobacteraceae > Campylobacter_A. The sequence continues at coordinate 2,982 of CAUQHH010000089.1, forward strand.
AGGGCTTTGGTAGATAATCGTCCGCGCCGTTATCTAGGGCGTTTACTTTGTCCGTGATGTCGTGGCGCGCGCTTGAGATGATGATGGGTACGTCGTGGTGCTTGCGGATCTCTTTGCACACTTCTAGGCCGTCAAGTCCCGGCAGCGTGAGATCTAAGATCACGAGGTCGAATTTCTCGACATTTAGCGTCGAAAGGCCGATATACGGCTCCTCCGCCGTCTTTACGTCCATATCGCTTTTAGCTAAAAACTCGGTTAAAATTTCCGCCAGCTCTAAATCGTCTTCTATCATCAGAATTTTTATCATTTTATGTCCTTTGGGGGATTATAGCGAGTTTTGACTAAATTTTTAATGGCGGTAGCGGCTCGTCTTTTTGCTGTGCTACGTTTGTAACCTTCAGGCGAACGCTTTTTTAAGCTTGGCTAAATTTGAAACTAGAAATTTAATCGGTTCAAATTTAAAAAGGATAGAGCATCAAATTTGACGGTTCAAATTCAAGATGAAATTTAGAAAATTTAATAAAGAAAAGGCGCAGTTGCCCGCGCCTTAAGGTAGAAGTTATTTTATAACAAGACCTTGGAAAAGTCCGCCGCGATTGACCCAAACGAGCGTCTTTTTGCCTTTCGTGCTTGCTAGGGCTTTGTTAAAATCATCCATATTTTTGATATTTTCTTCGGCGATCTGGATGATGATATCGCCTTTTTCAAAGCCGATTTTTTCGGCATTTGAGCCGGCCTTTACGTCGGTTACCAGGATACCGGCTGCGTCTGGAGCTAGGCGATACTTGTATCTTGCATTGTCGTCGATCGCCGTGACGCTAAGACCCTCGATCGCCGTGCCGTTTTTTGCGGTAGGGGCGTTTGATTTTGCGTTGGCGTTAGCTAGTTTTATCTTGGCGGTTTCGATTTTGCCGGAGCGTTCGTAGGTTAGCGTGATTTCTTTGTTTGGAGCTAGCGAGCCGATAAGATTTTTGAGATCGTTAGCGTTTTTGATCTCTTTATCGTCGAGTTTGATAACGAGGTCGCCTCGTTTTAACCCGGCGACATCGGCAGGAAGGCCGCTTTCGACGCTGCGAAGGAGCGCGCCTTCTTTGTTTTTGTATATCTCTTTTTGCTCTTCGTTTAGATTTGCTATCATCACGCCGATATATCCGCGCTCGATCTTGCCGTCTTCGATGAGTTTTTTGGCGATATCTTTAGTCATATTTGACGGGATGGCAAAGCCTATGCCGTTGTTTCCGCCGCTGCGGCTAAGTATGGCCGAGTTTATGCCCACTAGATAGCCGCGGCTATCGACTAGTGCGCCGCCTGAGTTGCCGGGATTTATCGAGGCGTCGGTTTGGATGAAATTTTCATATTGATTCAGTCCGATGTTGTCTTTATTTAGGCCTGAAACTATACCTTGGGTGATACTGCCGCCCACGCCGAAAGGATTTCCGATGGCAAATACGATATCGCCTTCCATTAGTTTAGCCGAGTCGGCAAACGGTATGGCTTTTAGCTCTTTGGCGTCTATTTTTATGATGGCTAGGTCGGTTTTCGGATCGGTGCCGATGATTTTGGCTTTGTATTCTTTGTCGCTATCTAGTAGCGTGACGACGATCTCGTCGCTATCTTCTACGACATGGTTGTTCGTCACGATGTAGCCGTCGCTAGATATGACGACGCCGGAGCCTAGCGAGCTACTTTTTTGTTTTTCTTGAGGGATGTTAAACTGAAATCCGAAAAAGTCCTTGAAAAACGGATCGCTAAACATATCGTTCATATCTGCTACGTTGCTGCTAATGGTTTTTGTAGTGGAGATATTTACGACCGATTTTTTAGCGTCTGCTATAGAGCTGTTGTAGGACAGGACGACATTTTTGTTAAATTCCGGATTTATTCTCGTAAAATCCTCTGCGGGTTCGTTAAAGTTTATGCTTGCGGCAAAGATCGCGCAAGAAGTAGCCAAAGATAATATCATTATCTTTTTCATTACTTTTCCTTTTGATAAAATTTTTTTCAAAGCGCGATTATATGGCGTTAAGCTCAACGTAAAGTTAATTATTATTTAAGTCGTTTAAAATCGTTTTATTTACTATACTTGATTGACATACGCTAAACCTTTATGCTATAATCGCTATAAAATTAATTGACTATAAGGACATAACATGAGCAATAGTCTTTACGAAACATTAGGGGTGTCCGAAAAGGCCACCGGCGACGAGATCAAAAAGGCCTATCGCAGGCTGGCTCGCAAGTATCATCCCGACATCAACAAAGACCCGGGCGCGGAGGATAAATTTAAAGAGATAAACGCAGCGTACGAAATTTTAAGCGACGAAAAAAAGCGCGCGCAGTACGATAGGCATGGTGACGCGATGTTTGGCGGGCAAAATTTCCATGACTTTGCGAGCAGCTCGGGCATGGGAAATTTGGACGAAATTTTAAAAAATATCTTCGGCGGAGCCGGCTTTAGCGGATTTTCTAGTAGAAGCGGCTTTAGCGGTTTTAGGCAGACGGGCGGATTTAGCGGCTTTGATGACGATGAGGATCTGGACTCGCGAGCGAAAGTAACTATCCCGTTTGACGTAGCGGTAAAGGGCGGCGAGCACTCGATAAATTTTAACGGCGAAAACATCAAAATAAAAATCCCAAACGGAATCAACGACGGCGAAAAGCTACGCATAAAAGGCAAAGGTAGCGGCGGGCGCGGAGATCTGATACTAACCGTAAATATCGCGCCTAGCGACGAGTACGAAAGAGATGGAGACGATCTATATAAAGACGTGCTGATTCCTCTAAAAACAATGATGTTTGGCGGCAAGATAGATGTAAAAACGCTTAAAAAAGACGTCACGATAAAAATCGCCGAAAACTCAAAATCCGGGCAAAAAATCAGGCTCAAAGGGTACGGCGTGCAAAATAGAAAAAGCGGGATATTCGGCGATCTGTACCTGCGAGCGCGCGTGTCTTTGCCGGACGTAAATGCCCTAGACGGCGAACTAGCCGAGCTTATGAAGCAAAAACTTCCGGAGGTATAAGATGAAACAATACGAAGAACCGGTCTATCTAATAAGCGTCGTAGCAAAGGTGCTCTCCATACATCCGCAGACGCTGCGCCAATACGAGCGCGAGGGACTACTAGAGCCATCAAGAACCGAGGGCAAGATGCGCCTTTATTCGGAAAAAGATATGGACCGTATCAAGATGATACTGCGTCTAACGCGCGATCTGGGCGTAAATTTAGCGGGCGTCGATATTATTTTACAGCTAAAAGAGCAGATCGAGCAGTCTGAGGTCATGATAAAGCAGATGAAAGAGGAGTTAGCCAAAATGGAGCAGGGCGCCGTGCCGTCTAAAAAAGCTCTGGTAAAGCGCAAAAATAGCTTTGATCTCATCTTTTATGATGATAAAAATTAATCCTTTTTATCCGTTAAAAAGGTAAAATCGGGTAAAATTTATTTACAAAACGCGCCAAATTTGAGGCTGTAAGGGCGCTAAATTTAGCCTTAAATTTGCCCCGCTTTGAACTCAAATGAGGGACAATGTTAGAAACTTTTTTATTATTTTTTTCTATCCTACTTATCGCTTGTATCGTCTCTAGCAAGGTTTCAGATAGATTCGGTATTCCGTCGTTAGTCGTATTTTTGGCCGTGGGCATGCTCGCAGGCTCGGACGGACTGCTGGGGCTTGATTTTGATAACCGCCAAATCGCCCAAGACGTGGGCACTATCGCGCTTATTTTTATACTTTACGCAGGCGGCCTCGATACGAATCTAAAATCTATCCGCCCAGTCATGGTAAACGGCATCATTCTAGCGACTCTTGGCGTCGTGCTGACTGCCGGCATGATAGCCGTACTCGTAAAATACCTACTAGGTCTTGACTGGCTAGAGGCTTTGCTTTTTGGCTCTATCATCTCCTCGACCGACGCGGCGGCGGTGTTTGCGATACTAGGAGCGAAGGAAATTTCGCTGCGAAACAACATCCGTCCGCTTCTGGAGCTAGAGTCCGGATCAAATGACCCGATGGCGATCTTTTTAACCGTCACGATGCTACAAATCATCTCCATAGCCACGATCCCTAGCGTTCCTGAGGTCGCGCTAACGCTGGTGAAGCAGTTTTTGCTAGGCGGGCTGATGGGCTATGTGTTCGGCGTCGCGTTGCCCGGGCTTTTTAACCGCCTAAGGCTTGAGTACTGGGGACTTTACCCCGTGTTTTCGATGGCTTGGGTGATGCTTTTATACGTGCTAGCCGGCAAGGTCGGCGGCAACGGCTTTTTGGCCGTCTATATCGCGGGTATGTTTATAAATAAAAAAGAGTTCGCGCATAAGAAAAATTTGATCGGTTTTCACGATGGTATCGCTTGGACGATGCAGATCGTCGTCTTTTTGACGCTGGGGCTTTTGGTAAATCCATCCCAACTACCGGCCGTCGCGCTTGCGGGCGCCGTGGTCGCATTTTGGATCATGTTCGTCGCGCGTCCTATGGGCGTGTTTCTCTCGCTTTTGCTCTCTAGATACAATATCAAAGAAAAGATGTTTATCTCGTGGGTTGGGCTTCGAGGCGTCGTTCCTATCGTGCTAGCGACCTATCCGTTCGGTGCAAATTTACCAAATTCGGAGCTCATTTTTAACACGATATTTTTCGTCGTGTTCGTCTCGATCATCATACAGGGCATGACGCTGGAAAAGGCCGCGCAAAAATGCGGCGTCAAGGAAGAGGTCGTCACCGAAGAGGTCGAGATGTCGAATTTGCCGATCTTTTACCACACTTTACGCCAGCACACCATACGCTTTGACTCCGAAGTCGTGGGCAAAAACCTAGCCGAGCTTGAGCTTCCTAGCGACTTTTTGGTGCTACTGATCAAGCGCAAGGGCGAGTACGTCAAACCGACGGGCTCATCGGTGTTTGAAGAGGGCGACTTGCTGCTGATCCAGTGCGAGGACGAAAACAAGTACAACGAAACCTTAAAGACGTTTACGGCGTAAATTTGCTGCCGTTTTCGTAAAATTTAAAGAAAGGAAATAGAAATGAAATTTGAGGATTTGACTTTATCTACATTTTCAAGCGCGTTTCGTAGAATAAGAAATAAAAGAGGACTTAATAAAAATAAAGAGAAAGGCGTTAAAGATGAAACTAAATAATTTAATTTTGGCTGTTTTTTTAAGCGTTACATTTAGTTATGCAAAAGAAAAAGTCGATTGTAGCGACCCTAAAAATAGACCGCGCGATATTGGCGGTAGATTAATAGGGGGGGGGTAAAAGAGTGCTTTGTTAATCGCGGCACGGCAGAAAGGGCTAAACGCGACCTTGATTTAACTATCGGACGTAACCCAGTAACGGGCAAGGTAACGTCGAAAGCCGAGCTAGCGGGCGCTGATAACC
>CAUQHH010000090.1:0-8262 GCA_963517705.1 uncultured Campylobacter sp.
GCTAAAGACGAGACGCTAGAGACCCTGCGCAACGAAAATAAGTTTTTAAAAGAGGCGCTAATCTCGATGCAAGAGCTCTACGACGAGGATCGCCGCACGGTCGAAACACTTACAAAGCAGCTAAAAAATTCGCAAGATGAAGTCGAGTTTTTAAAACGAAAATATAAACTCATGTGGAACAAAGCGGTTGAAAATTTTAAAGGCGACAAGGAGTAGTCATGGAAATTTTAGCGGTAGAGGGTTTTAAAATTTGCGGATTAAAAACTCGCACCAAAAATGCCGACGAGATAAACGGCGACGGTAAAATCCCAGCCTTGTGGGCTAAATTTACAAAAGAATTTTATGACGGCAAAAGCGAAATTTACGGCGTTTATTGTAGTTACGAAAACGGCGTAAACGGGCTTTATGATTTATTTATCGGTACGAAGTCGCTTTGCTCAGGCGGTGAAATTTTAGAGATAAAAGGCGGCAAATACGCTGTTTTTGGCTTTCCAAACGAGCCGCAAAACGTAGCAAAATTTTGGGGAGAAATTTGGAAATATTTTGAAAGCTCAAAGCTAAAAAGAGCCTACGAAACGGACTTTGAGTTTTACGGTGGCGACGAGATAAAAATTTATATCTCGGTTTTAGATTAGGAAAAAATGGATAACAAAAATAGCGGATCGATCTTAGGCTTTATCGAAAAATTCGGCAACAAGCTGCCAAACCCTACCATGCTTTTCGTCTATCTTTCGGTTATCACGATTTTGCTATCGTTTGTGCTAGAGAGGCTCGGAGTTGGCGTCAGCTACCAGGCTATCAAGGACGGGCAGATCTCACAGCTAAGCGCAAACGTCGTAAATTTGCTCTCGGCTGATAGCATCAGGACCTTTGTTTCATCCGTGCTTAAAAACTTCACTGGATTTTATCCTCTTGGCGTGGTTTTTGCGATCATCTTAGGTATCGGAGTAGCGGACAAGGCCGGGCTTTTATCGGCGCTTGTTAAAAAAATCGCTCTAAAATCGTCCAAAAAATGGGTAACTCCTATCGTGATCTTTTTGGGCGTGATGTCAAATGTCGCCTCCTCAGTCGGCTACGTCGTACTGATACCGCTCGGAGCTATTTTATTTGCCGGCTTTGGACGTCATCCTATCGCGGGGCTGGCAGCGGCTTTTGCGGGCGTTAGCGGCGGCTGGTCGGCAAATCTGCTAATCGGTACGAACGATCCTATGTTTGCTGCGTTTTCTACGCAGGCAGCTAGCGTGCTAAATCCAGACTATGTCGTTTTAGCTACGGCAAATTGGTATTTTATGATAGCTTCGACATTTTTGATTGTGATCGTTGGCTCGTTTGTAACCGATAGGATCGTCGAGCCTAGGCTGGGTAAATTTAGCTTTGATGGTGCGTTAAATTTAGACGAGCGCGGCGAGATCAGCGCGGAGCAAAAGCGCGGGCTAAAATTTGCCCTCATCGCGACGGTTGTTTTTATGGTCCTTTTGCTAGCGGCGCTTTTACCGTCAAATTCGCTCTTTGGCGCAAAAGAGGGCGAGAGCTTTACGAAGTCTGTTTTCATGCACTCTATCATCATTTTTATGATGCTATTTTTTATAGTAGCGGGCGCTGCATACGGCGTCGGAGCGGGGACGATAAAAAACAGCGGCGACGCGGTTAAGTTTATGGAGCAAGCCGTCGCCGAGCTATCGGGATTTTTAGTTTTGATATTTTTCGCGGCTCAGTTTACATATCTCTTTAACGCCTCAAACATCGGGCTGGTGCTATCGATAAAAGGCTCGGTTTTCTTAAAAGATATCGGCCTAACGGGGCTTAGCCTCATTATCGTTTTTATAGTCGTGATTGCATTTATAAATTTATTTATCGCCGTGGATTCGGCTAAATGGGCGATGATGGCGCCTATTTTCGTGCCTATGTTTATGAATCTAGGTCTATCGCCCGAGCTAACGCAGGCCGCGTTTAGGATAGGCGACTCGACGACAAATATCATCACGCCTTTGATGCCGTTTTTCGTGCTGATAGTGGCGTTTATGCAGCGCTACGACAAGGGGCTAAAAATCGGCTCGGTTGTCTCGATCATGCTGCCTTATACGGTCGCGTTTTTGCTCTCGTGGGCGGCGCTGATGTCGGTTTGGTATGTTTTTGACCTACCTTTGGGGCCGGGCGCGGTTATACATTATCTAAAATAAAATTTTAAAAAGGAAGAAAAATGACGTTTTCAGAGATTATTTTGACGTTACAAAACTACTGGCGCGAGCAGGGCTGCGTGATACTACAGCCCTACGATATGCCGGCGGGTGCTGGCACCTATCATCAGGCGACATTTTTAAGGAGCCTGGGACCAAAGCCGTGGGCGACTGCGTACGTAGCCCCGTCTCGCCGTCCGACCGACGGTAGATACGGCGAAAACCCAAACCGTTTGGGTGCATATTATCAGTTTCAAGTGCTCATTAAACCAAGTCCTGAAAATATACAGGAGCTTTATCTAAAAAGCCTCGAAAAGCTCGGGTTAAATTTGAAAAATCACGATATCCGCTTCGTCGAGGATAACTGGGAGAGCCCGACGCTGGGCGCTTGGGGACTGGGCTGGGAGGTCTGGCTAGACGGTATGGAGGTTACGCAGTTTACGTATTTTCAGCAAGTTGGCGGCATCGCGTGCGAGCTGGTTTCGGCTGAGATCACTTACGGTCTCGAGCGCCTTGCGATGTATTTGCAGGATGTAAATAGCGTCTACGATATCGTTTGGGACGATAGGAGCGGCAACATCGTGACCTACGCCGACGTGCATAAGCAGGGCGAATTTGAGTGGAGCAAATATAACTTTGAAATCGCAGACGTAGATATGCTATTTCGCCAGTTTGAAAATGCTTTCGGCGAGTGCAAACGCTGCCTAGAGGCTAAAATTTCGCTGCCTGCGTATGATTATTGCATGCTGGCGGCGCATACGTTTAACGTCCTTGACGCGCGCGGAGCGATCAGCGTAACGCAAAGGCAAGACTATATCCTAAAAATCCGTGAGCTAGCCAAAGAGTGCGCGCTGACGTATAAAGCCAGCATCGACGCTGCCGCCCAAAACGACGCGAAGGGCGAATAAAATTTGATGAAAATCGGCGAAATTTATAAAATTTTAGACGAGATTAGCCCGTTTGCGAGTCAAGAGGAGTGGGATAATAGCGGACTGCTAGTGGGCTCGTTTGAGGCGAGCGTGGAGCGCGTTTACCTTGGCCTTGACGTCGATGACGAGCTTTTAGACGAGGTACAGCCAAACTCGCTCATCATCACGCATCATCCGCTCATTTTCAAGGGGCTCAAATCGTTAAATTTGGACAAATACCCAAGCAGCCTAATCGCAAAGATGATGGCTAAAAATTTAAGCCTGATTGCTATGCATACTAATTATGATCTAAGCCACCTAAACGAGTACGTGTTAAGCGAAATTTTGGGCTTTACGCCAAAAGAGCGCGATGGATTCGTACTTTATGTGGACGTAAATTTGAGCTTTGACGAGCTTTGCGAGAGGGTAAAAACAAAGCTAAATTTAAGCCATTTAAGAGTTTGCAAAGGACGAAAATTTGACCGTACTGCGCCTATAAAACGCCTTGCATTTTGCACGGGAAGCGGTGGAGATTTGATAGATGGCGTCGAAGCGGACGTGTTTTTAACTGGGGATCTGAAGTACCATCAAGCCATGAGCGCCGCGCAAAATAATCTTACTATGCTAGACATCGGGCACTTTGAGAGCGAGCGGTATTTTGGGGAGTCGCTTGCAAAATATTTGCAAATTTTGCCGATTCCTACTATAATATCCAACTCAAAAAACCCGTTTTCATACAGTTAAAGGAAAAAGATGAATAAATATTTAGAACAGCTAGTCGAGCTCTCAAGCATCGATAAAGATATCGACGATTTTACTCCGCGCCTTGAGAAGGTTCAAAGCGTTTTAAAAGCGACCAAGGACGAGCAGGTGGCGATTTTAGCGCAGATCGAGGAAGCGGCTACGAGCGTGACCGAGCTAAAAAATCAAAAATCTCAAACCAACGCGCACATAGCCGAATTTAGCGCAAAGATAAAAGACGTCGCTAAAAAGAGCGGTGTAGCAAAAACCGAAAAAGAGATAAAAGCGCTTCAACTAGAAGACGAGCTAGCTAAAGAACAGCTAGAGGCCGCAAACGAAGAGGTCGAAAGGCTCGAAAAAATCATAGACAGCAAAAATGCGCTAAAAAGCGAGCTTGAGGCGAAGGCCGCTGAACTTGGTGAAAATTTGACCAAAATCGAGAGCGAAATTTCGGCCGAAGTCGGCGCCATCGAGCAACAAAGAGACGAAATATACGCTAAGAAAAATAAGCTAGTCGGCGAGATGAATCAAAAAATCTTAACCTTTTACGAGAAAATCCGCAAATGGGCGCACAACACCGCCGTCGTGCCGGTCAAAAAGCAGGCCTGCTACGGCTGCTTTATGCAGATAAACGACAAGACTTATTCTGCCGTCATCAAGGGCGAAGACATCGTGACCTGCCCTCATTGCGGCCGAATTTTATACAAAGAAGCGGCGAATTAGCCTTTAAATTTGATAATAATTTATTACGTTTTAGTCCTCGCGGCGTTTGCCTTGGGGGCTTTACCGCTTGCGATTTTAGCTTTTAAGAAAAAGTACAGAGCCTCGATCCCCGCTAGATTTTTTTTGTTTAAAAATCCCAAATTTGACGCCTCTCGCGTGCATTTTCACGCGTGTAGTTTCGGCGAGGTGCGTTCTATCGCGCCGCTAGTTAGTAGATTTAAAGACGCGGCCGCAGTCTCGGTCGTAACTAAAACGGGATTTGACGAGGCGAAAAAGATCACGCAAAATACGCGCTTTTTGCCGTTTGAGATATTTTTACCGTTTTGGCTAAAACCTGCTAAAATAACGGTTATTTTTGAGGCCGAGCTTTGGCTGGGGCTTGTTTTTTGGGCTAAATTTAAAGGTTCTCGCGTCATTTTGATAAACGCTAGGATTTCTGATAGGAGCTACAAAAGCTATCTAAAATTTGGCTTTTTTTACGGGTATTTGTTTAAATTTATAGATAAAATTTACGCTCAAAGCGATCTGGATAAACAGCGTCTGCAGTGGCTCGGCGCTAAAAATATCGTCGTTAGCGGCAATATAAAATCATCCTTTTTACCAAGCCCGAGTAAAATTTACGCCAAACCAAAAGAGCGCGTGATCGTGCTAGCTAGCACTCATGCGGGCGAGGAGGAGCTGATTTTGCGCGAGTTAAATTTGAGCGCAAACGACAAGCTGATACTCGTGCCGCGCCATCCTGAGAGGTTTGGCGAGGCAGGCGAGGTTTTGGTTAAATTTGCCGCAAAAAACGGACTTAGTTTTGCTAAATTTAGCGAAGCCAAAAATTTCGACGCGCAGTGCGTGCTGGTTGATGCGATGGGCGAGCTGGTAAATATTTATAAATTTAGCGATGTCGTCGTGCTTGGCGGTAGCTTCGTACCAAACGTCGGCGGACACAATCCGATCGAGGCGGCGCAGTTTGAAAACGCAGTGATAAGCGGGGAGTTTATATTTAATCAAAAAGCCTTGTATAGTGCGGTGGACGGTATAAAATTTGCAAAAGCGGACGAGATAAATTTGCTTTTAAAGCAAGATTTACCAAAGGCAAAAATCGTCGCCAAAGGCGATGCAAGCGAGATTTTAAAAGATATTGAGGAAAATTTATGAAAGAAGAAAAAGCCTATAAACTGCTGGCGATCCAGGAAGGCATCTCAAACAACGAGGCAAAGGAACTGATCGACGCAGGCCTAGTTAGTGCCAAAGGGCAAAGGATCGCCGTGGCGCGCGCGATGATGAGCGCGGCGACTAAATTTAACGTGCAAAAGTTACCGCGTCCAAGCGTGATTTTCGAGGATGAAAACCTGATTGCGGCTGATAAACCGGCATTTTTAACATCGGAAAAAGTGAGCGAAACTTATAAATTTCCGTTGCTTCACAGGCTCGATAAGGAAACTAGCGGCGTACTTTTGCTCGTGAAAAACGAGGAATTTCAAAAAAAAGCGATCGAGGAGTTTAAAAACTGCCGCGTAAAAAAAGAGTACGTCGCGGCTGTAAAAGGCATCGTGAGCGAGGAATTTAGCGTAAATGAACCTATAATCACGCTAAAAAACAGGGGCGGCGCGTTTTCTAAAATCTCGCCAAACGGCAAAGAGGCCTTTTCGCACGTAACTCCAGTGATGGTCGCAGGCAAAAAAAGTCTCGTAAAAGTTGAAATAAAAACAGGCAGAACGCATCAGATCAGAGTGCATCTAAATCACGCTGGATATGGGATCGTAGGAGACGAAAAATACGCTAAAAATAAATCCGCGAGAATGTATCTGCACGCCTATAAAATCGAGCTTTTAGGTTATAAATTTAGGTCAAATTTGAGCAGTGATTTTAACAGGCTCGGTTTTGAAATTTCAAGAAATTTTGAGATTTAAAGAGCGATAAAGCTTAAATTTAATAAAATACGCGCTTTAGCTATAAATGTAAATAAAAGGTAGAATGTGTTTGAACAAATCAGCGAGTCGTTTCGTTTAGCCGTTAGTAAAATTCGTTTCGTAGACGATGAAAAAGCGCTAAATAACGCGCTTGACGTGCTTAAAAAAGCACTGCTAAAAGCCGATGTTCATCACAAAGTTACCAAAGAGCTGTTAGCTCTTATTGAAGCTGATCTAAAGCAAAGCGGAATAGGCCAAAAGCAGTTTTTAGATGCGATAAAGTCAAATTTGACGAAGGTTTTAACCGCGCCGGGCAACCAGGGCTTTGTCTTTGCGCCAGTAGCTCCTACGATCGTGCTAATGGCTGGCTTGCAAGGTAGCGGAAAAACCACTACGACGATAAAGTTAGCTAATTATCTAAAACTTAGAAAGAAAAAAGTTTTAGTCGCAGCGTGCGATTTGCAGCGCTTGGCGGCCGTCGAGCAGCTTCGTCAGCTTTGCGAAGCAAACGAGATAGAGCTTTTTAGCATAGAAAACGAAACTGATCCGCTAAACGTAGCCAAGCAGGCGCTAGCTAAGGCAAAAAGCGGACTTTACGACGTACTTTTGGTTGACACCGCAGGACGCCTAGCGATAGATGAAGCTTTGATGAAGCAGATAAAAGACATCAAATCAGCGCTTGATCCGCATGAAATTTTTTACGTAGCTGACGCCATGAGCGGACAAGACGGCGTAAAAACAGCTAGCATATTTAATGATGCGCTAAAAATAAGCGGCGTGGTGCTAAGCAAATTTGACTCGGATAGTAAAGGCGGCGTAGCTATCGGCATAGCTAAGCAGTTAAATATACCGCTTAGATTTGTAGGTATTGGCGAAAAAGTCGGCGATATGGAGAGCTTTATCCCTGAGCGTATCGTGAGCCGCATAATGGGCGAGGGCGACTTAGCGACGTTGGTTGAGAAAACTAGCGCCGTGATAGATGAGCAAGAAGCAAAAAGAATAAATAAAAAGATCAAAAAAGGGCAGTTTAACTTTAACGACTTTTTGTTGCAAATGGAAAGCGTCAAAAAGCTTGGAAATATGAAAAGCTTAATCGGTATGATACCAGGGCTCTCAAGTATGGCAAATCAGATAAAAGATATAGATCTCGATAACTCCAAGGAAATTTTACATATCAAAGCTATGATAAATTCGATGACGCAAAAAGAACGCGAGAATCCTGATTTGCTAAACAACAGCCGAAAAAGACGTTTGGCTGCGGGATCTGGACTATCTCAAGTAGAGGTAAATCGCTTTTTGAAACAGTTTGAAAACGCATCAAAAATAGCAAAGAGATTTTCTGGCAAAGAAGGCCTAAAAGGGCTTGGAAATTTACTAAACCAAGCTAAAAATACTCGCCCTAATTAAAGGGCTTAAATTTGGCTACGATCGTGGCTAAATTTAAGCCTATTTAAAAAACAGAAGGAGAAATATAATGGCAACAGTAGTAAGACTAACGAGAATGGGACGCAAGAAAAAACCTTTTTATCGTATAGTCGTGACAGATAGCAGAAAAAGAAGAGACGGCGGCTGGATAGAGTCGATCGGTTACTACAACCCGATGGTTGAGCCTGAGGTGGTAAAATTTGACGCTGAGCGCTTGGCTTATTGGAAGGGCGTTGGTGCAAAACTTAGCGATAGGGTTGCAAAAATAACTAGCAAATAATTAAAAATGGTAGAAAATTTTTTACTTGAATATGCTAAGCTCATCGCCGATTTTCCTGAAAAAGTGAAACTCGAGCGAGTCGAGCTTGGCGAAAATTTTGCCGA
>CAUQHH010000091.1:0-8221 GCA_963517705.1 uncultured Campylobacter sp.
TCAAATTTACTCGGCGCCGAGCTAAATACGGCAAACGTACGTAGCGGCGAGGTGCTAACGGCTGCTCACTGGGGCATGCTAAAAGTTAGCGTCAAAGACGGCAAGATCGTAAAATCAGAGCCGTTTCAAAAAACGAGCGAAGTGTATAATCCGTTGCAGCACTACACCGCCGACATGGTCTATAAATCACGCATAAAATACCCGATGGTGCGCAAAAGCTACCTAGAAAATCCGGACTCGCCAAAACCCGAACTGCGAGGTAAAGACGGATGGGTACGCGTACGCTACGAAGATGCGATAAAGCTAGTAGCTAGAGAGCTAAAAAAGACGAGAAAACAAAAGGGGCTAGAGGGCGTATTTGCGGGTAGCTACGGCTGGAAATCAAGCGGCAACGTGCATAACTCGCGAATTTTACTTCATAGATTTATGAATCTTAGCGGCGGATTTGTTGGCTCTTTGGGCGATTATTCTACGGGCGCTAGCCAGATCATCATGCCTCACGTCGTAGGCAGCATCGAGGTCTACGAGCAGCAAACCAGCTGGCCTGTAGTACTAGAAAACTCAAAAGTAGTCGTTATCTGGGGCGCAAACCCGATGGCAACCCTTCGCATAGCGTGGACTAGCACCGACGAGCAGGGCTTTAAGTACTTTGAAGAGCTAAAAAAACGCAGCGACATAAAGGTCATAATAATCGACCCTATAAGAAGCGAAACGGCGCAGTACTTTGATAAGGCCGAGTGGATCGCTCCGGTACCAAACACCGACACCGCGATGATGCTAGGCATGATGCACTACCTATACGAGAGCGGCAAATACGATAAAAACTTCATCGAGACCTATACGAGCGGCTTTGATAAGTTCCTGCCGTATCTGCTCGGTAAAACCGACGGCACGCCTAAAAATTTAGAGTGGGCGAGCAAAATTTGCGGCCTAAAAGCAAGCCTCATAAAAGAGCTAGCAGATACCTTCGCCGCTAACCGCACGATGATAATGAGCGGCTGGGGTATGCAGCGCGCGCATCACGGTGAGCAGCCGCACTGGGCAATGGTAACTTTGGCGGCTATGCTAGGACAGATCGGGCTTCCTGGTGGGGGATTTGGCCTTAGCTACCACTACTCAAACGGCGGCGCTCCGACTTGCAAAGGCGCGGTCATCGGCGGCGTAAATAGCGCAAGCGTGGGTAAATTTAACGACGAGGGCGAGTTTATCGGTACCGATAGCGGAGAATTTGACGCAAGCGGCCGATTCGTCGCTAAAGCCGCGGCGGTTGCGGGTACTGGTCAAAGCTGGCTGCAAAAGGCGACAAACTATGCATTCCCTGTCGCTCGTATCGCGGACGCCCTGCTAAATCCGGGCAAAGTGATCGATCACGACGGCAAGAAAATCACGTATCCCGATATCGACTTTATCTACTGGGTCGGCGGCAATCCTTTCGCCCACCATCAAGAGACGAACCGCCTGCTAGAAGCGTGGCGCAAACCTCGCACGGTAGTCGTAAACGAAGCTTACTGGACGCCGACGGCTAAGATGGCCGATATAGTATTTCCGACTACTACGGCATACGAGCGCAACGACGTCACGATGACGGGCGACTACTCGAATATGAACATCGTGCCGATGAAGCAAGTCGTGGAAAAATACGGCGAAGCGCGCGACGATTATCAAATTTTCGTCGATCTTTGCAAGGCGTACGCTAAAAATTTAGTCGTAGCCTACACCGACAACGGCAAGGATGAATTTGACTGGATCAAAGAGTACTACGGCGCGGCGTACGAGCAGGTCAAGGCCATACCTGATTTTGAAACGGATATGAAGCCGTTTGAGGAGTTTTGGAACGAAAATAAGCCGGTAACTTTCGCCTCGACGCCTGAGAGCGATGCGTGGGTAAGATTTGGCGAGTTTAGAGAGGATCCGGTGCTAAATCCGCTGGGAACGCCAAGCGGCCTAATCGAAATTTACTCCGAAACCATCGAGAAAATGGGTTATGAGGACTGCGGCGCGCACCCGATGTGGTTTGAGCCGATCGAGTGGCTAGGTATGAAAGATAAACCTGCCGAACTACACATGCTAAGCCCGCATCCTACCGATCGCCTTCACTCGCAGCTAAACCAAACATCTCTGCGCGAAAACTACGCGATCGCAAACCGCGAGCCGATCTGGATACACCCTAAAGACGCCGCGAAAAAAGGCATAAAAACGGGCGATTTGGTCAGGGTATTTAACGCGCGCGGCGAAGTGCTAGCCGGCGCATACGTGACGCAAGATATCAAAGAGGGCGTTGTTAAGCTAGCTGAGGGCGTATGGTACGACGGATTTGACGCGGGTCTTTGCAAAAACGGCTCGCCAAACGTCCTAACTATCGATATTCCTACTAGCAAGCTAGCTAACGGTAACATCAGCCACACTGCGCTTGTAAATATCGAGAAATTTACGGGCAAGGCGCCTGAGCTAACGGCGTTTAGCGATCCGAAATTTGTTTAAATTTTAAGCCGCTAACTAAATTTGCGGCTTAAATTTGATAAAGCCTCGCCGGGTTAAATTTGACTTGGCGAGGCGTTTAAAATTCAGTCGTTAAATTTAACTCGGAGCGGTATAAATTTGGATTAAATTTATCATTTTTGCTACGCTGATTTTGCTTTCATTCCGCTTTATATTTTATTCTCATAAAAATTACTTCTTATTTTTAATAAATTTGGACTGGATTTTGCTTTTAAAACATAGTTAATGTAAAATTTTAATTTTATTTAATTTTTAACGTAGTAAAATAGAAATTTTAATCAAAATCTAAGGAGAGAAAATGCGTTCTATCACGAACAAGATCGCGCTAATGCTCATCGTCGCGCTGATCGTTTCGTTTGCCGCTATTTCGGCGGTTAGTTATTATACGGCCGAGAATAAGGTCGTTCAGCTCGTCAGCCAAAATCAGGCTCAAATTTTAAAAGACGTTGATACTGTTGCTAATTCGTTTTTTGAGGATTATTTGGCTATGGTCAAAAAAATAGCTGCAAACATCGAGAAAATTTCAGACGACGGCGATGATATAATGCGTCACTTGGTGCTAGAAAAAGAGCTTGCAAATTCGTTGGTTACTTATGTTTACTATGGACGCGATGATGGCTATTTTTTCCAATCGGACGGTAAAAGAACAACTTTGGCCGATAACTATGATCCGCGAACTAGGGGTTGGTACGGGGCGGCAAAAAATGAAAATAAAGCTATTTATATGCAGCCGCGTTTAACTTCGACTAACGATTTGGTCGTAACTTTCGTGGCGCCTGCAGTAAAAAACGGTAAATTTGTCGGTATAGTAGGTATAGATATCGATATAAAAACTCTAAGCAAAAAAATCCTCGATATGGGCAAGACCGAATACGGCTATGTTTATTTAATGAATCAAGACGGCGTCATGCTAATGCACTCAAATCCTGAGAATGTTGGTAAATCAGTCGACTCTACTACATATCTCTCCAAGCAATATGCAGAAAAGAAATTTGATAAAAACGGACTTATTCCTTATACTAACTATAAGGGCGAGAACGTAACGGCTAAACTTTTGCCTATCAACGATAAAGGCTGGCTAGCTGTTGCAGCTATCGGAGCGGATACTTTTTCTAGCAATACCCTTCCTCTACTTAAGGCTCAGCTTGCGCTAGCGGCGTTATTTATAGTTGCTCTTTCGATTTTTGTCTACGTACTACTTAAAAAATCTCTCAGTCCGATAAAAACTATCCAAGAAAAGCTTGAGGATACATTTAAATTCGTCACACATGAGGTATCCAAGGCTCCTGAAAAGTTAGCCGTAAATACGCAGGATGAATTCGGCGTTATGAGTAGGGCTATCAACGAAAATATAGATAAAGTAGTCTACGGCATCAAAAAAGATAGCGCTCTGATCGAGGAGATGAACGGCATCGCAAATCTCATGATAAAAGGCCATATGGGCGCGACTATAAAGGCGGATCCGAACAATCCGGCTCTCGTGCAACTAAAAGATTTGCTAAATAAATTCTTTAGCTCAATATCTTCAAATTTAAAAGATATCGCGCGAGTGCTAAACTCATATAACAAAAACGATTATACCGCTAAAATCGAGCTCAAAGATGAGCTAGAAAGCGATCTAAAAGATATGATCATGGGCATAGAGAGCGCCGGTGTAGCTGTTAGCAATATGCTAAAAGAAAATCTAAACGAGGCCGAAAGCCTAGAAGCAAAAGCTAAAATCCTAGCCGAATCTATGAAAAATCTGACCGACGGCGCTCATAGACAAGCCGACTCCATCCAAGAAAGCGCTGCTGCAATCGAGCAGATGAGTAGCTCTATGAACGCCATCAGTCAAAAGGCGCAGGACGTAACTCGCCAAAGCGAGGAGATCAAAAACATCATCGTGATCATCCGCGACATCGCCGATCAGACAAACTTGCTAGCGCTTAACGCTGCCATCGAAGCAGCACGAGCAGGCGAACACGGGCGTGGTTTTGCCGTCGTGGCCGATGAGGTAAGAAAACTAGCCGAGCGAACGCAAAAATCCCTAAGCGAAATCGAAGCTAACGCAAACGTGCTAGCTCAAAGTATCAATGAGATGAGTGAAAGCATCAAGGAGCAAAGCGACGGCATAAATATGATAAATCAGTCGGTCACGCAAATCGACTCTATCACTCATCAAAATATCTCGATCGTAAATACCACAAACGAGGTTACGGCCGAGATAGACGATATGGCTAAAAATATCGTCGCGGATGTTAGAAAAAATAAATTTTAAATCAAACTTTAAAGGCGAATGTCAAAAATCAGGCATTCGCTTTTTTAAATTTAAACGCTACTTAATCCATTTACGACGCTGCCAAATTTAATCGCTTTGCAGCTTTCTCTTATTTTTTATTTTAAATTTGCACCCTTTTGAGCTAAATTTGCCGTAAAATTTGACTATAATTTTGCAAAGGATAAATCATGCGAGAGTGGGCTTTATGGGCACTAGCTTCGGCGGTTTTTGCCGCGCTTACGGCGATTTTCTCCAAGGTCGGTCTTGAGGGTATAGACTCGGATTACGCGACCTTTATCAGGACGCTCGTTATCGCTGCGGCGCTGATTTTGTTTCTCACGTATGCTAAAAAGTGGCAGCCCCTTGGCGAGCTAAGCGCGCGAAACTGGCTATTTTTGACGCTTAGTGGACTTGCAACTGGCGCGTCGTGGCTGGCGTATTTTAAGGCGCTTCAGATAGGCTCCGCGTCGCAGGTAGCACCCGTGGATAAACTTAGCGTCGTTTTGGTTGTTGTTTTTGCGGTTGTGTTTTTGGGTGAGCGTCCGAGCGTCAGAGAGTGGATCGGCATCGCGCTGATCGCTAGCGGTGTGGTTACGCTAGTTTTTGCGGATAAATAGTATCAAGTAACGGGAGTTAAATTTGGAGAAATTTAAAGAAAAAATCAAAAACTCGTATTTGTATGTAGTTTTTATAAAAAGGGGATTTTACGGTAACGGCTCTGCCTTAAGAAGTATCTTTTCGGCGTTTTTGATGGCTATGGTCGGTTTGTGTCTTACTTTTATGGTTTTTATTATAAAGGCTTTTATTTTTTATAGCGATTTTAAACAGCGAAACGAACAAAACAAAAAAAAAGGGACGGTGGAGTGTGCAAACTACGGTCTAAAAGGCGACGGAAAGCTAAAACTGAGGCTGGATGACGGCTCGGTGGTGTCATACTACATAGATAGCAGAGATGACGAGTCGTATAGACCGCTCATAAAAAAGAGGGCGGTTATATATAGCAAGGTAGTGCCGCTAGGAAATAGAATTTTGCAGCTAGAAGACGATGCGGGCAAGGTTTACGTCAGATATAGCTACGAATATGAACTGCAAACGCCACAGAGACGCATGGATTCGATCTATGCATGCTTAAAAATAGCCGCCTTTTTTCTATTTATAGTGTGGTTTTTAAATCGTAGAGATCTCACGAAAGCCAAGGGTAAAAATAATAAAATTTAGCGGTATGCGCCGGCTTAAGAGATGTTTTTGGCTGTTGTTTTTTGAGCGGGTTTTGGGCGATAAATTTTGCTATCTGGCAAGGCGGCGCAAACGGCCAAAGCGGCGCGATTTTCGGTCAAATTTGCATTTTTGTTTACGGTTTAAATTTGTTTTTGCCTTTTTGCAGATATATTTTTGCCTCAAATTTACCGGCAACTTTGTATTTAAATTTGAGTTTTGAAACGGGCTGAGTTTATTTGCTTGCTGGATTTAGATTTTGGCAAATTTGCCTCGCGTTTTACGAGTGAAAAACGGTGCCGTACTTCGTGCGAATGGGATTATACTCAACTAGAATTAAGTCATCAAATTTGTACTCGTTTAGATAAATTTTACATCGTCAAGTTTTAAAGACGTTAAGCTTTGTCTTTAAATTTTGCTTCATGCTCCAAAAGCCAAATTTTAGTCGCTAGTCCTTCGCCGCCGCTGTATCCGCCAAGACCATTTGAGGCGACGACTCTGTGGCATGGCACGATGATCGGGATTTTGTTTTTTGCGTTTGCCGAGCCTGCCGCGCGAAACGCCTTCGGCCGCCCCGTCATCGCTGCTAGCCCGGCGTACGTGACGCGCTGCCCGTAAGCGATCTTTTGCAGATTTTCGTAAACGCACCTTTGAAACGCCGTGCCGCCGATATTTAACCGCGTTTTAAATGTTTTAAGCTCGCCTTTAAAATAGCTTTCAAGCTCGCTTAAACAGAGCTTTAAATTTGCGTCCGTTACGTCAGTGCGGACAAAATCTCGCACGAAATTTATCTCGCAAACGCCGTTCTCGTCGCCGCAAATCTCCAAAACGCCGATAGGCGAGTCAAAATACGCTTTTTGCAAAATTTACTCCTTGGGTATCAAGTAATGCAAATTTAGCGAAATTTAGTTTATATTATTATCTGTTTTTCGCTAAAATCGTATCGTTTAAAAAATGGATTAAGGAAAAACGATGGACTTTTTTACCGAATACGAAAAACACGTAAAAGAGCGCGAGGCTCTAGGCGTGCCGCCGCTACCGCTAAACGAGGAGCAGACGAGAAAAGTTTGCGAGCTTTTAAGGCTTGAAAGCGCGCACGAGAGGGAGTATCTAGGCTTGCTCTCAGGACGCGTGCCACCGATGGAGCCGGGCGGTGAAGGCGAAGCGATTATCGCCGCAAAGCTAGATGAAAATCAAAAGAGGGTAAAGCGGCTCGTAAATTTGCTCGCAAATCGCGTAAATCCGGGCGTAGACGACGCGGCGAAGGTAAAGGCGGAGTTTTTAAACGAGATTATAAATCGCGGGCTTGAGATAAGCGGCCTTAACAAAATCGCCGCCGTAAATTTGCTGAGGCCGATGCTTGGCGGATACAGCGTCATCGTGCTGCTTGAGAGCCTAAAAAACGCCGACGAGGCCGTAGTGCAGGCTGCCTGTAACGTGCTAAAAGAGACGATTTTCGTGCATGATTATTTTAACGATGTAGCAGAGCTTGCAAAAGCCAATAAATTTGCGCTAGAAGTGCTTTGCTCGTGGGCGGAGGCTGAGTGGTTTAGGGCACGCGAGAGCCTGCCGCGACGCATTAGAGCGGTCATATTTAAGATCGTCGGCGAAACCAACACCGACGATCTAAGCCCGGCTAGCGAGGCCTACACGCGCTCGGACATCCCGCTGCACGCAAATGCGATGCTGGTTAAGCGTCAGCCGGGCAGCCTAGAAATGATCAATGAGCTTAAAAAAAGCGGGCTAGAAGTCGTCTACGCGGGCGACGTCGTGGGTACGGGCAGTAGCCGAAAGAGCGGCATAAACTCCATCCAGTGGCACCTCGGGCGCGAGATAGAGGGCGTGCCGAACAAAAAAACCGGCGGTATCGTGATAGGAACGGCGATCGCGCCGATATTTTTTAACACCGCCGAGGATAGCGGCGCGCTGCCCATAGTAGCCGACGTAAGCGCGCTAGAGACGTGCGATGTGGTAGATATCTATCCGTACGCGGGCGAGATATTACGCGTCGGGCGGGTAAATTTGAGCGCCGAGGGTAAATTTGACGCGGTTCAAATTTACGGCGAAGCTAAATTTGAAAATTTAAACAAAAACGAAAAACCCGAAGGCGAGCCGGTCGCTCGTTTTACGCTTTCGCCCAACACGATATTTGACGAGATTAGAGCCGGCGGGCGTATACCGCTCATCATCGGCCGCTCGCTTTGCGGTAAGGCTAGAGCGGCGCTAAATTTAGGCGCGGAGGATATA
>CAUQHH010000092.1:0-8173 GCA_963517705.1 uncultured Campylobacter sp.
ACCGCATCCAAAATCCGCTCGATCGCTACGTGCGCGCGATGAGTTTGTATTTTGGGGAAAACTCGCCTATTTTTAGCAATTATAAAAAGATTTTGGGGGAAATTTAATCCGTAATTTGAGCGCAAATTTGACGGCGGCGGGTAAAATTTGCGCGTATTTTGGCGGCGCTAGATTATAAGGTCAAATTTATGCGCCTTATCTACCGTGCCTAAAAAGCTGCAAATTTGACGTCAACTAAATTTAGCAAAGCGAGCAAATTTGACGGCGTCTCGGGTCAAATTTAACTACCGACTCGCGGTTTTAAATCAAATTTACAAAGCAAAAATCGTCAAATTTAGTAAGTCATAAAATTTGACGCTAAATTTTAAAGCAACAGACTACCACCTGCCGCTAGCTCCGCCTCCACCAAAGCTTCCGCCCCCGCCGCTAAAGCCGCCTCCCGAGCTTCCGCCGCCGCCGCTAAATCCGCCGCCGCCGTAACCGCCAGAGCTGCCACCGCCGTACAAGCCTCTGCCGCCGGTTTTCATATTTCGCATTAGATAAAAAAGCAGCATGAAAAGAACGAGCAAGACCCCACCTCTAACAAGCAGATCCTCGATACCAAACGTCCCTGTGGCTACGCCCGAGATAAAGCCCGATAGCGTCGCGCTGGCTCCGATTCGCAGAGCTGCCGCGCCAAAAATAGCCGAAGCAAATACCATCAACATGCCCGCTACTATCCCGTAAGCCTCCATAGGCGTCTCATCTTGCTTTTCTATCTCCTCCTTAACCCCCTCATCCCCACCAAGTAGAGCGATGATCTTTTGTATGCCTATGTTTATACCATTTTGGATATCGCCTTTTTTAAACTCAGGGATTATGTAGTAGTTTATGATGTTGCTACTAAGAGCATCTGTTAGAGTACCTTCTAGACCGTATCCTACCTCTATGCGTACTTGTTTGTCGTTTGGAGCTACTACTAATACTACCCCGTTATCTTTACCTTTTTGTCCTATACCCCAATGTCTAGCTAGTTCTAAGGAGTACTCCTCGATCGCTACGCCATCCAGCGACTCCAGCGTCACGACCACAACTTGGTTTGTGGTGTTGTTTTCGTGAGTAGCTAGTAATGTTTCTAGTTCGTCTTTTGTGCTCTGGCTTAGTACTCTTGCCTGATCTACTACCCTGCCCGTTAAGGCAGGGAAATTTGAACTCTTTTCGTTTGATGTTTGAGTAGTAGTTTCTTTTACGCTTGGGTTTTGTTCGGTAGCATTATCTGCTGCCGATAAATTTATAGCCGTAAGTCCTAAAAGCGTAAAAACGCAAAATAAAGTAGATAAAATGCGTTTCATTTTTGTACCTTAAATTTGGTTATTTGGCGAAGGATACGTCCGGTGCACTTTGTTCGGCTTCGCTTGCTTCAAACGTCACGCGCGGTTTTAGCTCGGGATAAAAAATCGCGGCTATAAACTTATCCGGTATCTTGCGAAGGGCGATGTTATAGTCCTTGACCGCTGCGATATAGTCCTTTCTAGCGACCGCTATGCGATTTTCCGTACCTTCAAGCTGACTTTGCAGGGAGAGGAAATTTTGATCGGCTTTTAGCTGAGGGTAGTTCTCGGTGATGGCCATTAGCCTAGATAGCGCGCCGCCTAGAGTTTTTTGAGCGTTTTCAAACTCTTTTAGCTTAGCGGGATCGTCTAGCGAGCTAACGTCGATCGTCATTTGAGAGGCTTTGCTTCTAGCTTCGGTTACTTCCTTAAACACGCTCTCCTCGTGACTAGCGTAGCCTTGGACGGTTTTTACTAAATTTGGAATAAGATCGGCGCGGCGTTTGTATTGGTTTTGCACCTGAGCCCATTTCTCCTTGACCGTTTCGTCGAGTACGGGAAAGGCGTTGATGTACTTCATGGCGATACCGCCGATGATACCTAGGACGACTAGAAAAATAACTAAATTTTTCATGGCTACTCCTTTAAAAGATTTTCTATCTCCATTATACATCTAAATACATTTAAAAGTAATAATTTTTAAATAAATTTTACATTGTTTTAAACACATATCTTAAAATTCCTCTAAAAATAAAAATTTAAGGCAAAAAAGTAATATGCTAAATTTGCATATTACTTAAATAATTCTTAAAACTTTATACTAATTTTAAAACTAAATTTATATTTGCCGTTGTATAATAATCTCATAAATTTCAGTAATACCAGAAAGGAGCAAAAATGGAAGAGATCGTAAAGACCACCTGTCCATATTGCGGTACGGGCTGCGGCATCGATCTTATCGTGCGAAACGGTAGAATCGTAGACGCCAAACCTAGCAAAGACCACCACGTAAACGACGGCGAGCTTTGCTTAAAAGGAATGTTCGGATGGGAGTTCGTAAACTCTCCTAAACGCTTAAGCCGTCCGATGATGAGAAAGCTAAACGGCGTCTACGACAAGCACGGAGAGCTTGAAGAAGTGAGTTTTGAGGAGGTTTATGATTTCCTCGCGGATAAATTTAAATCCACCGTCGCAAAATACGGCCCAAGCTCGATCATGGGCTTTAGCTCCGCGCGCTCAAATAACGAAGACAACTACGTTTTCCAGAAATTTTTCCGCGCCCAGGGCAGCAACAACGTCGATCACTGCGCCCGTCTTTGACACGCTCCTACAGTGGCAGGTCTTGCCAGCACGCTAGGAAACGGAACGATGACGAACGATTTAGTCGAATTTGCGACTGATACGGACGTATTTTTACTCATCGGTACCAACACGAGCGAGTGCCACCCGATCATCGCTATGCAGATGCAGCGCGGCCTTCAGCGCGGCGCAAAGATGATCGTCGTAGATCCAAAGCGCACCGATATGGCTAAAAAAGCCGATATTTTCTTGCAAATCCCGATCGGAGCGAATATCAAAACGCTAAATACGATGATGCATGTCATAATCGCCGAAAATTTGCAAGATAGCGAATTTATAAAGAAGTACTCCGAGGGATTTGAATATCTAAAAGAAGCGGTTAAGGACTTTACGCCTGAGCGTTTCGAGCGCGAAACGGGCGTAAAAAAAGAGCTCATCATAGAGGCAGCTAGAATGTATGCTAAAGCAGGCGCGGCGGCGATTTGCTACACGATGGGTATCACGCAGTTTAGCGACGGTACCTCAAACGTCTTTTCGCTATCAAATTTAGCCGTTTTAACGGGAAATTTAGGCAAAAAGGGCGCTGGCGTAAACCCTCTGCGCGGTCAAAACAACGTCCAAGGCGCATGCGACATGGGCGCGCTACCTAACGTCATCCCGGCCGGCGCGGTAAATAGCCCTTACGCACAGGAGCAAGCACGCAAAGTATGGCACTTTGAGCTAAATCCGGTTCCAGGCTTTAAGCTAACGCAAGCACCCGATAAAATGGATAGCGGCGAGCTAAAAGTCCTCTACGTCTACGGCGAAAACCCCGTAATGAGCGATCCTTGGACCGAGCACTTCGTCCACGCCGTGCACCATCTAGACTGCTTTATCGTGCAGGATCTTTTCTTTACCGAGAGCGCGCATAAGGCCGACGTGGTGCTACCTGCCGCGGGCTGGGGCGAAAAGGACGGAACCTTTATCAACACCTCTCGCCGCGTCCAACGCACGCGCAAGGCTAGCGAGCCCGTTAATGGCGTGGAGCCTGATTGGAAGGTCGTTTGCAACATCGCAAACCGCATGGGACTAGAGGGGTTTGATTTTGCAAGCCCTGAGCAAATTTGGAACGAGCTAAGGGAGCTTATGCCTAAATTTTTCGGCGGTATCAGCTACTATAGACTAGGCAAACTAGGCGGTATCAGCTGGCCTTGCCCGGACGAGGAGCATTCGGGTACGCCGGTGCTTTACGCAGATCACAAGTCCATGCTGCCTGGCGGCAAATTCCGCTTCGCGCCGGTACTTTACGTAGATGATAAAGAGGAGCGCGCAAAGGCTGAGGCCGAATTTAGAGCCAAGATGAATATCCCGGAGGGCTACCCAGTCGGTAGCGGCGCGCTTAGCGAAGTGCCCGACGAGGTATATCCGTGCCTATTTACGACCGGACGCAAGGTCTATCACTACCACACGGGCACGATGACTAGAGAGTGTCCGGCTCTTGAATACGGCGCAGGCGTCGAGGGCGCGCTCATCGAGGTGAGTCCCGATATTGCTCGCGAGAGGGAGCTAGAGGAGGGCTGCTACGCGCTCGTACAAAACAAACGCGGCCAGATCGCGGCCAAACTACGCATAAATCCGGATCTAAAAGAAGGCACGATATTTACGACCTTCCACTATAGCGAGGCCGACGGTAACGAGCTAGCCAACGCCGGCGATCCCGATCCGCTCTCGGGCATCACGCCGCTAAAGATGACGATAGCAAACATCAGGCGTCTAAGCGAAGAGGAATTTATCAAATTTAGAGAGCAAAACGAGATGTCGATGCACTCGGCAAATCCGTATTTATCGCCTGTTAGAGCGTAAATTTAGGGCGGGAGACCGCCCTTTTTCTACTTAATTTATCCACTTTTATTCCAAATTTGCCTGCATTCAAATTTGACGAAATACCGCGTAAAATTTAATGAAGCTAAAAAAGTATGAGTCAAATTTGACGCAGACAAACAGCGTCAAATTTGATGAGATTAATCGCCCCGCCAAAGCGAGCGAAGCGATTAAATTTAGAAGCTGTATTTTAGCCTGTCGCCTGCGTAATAAGCAAGCTTCCAGGTCGGAGTTTGTTTTAGGTCTTTAAAGCCGTAGCCGCGAGCCTTGACTCTATCGCCGTAGATTTTTTCTATCATAGACGATTCGCCTACTAGCAGCGCCTTTGTAGAACACATTGCCGCACAAACCGGTACTTTGCCTTCGGAAATTCTATCCTGGCCGTACTCTTCGCGCTCGGCTTCGCTATTTGTCGGTAGCGGACCGCCTGCGCACATCGTGCACTTATCCATCGAACCTTTGGCGCCAAACACTCCCTCGCGCGGAAACTGAGGCGCGCCGAACGGACACGCGTATAGACAGTATCCGCAGCCGATGCAGATATCTTTGTCGTGTAGCACGACGCCGTCGGCTCTGATGTAAAAGCAATCGACTGGGCAAACCAGCGAACACGGAGCGTCCTCGCAGTGCATGCAGGCTATCGAGGTTGATATTTCCTTACCGGGTACGCCTTCGTTTAGCGTGATGACGCGGCGGCGGCGGATGCCAAGAGGCAGCTCGTGAGCCTCGTCGCAAGCCACCGCGCAGCCGTTACAGTCGATACATCTATCGTCGTCGCAATAAAATTTAAGTCTATTGTTATCGTTAAATTCGCTCATTTTACGCCTTTTCTATGCGGCATAGACCGCTTTTTGTTTCAGGGATTTGAGTGACTATATCGTAGCCGTAGTTAGCGACGGTATTTGCGCTCTCGCCTACCGCATAAGGCTTGGTGCCGTCAGGGAAATTACCCGTCATATCGACGCCTTGCATGTATCCAGCCCAGTGAAACGGCAAGAATATAGTATCTGGTTTAACCGACGGTACGACTCTAGCTCGTACCCTGATCTTCGTGCCTTCAGGCGAATGAATCCATACGAAATCCCAGTTTTTAATGCCGTGTTTAGCCGCAAGCTCAGGATGGATATCTGCAAACATCTCAGGCGTGATGCGAGATAGGTACATACTAGCGCGCGTCTCCATGCCAGCACCGCTAAAGTTTACAAGGCGTCCCGTAGTCAAATTTATCGGGAACTCTTTTGAGAAATCCTTACTTAGCTGCAAGCTCTTGTATTTCGTAAATACGCGGTAGTGATTCGGTTTATCCTCAAAGCTCGGATACTTCTGCGCAAGGTCTTGGCGAGGCGTATGTAGCGGCTCTCTGTGCTGCGGTATCTGATCTACGAACGTCCAAACTACCGCTCTGGCTCTTGCGTTGCCGTACGGAGCGATGCCCTTTTCCATGCATTTTTCGGCGATTATACCGCTAGCATCCGTTGCCCAGGTCGCGCCCATTTTTTCGCGCTCTTCATCCGTTAGCGTGATGCCTAGTATCTTTTCGATGTTATCTTTTTTGATCTCCGGATACCCGCCGCTTTGCGCTCCGCCTACAGGCGCGCTACCGTCGGCTGCTAGCTGATTTACGCCGTTATGCTCTAGGCCGAAGCGGTTTCTAAAGCCCATGCCGCCTTGCATTACCGGTCTACTTATATCGTATAAATTTGGACTACCCGGGTGTTTTTCCGTCCAGCAAGGCCACGGCAAGCCGTAGTATTCGCCAGCCACCTCGGTGCCCTCTTTGCCCATTAGAGTTTTTTCGTCAAATTTATCCCAGTTAGCCTGGTGGCGTTTTAGACGCTCCGGAGTCCAGCCGGTTAGGCCGATGCTTTTTACGATGCTAGCGATCTCGCGAGTGGCTGCTTCAGGCCACTCGATCTTGCCCTCGGAGTCTCTGATCGTGCGAGTTAGCTCGTCATAGTAGCCTAGCCTTTTGGCAAGCTCAAACAAAATTTCGTGATCCGGCATACTCTCAAAAAGAGGCTCTACAACCTGGCTTCTCCACTGACCGCTACGGTTTGTAGCTACGACCGTGCCGCTAGTTTCAAACTGCGTCGCTGCAGGCAGTAGATAGACGCCGTCTTTTTTATTTGTTATAACGCCGGCGTCGTTTACGAAAGGATCAAGCAGCACCAAAAGCTCAAGGCCGTCAAGGCCCTCCTGTACTTTTGCCTGTTGAGCTGTCGAGGTGATGCCGTTACCGATGACGATTAGGGCTTTTAGGCTATCGCCAGCGTTTTCTATAGTGTCGTTGCCGTTTTTGCCGTCAAGCACGCCCGCCCACCAGCGAGCTAGGGTAAATCCCGGCTTAAACATCCATTCAGGTTTTACAAAATTTCCTTGCAACCACTCGTAGTCCACTTTCCACATTTTGGCAAAATATTTCCACGTAGCTTCGTTTTTAGCGTAGTATCCAGGCAAGCTA
Source organism: uncultured Campylobacter sp. (assembly GCA_963517705.1). Classification (GTDB taxonomy): domain Bacteria; phylum Campylobacterota; class Campylobacteria; order Campylobacterales; family Campylobacteraceae; genus Campylobacter_A. Next base: position 6,931 of record CAUQHH010000092.1, read on the forward strand.
TCAGGGGCGTTTGCCATATCGCTAGCGCCTTGTACGTTATCGTGACCGCGCAAGATGTTGCAGCCGCCGCCTGATACGCCCATATTTCCTAGTATTAGTTGCAGGATCGGAGCGATACGAGTGTTTGAGCTGCCTATGGTGTGCTGAGTTAGACCCATCGCCCAAACGACCGATCCAGGGCGGTTTTTAGCAAAAACTTCCGTTATTTCTTTTAGCGTTGCAGCCGGTACTCCCGTTACGTCTTCTACCACTTCCGGCGTCCATTTTGCGGCCTCTTTACGGATCTCATCGATGCCGTATGTGCGGTCTTCTATAAATTTCTTATCTTCCCAGCCGTTTTCAAAGATGAGATTCATCATACCGTACATAAAAGGTATATCCGTGCCCGGGCGAATTTGAGCGAAATAATCAGCCTTTGCCGCAGTTCTTGTATATCTTGGATCGACCACGATCAGCTTCGCACCGTTATTTTCCTTCGCTTTTAGAAAATGCCTAAATCCTACCGGGTGATTTACCGCCGGATTTGCGCCGATTATAAAGATAGACTTCGCGTTTTGGATATCTCCAAGGTGATTAGTCATAGCTCCATAACCCCACGTATTCGCCACACCGGCGACTGTTGCGCTATGTCAAATTCTAGCTTGGTGATCTAGGTTGTTCGTCCCAAACATCGCGGAAAATTTGCTGATGTAGTAGCTTTGCTCGTTGCTGTCTTTTGCAGAGCCTAGAAACATCACTTGTTCAGGGTTTTTCTCGCGATATGCTTTTAGTTTGGCGCCGATCTCGTCAAGCGCGTCTTTGTAGCTGATGCGTTTCCATTTACCGTCTACTTTTTTCATCGGGTATTTTACGCGACAGTGAGAGCGCACCATATCGATGACGTCGCTGCCTTTACAGCAGTGGCCGCCAGCGCTTACCGGGTGATCTTGGGCTACTTCTTGGCGTACCCAAACGCCGTTTTCTACCTCGGCGCGCACTCCGCATCCAACGGAGCAAACCGTACAAATGGTTTTTACGATTTTAGAGTTTGGAAACGGATTTGCCATCTCTTCTTTGGTCGCGCTTCTAGTTACGCCGCTAGCAGCCAGTCCGCTCATGCCGCCCGCAACGCCCGCTAGCGTGGCCATTTTTAAAAACGATCTTCGCCCGACTGCGTTTGAGTTGGACATAAGACGCAAATTTGCCTCAGACATATTCATCCTTTCTTAAATTTTATTTATTTCGCTTGTTCGTAGTACAGATC
>CAUQHH010000093.1:0-8044 GCA_963517705.1 uncultured Campylobacter sp.
TAATATGAACGTGGATATCGCCCGCAGTGCTCACGGCTTCGTGTTTATCGCCTTTTATCGCTTTAAAATTTACAAGCTCTTTTGGTAGCGGCTGCGGGAGTCCTAGTTTTAGCCACGCATCGCGTCCGACGGCGATTACGCAGTTTACGTTCGCCTCCGCGCCAAACCTTACTTTAGCCGTTTTGTTTAAATTTACAACCAAAGCGCAAAGCCTCTCAAAGCCCTTTTTACAGGCGTTTTCGTCGCTGCTTAGCAACCAAGTTTGAAAGACGGTGTTATTTCCGGGCGTTTGCGTAACTTCTTGCGAATTTATTTGCATATTTTCTCCTTAAAGTTGATTTTAAAATTAGCAATTCGCATTTTACGACTTAAATTTTAATTTATGCTTAATTTACGCTTTTAAGAAAACGTAAATTTTAAACGGATTATAATCGCCGAGTTTTGTATTAAATTTATCATTGCGGTCTTTGCAGACGCCAAATTTAAAAGCGCCGCATTTTGTATTTAAACTATGAATTTTTGATTAAGCCGTCTTGCCTCAGATATAGCTCGTTTGACTCACGGTTCGTTGATTTTGCTCGGCTAGGACAAGCGCATATCCGCTGTCCTGCGCGTTTTGGATGAGTTCGGGGTAGAGTTTTTTGCGTAGTTTATACACAAAGCTTCGTATCGCGTCGGCGGTGCAGCTGCCCTCCTGCCAGACGCACGTCTCGATCATCTCAAAGCTCACGACGCGCCCTTGATTTTTGAGAAAAAGATGTAGCAAATTTTGCTCTTTTTTCGTTAGCGCCACAGGCTCGCCGTGCTTTGTTAGCTGCCTGCTAAAGGCGTTAAATTTAAAGCCGTTTTTTAGATCGACCTCCGCAAAATCGTTTTTAAATTTGTTCGCCGCAAAGCTCATTTCCATGATGAGCTCGCGCTTTTCAAAGGGCTTTTTTAGCACGCCAAAGCTGCCTAGCTCTATCGCGCTAAGCACGTTTTCGTCGCTATCGTATGCGGTGAGAAAAATAATGGGCACATCCTTATCCAGCTGCCTGATGCGAGCCGCCATCTCAAGCCCGTTCATGTGCGGCATGTTAATATCTGAGAGCACCAAATTTACGCCCTTTGCTTCAAAAACTTCCAGCGCTTCTTTGGCGTTTGCGCAGGCGTAAACCTCGCTCACGTAGTTTTCGACCGATATTATGATGCTTTCGCGCAGGCTCTCGTCGTCCTCGACGATGAGCAAATTTACGCCGTTTAAGATATTTTTTATTTTGCTATACACGCTAGCCTCGTTTCTTGCTTGTGTTTATTAAGTTTGCAAACTAATTTTTAAATTTATCGCCTCGTCTAAATTTCGCCTAAAAATAGCGTAAATTTAGTCGGATTCGCCGCGCTTTCAAGCTCCAGCGCGCCACCTAGCTTTTTTACGGCAAGCTCCCTAGCTACGTTTAGCCCCGTGCCCGTGCCCATATTTTTCGTCGTAAAAAACGGCTCGAAAATCTCATCGCTATCTGCTTTTACTCCGCCGCCGTTATCGCTCACACTCACGCAGAAAAGCTCGCCCGCCCTCTTTAGCTCGATCAAAATTTGCGGCGTTTCGCATCCGCTTTCGACCAGCGCGTCCTTAGCGTTTGAGAGCAAAGAGAGCAAGATCTGTCTCACGTAGCTAGCGACGCTTTTTAGCTCGCATTTGCCGCACTCGTGAGCAAATTTTAGCTCTATGCCGTGAGAGTTTAGCTCGGGCCACACTATCAAAATAAGCTCGTTTATGATATTAACGAGATTAAATTTCGCCGCCGCCTCGCCACTCGCGTAAAAATTTCTAAACGCCTTTATCGTTTCGTCCATGATCCTTAGGCTCTTTTTGCAGGCTGCGATTTGAGCCGGTATGCGCTCAAATTCGCCCTCGCGCGCGCACTCCTCGATGTTATCTAGATAGAGCCCCAGCGCGCTTAGAGGCTGGCGCTGCTGATGCGAGATGGAGTTTATCATCTCGCCTACCAGCGCGGTTTTGGCGTGAACTAGCACCGAGCGCCTATGCTCAAGCTCTTTTTTTTCGAGCTCTTTTTCGTGCGTGACGTCGGTGACCGCGAGGATAAATCCGTCAAATTTCACTCCGCCCTCAAGCACGTTTGAAACGTTTAGCCTGTAGCTTTTTTCGCCCTTTTTTACGATAAAATCGCTCGAGTTTAGCTGGCTATTTTTGAGATTTTCAAAGCTTTTTAGCTCGCCAAGTCCCTGCGCCGCGGCGATTAGCTCGTCAAATTTCGCCCCGTAAAAAATTTTTGGCGCCAGAGCAAAAATACGCTCAAATTTTTTATTTATAAATTTTATGACGCCCTTTTTATCCGCGTACAAAAGTCCCAAATTTAGCGTCTTGGCAAAGGCCCGCGCTACCTCGCTAGGCCCGTTTGCGTTACTCTTTGTAGCCCGCAATGTCAAGCCCAAAGCCTTTTAACGCGACGAAATCTTTGTTCTTATTCGCGCTTAAAAGCTCGATGCGGCTGACGCCTAGCTTGTGTAAAATTTGCGCCCCGATGCCGTAGTCCTTGACCTGTCCGCCGCACTTTTCCTCGCCTTGTAAAAATACCGCGACACCGCCGTTTTTGGATAGATACTCGAGCGAGTCTCGCAAGTCGTCGAATTTATCCGAGCAAAGCAACTCCACGTCGCTTGAAATTTGATGAAATTTGACCGCGGTTTTGTCTTTTATCTCGCCAAAAACAAAGGCGTAGTGGCGCTCGCCCTTGTGATCTAGGATCTCGCATTTTAGGGCGTCAAAACCCGCTATCTTGGCCGCGCTTTTTTCTTTTATCTCGATTAGGCTTTCGTGTTTTAGACGGTACTGCACGAGCTCTGATACCGAGACCATATTTAGTCCAAATTTCTCGCAAAATGCCTCTAGATCAGGTCTGCGGGCCATATTTCCGTCCTCTTTTACGATCTCGCAGATGACGGCTGCTTGCGTTAGGCCTGCGTATTTGCATAGATCGACCGAGCCTTCGGTGTGTCCAGTGCGGCTTAGCACGCCGCCTTTTTTAGCGATGAGCGGGAAAATATGTCCCGGGCGCACGAAGTCCTCGGGCTTTGACATCGGATCGGCGGCTAGGCGGATCGTGACGTCGCGCTCGTATGCACTCACGCCCGTAGTCGTGTTTTTGGCGTCGATCGTGACGGTAAACGCCGTCTCGTGGCAGGATGTGTTTTTATCCACCATCAAATTTAGATCGAGGCGACGCGCGATCTCCTCGTTTAGCGCGAGGCACAGCACGCCTTTTGCGTGAGTGATGGCGAAATTTACCTTTTGCGTATCGCTAAACGTCGCCGCAAATACCAGATCGCCCTCGTTTTCGCGATCCTCATCGTCGACCATGACTACCATTTTGCCGTTTTTGATGTCGTTTATGGCCTGCTCTACTATATCCATTGTTATTCCTTGTTTAAAAATTTGGGGTAATTATACATTTTTAGCTTTGAATTTAGGCTTTTGCTCGGACTTTGCTTGATACTTTGCGGACTTTTTGGGCTATCAAAGCGCAGCACAAACGGACTTTGGTTAAATTTAAACAAGATAATTTAACTTGTAAGTTTTTGTTTAATTTTACGGATTTATCAAATTTGACCTATTTTGGACATAACCCGCACCTTGAAAATGTTAAGGTTAGATTTAGCGATGTAGTAATATGAGCGAGGCAAATTTACGAGAATCGTTATTTTGGTTAAATTTGTTAAGCCTTAAAATGGTGCACGATACGATTTGGGCTATTTTTCGTCGCTGCGACCAAATTTGATCAAACTCGCCGCTGATTGGAACTGTTTTGGAGCAAATTTGCCGACCTTAAAAGCATAAACGCTCGCCTAGCGTTACGCGAGCAGTAGATCTTTTTAACAACCATATCCGCGCTCTTGCTCAAACGGTTTTATCGCTCGCACACTCTGATCGGCGACTTCAGCTCTTACACCTTACTAATATCTATTTTTCAAACGACCGCAAATGCTTTTAATATAGTTGGTTGTTTTAATTTAATAAATTTTGCATCGGTCAAATTTAACGGCCGTATCTGCATACAAATTTGCTACATATATGATAGTGTTTACAAAATTTGACGATTTTACGGCTTTGGCCTGATTTAGTATTTTGCGCCGAGTTTTGCAAATTCTTTGGCGAAAAACGCGTTTAGATCGCGCAAGCTGTCGTCGTTCATTTGGATAAGTTTTAGGCGGTTTTTCTTGTAAATTTTGATTTTTTTACTTTTTCTTTTTAGATATTGCGGCGTCTCAAGTCCCCAAAATTCGATATAAATCTCACTTTGCGTCAAATAAAAATCGCTAATGACGCGCTCTTTGGTCGGCACCTTTTTCTCGTAGATAAACTCTATACCGCGGTAAAAGAGCCAATTTGCCACGATGAGCTCGGCACGGCTTTTTACCGTATCGCCGCTATCGCTTTTGTACCTAGTTTGCTTGACTTTTTGCTTTTTAAATAGCTTTAAAGCTAGCAAAGCAATTACGATCAGCAGCAAAACGATTAAAATTTGAGATACGTCAAAGTTCATAAATAATTTTCTTTAATTCAAAATTTAATTTTTTGGAGTAAGTGAAGGATAAATTTTAGATTTGGTTGCGGAGGACGGACTTGAACCGCCGACCTTCGGGTTATGAGCCCGACGAGCTACCACTGCTCTACTCCGCGATGAAATTTGAGTGGATGGGGTAAGAGGATTCGAACCTCTGGATGATTGGACCAAAACCAATTGCCTTACCGCTTGGCGATACCCCAGCCTGTAAAAAGAAAGCTGATTATATATATTTTTACCTTATTTGTCAAGCTTTTTGGCAAATTTTCGCCATTTTTTCAAAGTTTTTCCATAAAAGCTATGCTGTATGAGCCGTTTAAGCGCTTATTTATATCATCCTGCCAGCTAGCAGGCAGCGCCTTAAGAGCCCTAAATTTGGGCAACAAATCCAAATTTTCGCTCGGATTAAAAAACAGTTTATTTATTTGCATCACGCTTAGAGCATTTTCGTTTTTTTGCAGGATTTCCACCTCGCAGCCAGCCCTACATGAGCCGCTTTCAAGCACCTTGTAGTACCAGCCGGTTAGCCCCGTGGCAAAAATTTCTTTAGCCAAATTTGCATTTCCCCACCGCTTTGCGAGCTTAAAACACGGTTTTCGCGGCTGGGTTACTTGTAGCACCAATGAGCCGATTTTATGCACGTCGCCCACGTTTACGCTATTTTCATCCAGCCCGCTAATGGTCAAATTTTCGCCCATCGCGCCCAGCGGCAAATTTTTAAGCCCCAGATAAGCTTCCCACGCGGGATAGTTTTCGAGCGAATTTGCAAACACGGCTTTATTTACGCCGCCGTGATGCTTCGTGTCAGCCACTTCGTCCCCCTCAAATCCAAGCTCGCCCGCGTAAATTTCACCCGTCTGCGCATTTTTAAATATCGCTGAGCGCCACGCCTTACCTAGCTCGTCCGTAGCCGCCGCGTTGCCGTACTGCCTGGCTTTACCTATCAAAAGCGCTTTTAGAAATGCCATCTTGCCCTCACGCCACGTTTTGCAGATTTAGCTGAACTTGCTCGCCCTCGTCGTTAAACTCAAACTTCACCGCCCTAGCCCCAAAGCTCTTTGCGATCGCCTCCAGCGTGTCGCGTGCGGACTTGTGGATCTTGGACTGGAGCTGATTTATCAGGCGCACGGACATCTTTTCGACCTCGGCGCGCGCCTCCTCGATGAGCCTGTTTTTATCCTCCTCGCTAAAGCTGCTACCGAAAAATCCGTTTAGCGAATCAGGCAACAAAAACGGGATAAATTTACCGTTTTTCTCGTCGTAAAATTTCATATTCGCGATCGAAAATTTGTATTTGCAAGGCGGCATCTTGATGAGATACTCCTCGCTCGCGACGTTTACGATCTCTAGGCGCGGGCTCGTTAAGTCGTAGATGAAGTTTATCTCAAACTCAAATATCATCGAGAGCTTTTTCTCGCTCACCAGCCAGCGCAGATACTCCTTGCCAAAGCTGCCGAATGCGTGGTCGGTTTTGGTCACGATCTCTTTGCTATAGACCTGAAAAACGGATAGCTCGCCGATGGATTTTAGCTGCGATATCTCGGTGCTGATCTGCGTAGTTGCGGGCTTTTGCGCGGTTTTTAAGGCTTTATTAAATCTAAAAATCGTAAATACGCAAATCGCCAGCAAAATCGCTAAAATAAGGCTTGTAACATCTATCATCTTTGCTCCTTTAAAAGGCGATTTTAGCGAAATTCGTTAAAATAATCGTTAAATTTGAGCTTTTGGCTGTTTTGTATCGATATAAATTTAAATTTAGCAGTCGTTTAGAACTTTGGCGCAGTTTGGCAAGACCCGCACCTTTAAGATACGGGTTTAAATTTGGCTCAAATTTACTCCAAATTTAGCAAGCAAATTTGAGCTCAAATTTAACCGCCTAAAACACCTGAATAAATTTAAAATCATGCTCTCTGAGCACTTTTTTGATAAGCTCTTGATGGTCTTCGCCCTTGGTTTCTAGCGTGATCGTGATATTAGCGTCGCCGTACTCTAGGCTCGTGGAGAAGCGGTCATAGTCGATTTTCACGATATTGGCATTTGCGATCTTTAGACTATCGGTTAGGCTCATGAGCGCACCGGGTTTGTCGATAAGCGTGATTTGCAGTGCCATCTTACGGTGGGATTTGATGAGACCCTTTTCGATGATGACGTTTAGCATCTGCACGTCGATGTTTCCGCCGCTTAGCACGATGCCAATGCGCTCGCCGGCTTTAAATTTGACCTTGTTGTGCAGGATACTAGCTACGCCGACCGCGCCCGCGCCCTCGACTACGATCTTTTGCGTCTCGAGCAGGAACAAAATCGCATTTGCGATCTCCTCGTCATCAACCTGCACGAACTCGTCCACGCACTCTAGGATATTTGCCAGCGTCGTCTCACTCGCGTCGCGAACCGCGATACCGTCGGCGATCGTGCGAACTGTTTTTGAGTTTATGCTCTTTTTAGCGCCAAAGCTGTTAAACATCGCAGGCGCGCCCTTCGCGCTCACGGCGACCACGCGGATGTTGGGATTTACCTGCTTTACGCAGCTTGATATGCCGCTGATTAGTCCGCCGCCGCCAACCGGCACGATGATAGTCTCAAGCTCGGCAAGATCGTCAAGCATCTCAAGCCCCACAGTGCCCTGCCCGGCCATCACGTACTCGTCGTCAAACGGATGGATAAAGCTCATGCCCTGCTGCTTGGCGTACTCTACGGCGTAGGCGTAGGCCTCGTCGAAGTTATCGCCCTTTAGGATGACTTCGGCGCCTAGATCTTTGGTGCCAAGCACCTTTAAAAGCGGCGTGGACTCGGGCATCACGATAGTAGCGGGAGTTTTAAACTCGCGCGCCGAGATAGCTACGCCTTGGGCGTGATTGCCCGCGCTTGCTGCGACGACGCCTTTTTTACGCTCGTTTGAGCTTAAATTTGCGATTTTATTATACGCGCCGCGGATCTTGTATGCGCCCGTGCGCTGGAGGTTTTCTTCTTTTAGGTAGATGAGCGCACCGCTTGCGAGGCTTAGCTTTGCGCTGTAGGCAAACGGCGTCTTATACACGAAGCCGCTTATCGTGCGCTTGGCTTGGATTATTTTATTTAGAGAGATCATTTTAGCCTTTCGTTTTTGTTTAAATTTTACTTTTCGTCGCTTTTGCTCGCGCGTTTATTTACCGTATTTTTGCTTACGTTTTCTTTATTTTTATTTATATTTGCCGCAAAATCGCGCATTGCCGTCAAATTTAGCCTAAATCAAGTCTTTGAAGCTCGATTTTTATACACTTATCCTGCACGAAATTTATCCCGTTTTCGCGCGCGATCGCTCCTGCTTCGTCGTTTGTGATACCAAGCTGTAGCCATAGCGTTTTCACGCCTTTTTTGACGGCGTCTTTTACTAGCTCGCTAGCAAACTCGCCCTTTCTAAACATCACAGCGATGTCGATATTTTCATCTATTTGGGTCAAATTTCTATAAACCTTGCGCCCTAAAATTTCATCAAATTTTGG
>CAUQHH010000094.1:0-7960 GCA_963517705.1 uncultured Campylobacter sp.
GTTTTCAAAGAAAATTTCGCATTATTTATCGCTTCCGCTTAGCGAAGCTACGATCAAACGCTTTAGCGACGGCGAGATCAGCGTGCAGATCGGCGAGAGCGTGCGCGGCAAGGATATTTTTATCATCCAGCCTACCTGCGCGCCTGCAAACGTAAATTTGATGGAGCTTTTGATCCTAACCGACGCGCTTAAGCGCAGCTCGGCTAGCTCGATAACGGCTGTGGTGCCGTATTTCGGCTATGCGCGCCAAGACCGCAAAGCCGCTCCTCGCGTGCCTATCACGGCAAAGCTCGTGGCAAATATGATGCAAACGGCGGGTATCGATCGCGTCGTCACGATCGATCTTCATGCGGGCCAAATTCAGGGTTTTTTTGATATCCCCGTCGATAACCTCTACGGTTCGATCATCTTTAACGACCATATCAAAAATAAAAATCTCAAAAATCCAATCATCGCTAGCCCCGATATCGGCGGCGTCGCGCGCGCTAGAAGCGTCGCAAAAGCCCTAAATCTCGATATCGTCATCGTCGATAAACGCCGCGAAAAAGCTAACGAAAGCGAAGTAATGAACGTAATCGGCGACGTGGCGGGCAAGGATGTGATCTTGGTCGATGATATGATCGACACGGGCGGTACGATAGTAAAGGCGGCTAAAGTCTTTAAAGAGCGCGGCGCAACCTCCGTGATGGCGTGCTGCACGCATGCGGTACTCTCGGGCAAAGCCTACGAAAACCTCGCAGATAGCGCGCTAGACGAGCTAGTAGTGACCGACACGATACCGCTACGCGAGGAAAACGAAAAGATAAAAGTTCTCAGCGTCGCTCCGATTTTTGGCGAAGTGATCAGACGCGTGTATCATAACGAAAGCGTAAATTCGCTATTTGACTGATTTTGGGCGGCGCTTTTGCCGCTAGTTTTGATAAAAATTACCCCTTGGCGGCGTATGCAGTAAGCGTGCGCCGTTTTTAAATTTATACCTATTTTTTGAAGCATCAAATTTAACTCCCGATTTACAACCCGAAAATTCAAATCAATTTTGGTTTATGCCGTAAAGATGCGGGTCGTGCCGCTCAAAATTTGATAGCGTCAAATTTGCTCAAAAAAGACTGAAATTAAACGTAACTTTTCACGTTTTTTTCACGGAGTGAAAAGTGAAATAATATATATTATTTTGGTTAATTTTGTAATCTTAAATTTAATCCCCAAAGCCCTTAAAATCGGCATTTATCTCTAAAATAGAACTTAAATTTATATAGCTTTAAATTTGGAGAAATTTTGAAATAAAACTTAATAATAAAGGCGAAATTTAAAGGTTATTCACATACGGCACGGCGGTAAAATTTGGAGCGAAATTTAAAAAAGCAAACCTGAAGCCAGGCTCGCAAAAAGCCTCAGTGCTCGCCCTTGTGTAGGAAATAAAGCCCCAAGCAAAGCGCCAAAATCGAGGCGGCGAGATAGGTCATCTCAAGCGGGGTGATGAAATTTGCGTGCAAAACGCGCTGGAAAAAGTTAACGATAAGCACCATGATGATGACTTTGCCCAGTTTATCCTTGAGCTCGTCTAGCGAGTGCACCTCTAGGACTTTGCTCTGTTTGGACTGCTTGAGCTCCTCGATCTCGGAGATAAACAGCTCGTAAATGCCGAAGCTAAAGATGTAAAGCACCAGCGCCATAAGGTAGAGGTCGATCGCGCCCACGATCTCGCCGACGACGTCAGAGTGGAAGTTCTCCGGGTGAAAGTCGCCGAAAAAGTAGTGATAAACGGCGACGAAGACCTTGCCTACGTCGTAGCTAGCGATGACGAAAAGTACGATCGCGCCGAGCAAGCCAAAGACCACTGGCAGGAGCGTGAAGTTGTTGCTAAAGAGCAGGATTTTTTCAAAAGCTCTACGCATTAATTTCCTTTGTTAAAAAATAAAACGCGTATTTTATAATATTTTCCTTAAAGCTAGGACTCAAATTTAATAAACAGTAGCCATGCTTAAAATAAGAAATTTAAATCAAATTTAATCGTATTCTTCATAAATATCTCTTTTTTCTTCCATTTCCGCTTCTTTTGTATACTGCTCGGCAAACTTGCGCATAGCTGCTGCAAATCTAGTAAAACCTTCCGCATCAAGGGCTTCGGCTTTTTCTTGATTTTTCTTAGCAAGCTCTCGCTCTTCCCGCCCGTAAGTAAAGGTATGCATTCCGCGCTGATTAAAAAGCGCGAGCGTGAATTCGGAGCGCATTTTGTCGGCATCCCGCTCATCTAAGATATCGGCCACGGCTTTATGTATCCAAAGTCCGCCCGGATCAGCAGGCGCGTAGGTTGAAATTTGTCCGATATAGTGCCTAGCAACTCCTATATGCCCCGTCTCTTCGGTGATTCTTTTGGCTTCTTTGACCCACTCTTTAAATGCATTTTCGTCAAATTTTCCATCTTCTTTAACTCCTGGACAAAGTTTCCATTCATATAAAATATCGCAGGCATTTTTGGCCAGATAGCGTTTATTCTCATCTATTTCTTTAGTATCGTCGCTTTTGTCATGTTTGGACCGAAAGGCAAGGGCAATCATATCGGCAAAGAATTGCGGATCAGAAGCTAGTTTTTTCTCGATTGCGGTATGGGATTTTTCTCTTGAAAATCTTTTTAACCAAGGAAAGAAATTAAATTCGATTTTAAGTAGCACGTCTTGATCTATGGTTTTTGATTTTTGAAGGCGATTAATTAGCTCAACTACATCATGGGTCACATAGCTATAGTTGGTGAGTTCTTGCATGCCACTTTCGCTATTAAGAACAGAGATAAGTGAACGAACCGCTAGGGCTTCATTAATCTCGGCTTTATTTGTCCTGTGAGCAGCGCAGATAACGGCCGCACCTTCGCGCCCATGCGTAAGCAATTTTTCGGTTGCTTCATTTAGATCGCTGCCTGATTCATAAGGATTAACTCTAATATTTTTCCAGTACAAACCCTCGCTGTTTTCTCCTAAATATTTAGAAACCGTTTCCCATACCTCTTCGTTAAAAGGTAAAAGCAACAGAAATTTAGCGCGTTGCTCTAAAGACCAATCTTTTTGCATAATCATATCAACCCAATCGATGCCGATTTTATAAAATTTGATCCGTGCATACCCGCTTAAAACCTGCTTTTCAACTTCATCATTTGAATCAAGAAATGTTGGCAATAGTTCATTTTCAACCAAATCATATTCTATCTCGCCCAAAGCTCGACCTACATTAAGCGGCGAAACTACTTTTTTGGCAAAATTTATGCACTTTATCAAACCTCCACTGTCCAAAATTTCTTTTATGGTGGAATTGCGTTTTTTAGCGAGCCTTTCTATTTGTTTATCATGGCTATCATCTTCGTCCAATAACTCAAAAACTACGCCATTAAATAAATAACGATATTTTATTTCCGGCGAAGATGGCGCAAGACTATCGGCTAAGTTTTCGATTTTGCAAAGTTCTTCTTCGGGCAATGCCCAGTTAGTATCAGAAAATTTTCTATGGCGACGCACAATCTCATCAAGTTTTTCCCAAACTAAATCGCGCTTTTCTTCGGGCAAATTTATTATGCTATCTGACAAGCAATAATCAAGAATAAAATCGTATGCATTTTTGGGCAAATTTGAAAGCCTTTCTATAAGCTCAATAAATTTATCCACGTCTTCTTTTGCTAAATCAATCATAAGCTCGGATAAGGCAGCAATTTGCTCCAAATATTCATTTCGAAATACACCATCCTTCCAATCTAGCGGGATAAAATCTCTCCAAATAGGGCGGCAAGTTCCGATTGTGGCTTGGCAACCTTGCGGAAGCAACTCTAGCAGTAAGGACCACCCAATTTTAGGTTGATTTTTTATCACAGCCTTGATCGCCGCTTTTCTTTTATCAAATTTTGCGGCAGTTTGCACATGCCAAGGTAAAAATATATTCACAAGCGATCTTATAGGACGATTTGCCCAAGATCCGCCGGGATCAATAGAGGCAAGATCCGCCAAGGTAACCGCTACTCTTGATAAATAATCAGGAGACCATGCCAGCTTTTCAAGAGCCCATAACAGGCCGCACATATAATTACGACCTTCAATCCCACTTCCTTCTTGTTCAAATAGTTTATGAAAAGGAGAATTCGAAATATCAACTAATGCCGACTCTACAGCATCAAGAAATTCACTAGGTGAAGCCTCTGCTAGAAGCGGTAAGTAGTAATCTATGCTCGCCCATCGCTCCCAATCCGCCCCATCAAGCAATGTGCGCACAATAAAATTTACAGTGTTTAAGGCTTCATTGCAAGAGCAGCTGCTAAGCGTTTTGGGGCGACTACCCATCAAAGCAAGCGTTTGAGAAATTCCTTTTCTAATATTTTGCGAATAGTTTAATTGTTTTCCATAAATACTAGCGGCACATCGTTCTTCTTTCAGCAAATCAAGCGCCGGATCTCTTTCTCCTAGAACCAAAATTGCCATATTTCTAAAGCGAGCTAGATCATCATTTGAAAGCATTTCCCCAAGAATGTTCCAAGTTTCATCTCGCGAAACAACCTTCCATTTTCCTTCTATCAAAGTAAGTGGAGAGTCTGGACGCAGAGCATCAACTATAAATCTTTCCATCCATTCTTTATAGCTTTTGCCGACAAATTCTTCTATAGCTTGAATGTCCGCTTTATTTTCTTCATCCCATCGACCTATTAAACAGGCTTTTGCCAATTCGCGAGCAGTATTCCGTTTCGCATACGACGGCGCAGCGACTCCTACGAGATACCTCATAAGTGCAGACAGCCTCCTATTTCCTATTTTAGCAAATTCCTCTGCAAGGGCATCTGGGAACTGCGCTCTCGTCAGTATATCTTTAATCTGATATGATGGAGGACTTTTAAGGTCTACAACATCGACATTGCCGTTTGATGAGGCATCGCAAAACGGCGCGATCACTCCATGCCCTTTTTCTATGGCTAACGCAAGTAAATTTTGTTGTTCATCATCCAAGCCTAGCCTTGGGCTAGCAACCAATACATGCGATCGTCGCAACTCGGATATCGCCGCTTGCCATGCATCTTTATCTTTTATAAAAAGACACCTATCTGCATATTTTTGCGCCTTTTCTTTTTCAAGCGTCATAAGGTAAGCCGCCACAAAATCATCTACATCATTTTCGCTCTCAGCAATAATAAAAAGTTTTTTAGCTTCGCCAGAAAAGATGGTTTCAAGCGCACTGCAAGCTTTATCGCGAGAAGAGATAAAAAGCTCGGGCGGAAGAGCTAGCTCATTAAATTGCGACTGGATCAAGTTGGAATTTTTAAATTTAGATCGAACTAAATCCCAGTGCTCAAGCGGTGTTATAACGCCGCTTGAATTTGGCAAAATTTCCATTTTAGCAGCTATCCACCTACCAATAGCGGGAAATTCTCTAAGCCAATCCGCTAGCTTTACTCCATCTATTATTATAATTCGTTTCCATCCTTTACCTTGCCGCCTTTTGATCCAAGCCCTCTGTTTTGGCTCATCCCAACCATGCGCCTCAGCTGAACGTGGGGTAACGAAGACGAAAGCAGAGTCTGCCCGTTCTTCATCGCTTAATTCATCAGTTCTTTTTTGAAAGTCGCTACTTGCTTTTTCTTGAGGATCTTTTCCGGTACCTATTTCCCAATAGGATTTCCCAGCAGGAACAAATTCAAAAAATCCGGTCTCGCAATCTACAATGCCGTCCATGCCGGGTTGATTTACGGCATCACCGTAAGGTATGCGGCACTCGCTTATATTAGCTGCCGATTGTCTGATAAGTCGACAAATAAGCTCGGGAATTACTCCTCCGCTCTCACGCGTATCTGCATATCGTGCCAAATCGTTAGGAGTTATAATGCTTGTGTATTTCATGATTCAAGTATCCTTTTTTTTGATAGCATTTTATATATTTTTAGCTTTATTTCACAAAATTTGCTTTCTAAAATTTTTAAGTAAATTGTGCTTTAATATGGTATAGCAATTTTAAGACCTATTTGTAACTGTTTATCGCAAAGATGCAGGTAAATGTATATGTGAAATTTACAAAAGATCGTGTGCAGATCAAAAAATTAATACGACAAAAACAAGGTTTCATTTTCTAAAATAATCAAAATTTAATCTGAAAATCCAAGCTTTGCAAGGCTTTGACAAGAGAGCTGAAAACTAACCCACGCCCAAAACCCACACCAAATTTATGCTCAAGTAAGATAAGCGTAATTTAGACAAAATTTAGCCGAATCTACGCCAAAGCGAGGCAAGGCACGCCCACCAAATCAAAGCGTAAATTCGGTAATTTTAAAACAAAACGCAGGCGACTACTCCTGCATTTCTATCCATTTTTGCGCGATTCTTACGGCATTGGTCGCCGCTCCCACGCGGATCTGGTCGGCACTGCACCATAGATGCAGGACGTTTTTGCGGTAGTTGTCCGTGCGGATGCGTCCGACGTAGGTCTCGTTGGTGTCGCTTGAGATGCTTGGCATCGGGTATTTTTTCGCGGCGGGTTCGTCCACGACTACGATGCTAGGCGCCTTGCGCAGGACTTCGCGCGCAGCTGCGGCATCCACATCTCTATCAAAATGAATCGTGATCGCCTCGGAGTGGCTGCGAAGCACCGGCACGCGCACGCAGGTCGCGCTCACTTCCATATTTTTGTGGAGGATTTTTTGGGTCTCGTTGACCATTTTCATCTCCTCTTTAGTGTAGTCGTTGTCCAAAAATACGTCGATGTGCGGGATTACGTTAAACGCTAGCTGGTGGGCAAAGACCTTTGGTTCGCACTCGTCGAGCTTAAACTCGAAAAACTTTTGTAGCTGCGTGACTAGCTCCTCCATGCCCTCTTTGCCCGCACCCGAAGCCGCCTGATAGGTCGAGACGTCCACGCGGTTGATGCCGTACGCATCGTCTAGCGGTTTTAAAATTTGCACCATTTGGATGGTCGAGCAGTTTGGGTTGGCGATGATGCCGCGGGTTTTCCACTGCGCGATGTCCTGCGGGTTGCACTCGGGTACGACTAGCGGCACGTCCGCGTCCATCCTAAAATGGCTGGTGTTGTCGATCACTACGGCGCCGCTGGCGGCTGCAAATTTAGCGTATTTTTCGGACACAGATCCACCCGCGCTAAAAAACGCTATGTCGATCTCGTGCTCATCAAAAACGGTCTCGGTGAGCTCCACAACTTTGTGATTTTTGCCTTTAAACTCTATTTCGATACCCGCGCTTTTCGCGCTTGCTAGCGGTAGCAGCTCACCCACCGGGAAATCCACCTCCTCCATGACGCGGAAAAGCTCCTCTCCGACTGCGCCCGTCGCGCCTACGACGGCAACGTTAAATTTTCTCATTTTTGGCTCCTTTTTATTTTTGGCTTTTTAACTTCTCGGTCGGCAAAGCCGCCCTGCGACCAACCCCATCGGTTGGATCCTGTACTCCTAGCAACGTAGCCTCGCTACAATCAGACGCAAACCAAAAGGTTGATTGATTTTTTGGCAGAAAATCGCATGCGCCCGTTTTTTCTAAATTTGCGTCCAAATTTTAAATTTGACCGGACCTTGCGGTTAAATTTAACTTCTTTCAGATTCAAATTTACCGCCCAAATTTGACGAGTCGTACGTCGCATTTCCGGCGTCGCCGTCTCGGCCGTCTAAATTTAAAAATTTAAGCTAAAATCTTGCTTATTTTACTCGCGTGAAGCTTAAATTTAAGCTATTTTCTGCTGCGAGCTTGCAAAAAAAGATCGCCCGGTTGTATTTCCTCGCCTTCGCTAAGAATCGCTGCTCGCTGCACGACGGAGATAAGCTCGCGGATATTGCCGGGAAAATCGTAGTTTTCTAGCTCTTTTACCGCCGCTTCGGAAAAGCTTTTTGTGCCGAGATTAAACTCCTCGCAGCTTTGTTTCAAAAAGCGCTCGGCTATAGGCAAGATCTCCTCTTTGATCTCTCTTAGCGGCTGTATGGCGACCGGCACAGTTT
>CAUQHH010000095.1:0-7956 GCA_963517705.1 uncultured Campylobacter sp.
GTTCTATGCTATCGCCTGCCATTTTGTATGTTGCTATTAGCCACTGACTTTGCTCGCTTTTGTCTTTTGGTAAGCGTCCGTCTTTTGTCAAGAAAATATAAATTCTTTTAAAATCCTTATATTTATCGTCAATAAATTTGCGATAATTGAGCAACTGTTCTTCGCCTTTGTCCGCTTCAACTTTGTTTTCTATCGTTATGATAAATTTACTATTTTCGTCAATTGCCAAAAGATCAATATTGTCGCTTTCTCTAAAAATTCGTATATTCTTTTCTTGGATTTTTAGATATTTTTCTAAATTTTCGTAGCTTTCTGAAGTATTATTGCTATTTTTTAACGTAAATTTTAAAAATCTCTCCAAAATTTGATATTTTAACCCGTGTTCATTATCTCCAAAAAGCCAAGCTAGGGTATTTGAGTGTTTTATTTCTTGATTGCCAAGACCCGTAATTTCAAAGATATTAAAGTCCATTACGCTATTTTTGATAGCGTTAAATTTTTCTTGAGCCTCTTTATCGCTTATAAATTCTTTTAAAATTTCCAAATCGTTTTTGGACAAATTTATCTCCGAATTTTAGTCTATACTTGCCTTATCTTTGTATGCGTCCAGCGTTTGGCGGTTTTCGATGTAGGCGTTTAGCTTTTTTTGATTTTCTTCAAAAAAGCTCTGGAAATCCTGCTCGCTCGTCATCTGTTCTTCGCCGAATTTATCCAAAAGCACGTTTGATGTGCCCGTTAGCACGAGATAGCGTCTGTCAAGATGCTGAAAAAGCACGACTTTGTTCGTGGCATCAAGCGGTTTTTCGTAGATTATCTCCACGCCTTCGTCGCTTTTTACCTTTTCAAACCAGCCGTTTTCGCGCTTTGTTTTTATCGTTTTTTGCTTGTTTTTTAGCTTTGCCTTGACGAACAAAAGCACGACTAAAAGTAGCGCCAAAACGCCCAAAACCGAGTAATATCTATAATCGATCATATCGCCCATGCCTTGCGTCATGAAATTTACATCGCCGTTTTGCATGCCTAAATTTAGGCCGGCAGCTTGAGCAGACGCGGTCAAATTTGATGCGTTTTGATCGCTGGATAAATTCGTCGCTTCGGTTATATTTTCTCTAGTTTCTTGTGGTGAGAGTGCGGTAGCGGCGGCTGAGTTTGCCGCATTTTCAGGCGTCACGCGTATACGCAGGCCAAAGCCGTCGGTGGTTTTTGACGCGCTAACGGCTACCTGAGCGTCGCTTTTTATCACGAGGGCTAAATTTTGGCCTCTAGGCTCAAACAAAAGCTCTTGTAGTATGCTTGAGTTTACGCTTTTTTCGATATTTTGATCGTTTTGCAGGTCTTTAAAAAGCAGAGTTATCGCGCCGTCTTTGCGCTCTTGCAGGATCGCTCCGCTATAAGGCGCATCAAAGCTAAGCATGATATCGACGCGGTCGCTGCGCTCGTAGACGTTATATGTGGATAAATTTGAACCCCAAAGCGCTACGAAAAACAGTAAAAGCGCAGCAAAAATCCTCATAATTGCTCTCTTTTAAAGTATTGGATGACGGATTTTGAGTCGAGGATTTCATTTATCCTGATGGCAAGGTTTTTTTCGTAGACCATTACTTCGCCCTTGCCGAAAATTCGGTTGTTTATAAAAAGCTCTACGCTCTCGCCGGCAGGCTTTTCCAGGTCGATTACCGAGCCTACTTCGAGCTTTAAGAGCTGCTTTACGCTAATAGTCGTGGTGCCTAGCTCTGAGATAAAATCCACGCCGATATCCATCAGCTCGTCGTAGCTTTTAAAAAGCCCGCCGCGCTCTTGCAACATCTCCTGAACCCCTTGTAGCGCCGTTTCCGCGGCATTTATCTCTTGTAGTTCTTCGCTCATGCTTTTTTGTATCCTACTTGAAATGTTCTATTTTTGATTTTATAGACGCGTTTGTCGTCTAGTTTGACGTGAAAGCTCGTCCTGCCTAGATACTCGGGAGTGCCTAGTTTATAGGCGTTTGCTTCGCGTTCGTTGAGTAGATTTTTGGCGTAGCCGATCGCGAGATTCGCCACCTCTTTGCAGATGTCGCTTAGCTCGTCCTCGGCTAGTTTATCGACGCCAAGAAGTACGCTGGCAAAGCGATTTAGCGTATCTTTTTTAAAGTAAAGATAAAAGTGAAACTCCTCTTTGCCCTTAAAAATCGGCAAACTTGAGCCGTAAAATTCGCCTTCCGAGCTCTTTGCGCTCTCTACTTTGTAGCCTAGGGTATCCTCGCACAGATGCTTGATCCCAAGCTCCGCAACGTCCATCATCGCGCCGTCCTTTAAACGAAATTTTTTGATTATACTTAAATTTAACGCAAACGCGGCTAAATTTAAAAAAGTTTATTGATTTGCTTTATCAGCTCTTCGCCCTCAAATTTGGCCGTGAGCTTGACTATCTCGGTGCCGATTATCGCGCCGTCGGCATAGTTTTTTACCTCGTCGGCGTCGTTTTTATTTTTCACGCCAAAGCCCACCGCTACCGGCAGATCGCTTCTTTTTTTTAGATCCTCTACGAGCGCCTTTAGTCTCTCCTCACTAGCTCGCTGCGAGCCGCTCACGCCGATAGCGCCGAGCGCATAGACAAATCCTGAGCCAAATTTTAAAATTTTATCCGCGCGGTTTTGCGAAGTTACGCTGATTAGCGGGATGAGATCAAGATCAAATTTAGCGCATAACCCCGCCACCTCCTCGCTCTCCTCAAACGGTAGATCGGGGATGATGAAGCCAGCTATACCGACATCTTTTGAACGAGCGATAAACCTCTCTACGCCGTAAGCAAACACGATGTTAAAATACACGAGAAATACGACCGGTTTATTTATCTTGCCTTTGCACTCCTCTAGCATAGTAAATATCGCCTCTGTATTTACGCCCTTTGCGGCGGTTTCAAAGCTAGCTTGCGCGATGAGTTTGCCGTCTGCGAGCGGATCGGAGTATGGGATACCAAGCTCAAGTAGATCTAGGCAGCTGCCGTCTAAATTTAGTAAAAACTCCTTCGTCGCCTTGGCGCTAGGATATCCCGCTACGATGTAGCCGATGTTTGCTTTTTTGTCCGCGAACGCGTCTTTTACCTTAGCCATAAATTTTTCCTTTCTCGTAGCTCATCACGGTGTTTATGTCTTTGTCGCCGCGTCCCGAGACGTTTACGACGATGACGCTTTTTTTCGTCAAATTTGGGCAGAGCTTTTCTAGATACGCTAGCGCGTGCGAGCTCTCGATCGCTGGGATGATGCCCTCTAGGCGGCTGGTTAGATATAGCGCGTTTATGCACTCGTCGTCGGTGACGCCGTAGTAGGCGGCTCGTTTGCTCTCGTGCAGGTGCGCGTGCTCAGGACCAACGCCCGGGTAGTCAAGTCCCGCCGAGATGCTATGCACCGGCTCGATCATGCCGTATTCGTCTTGTAAAACGATCGTTTTCATGCCGTGGATGATGCCTGTGCGGCCCTTGGTTAGCGTTGCGGCGTGATACGGAGTGTGTGCGCCTAGCCCTGCTGCCTCGACTCCGATCAAATTTACGTCTGCGTCATCTAAAAACGCGCTAAAGATACCGATCGCGTTGCTACCGCCGCCGACGCAGGCGATGACGTAGTCGGGATGTACGCCGTACTCTTTTAGCTGCTCTTTAGTTTCGCGGCCGATGATGCTCTGAAGGTCGCGCACGATCCTAGGATACGGGTGCGGGCCGACTGCTGAGCCGATGACGTAAAATGCGCTTTCTATCTCGTTTACCCACGCTTGGATAGCTGCTGTGGTGGCCTCTTTTAGGGTTTTTAGACCCTCTTCTACGCTCACGACTCTGGCGCCTAAAAGCTGCATGCGAAATGCGTTTAGCTGCTGACGCTCGACGTCGGTCGCGCCCATATATACGTCGCACTCAAGGCCGAGCAGTGCCGCTGCGGTCGCAGTCGCTACGCCGTGCTGACCCGCGCCCGTCTCGGCTAAGACCTTCTTTTTGCCCATTTTTTTGGCTAGAAGCGCCTGGGCTAGGGCGTTATTTATCTTATGCGCGCCCGTGTGGTTTAGATCCTCGCGCTTGAGGTAAATTTCATGCCCGTAGTGCTCGCTTAGGCGTTTTGCGTGATATAGCGGGCTCGGGCGTCCGACGTAGTTTTTTAGTAGATCGTCTAGTTCGGCCTCAAATTCAGCCGTTTTTGCGATACTCTCGTACGCAACCTCGAGTTCGTCTAGAGCGAACATCACGGTTTCCGGCACGAACTGCCCGCCGAATTTGCCAAAATATGCTTTAGTGTTCATCGGTATCCTTTAAATTTTCGTTTATTTTAGCATTTTAAGTTTTTATTAGGCTTATTTTGGGTGCGGCGCGATCGCGCTAGCCGGCAAGCTGGCAAAATGAGTAAATTTGAAACATGCGATATTTTATTTAGGCAAGGCGGCAAAGGCGTAAATTTGCCTTCGCCGCAAGCAAATTTACGCCTTTATCAGCTCCAAAATTTTCTTTATTTTGTCGGCCGATTTTTTACCGTTTTCGTCCTCGACTTTTGAGTTTAGATCAAGCACCCGCGGGTTAAATTTGATCGCCTCGCGCACGTTATGCTCGCCGATGCCGCCCGCCATGCCGAAGTCAAATTTGACCTCACGCAAAATCTCCCAATCAAAACTAATGCCGTTGCCGCCGGCGTTTTGCCCCTTACAGTCAAAAAGCGGCATATCGCAAAGCGCGGTATCTACGGCGGGCATCACGTCTAGCACGCTATAAACGCGCCAAACTTCTAGCCTCATCGCCTTTAAATTTGCGTATAAATTTGAGCTAACCTCTCCGTGGATCTGCGCCGCGTCAAGCGGGACAAATTCGCAGATTTCAATTATCTCGCAGTCGCTTTGCCCGGCAAAAACGCCGACGCATTTTTTGCCCGCTGCATGCGCGATACCTGCTATCTCGCGCGCCGTTTGCGCGCTTACTTGACGTTTGCTTTTAGCAAATATCGCGCCTAAAAAATCAATGTCCAAACTCGCCACGTCGCGCGCCTCCGCAGGCGTTTTGATGCCGCAAATTTTAACTAGCGTCACGCTTCGCCTCGTACGTAGTCCTCGAAATAGCGATAAACTTTACCGCTTTTTATCGCGTCCAGGATGACCTCTTTGGCCTGCGCGGGGCTGTCCGCGACGCCTGCCGCATAGAGCGCAAACATCGCGTTTAGCACGACGATATCAAATTTCGGCCCGCTAATCTCGCCTTTTAAAATTTGCTTTAAAATTTCGGCGTTTTGCTCAGGCGTGCCGCCCTCGATCTCGCTGTGAAATGCCCGTCTAAAGCCAAACTGCTCGGGCGTGATGCTGTACTCGTTGATCTGACCGCCGCGCAGCTCCACGACGCGCGTCTCGTCACATAGGCTGATCTCGTCTAGTCCGTCCTCGCCGCGAACCACCAGCGCGCGCTCGCGTCCAAGCAGCTGCAGCGTCTCGGCGTACAAGCGTAAAACGGGCTTGTGATAGACGCCCACGAGCTGATTTTTGAGCGCCAAATTTGGATTTAGCAGCGGACCAAGTACGTTAAAAACCGTGCGGATGCCTAGGCGCTGGCGCACTTCGCGCACCTCGCCCACTAGTGGATGGAAAAACGGCGCGTGGAAAAAGGCTAAGTTTTTATCGTTTAGCAGCTCGCGCTGTCGCAGGAGCGAATTTGAGCTCTTAACGCCCAAAATTTCCAGCACGTCCGAGCTGCCCGATTTGCTAGAAACGGCTTTGTTTCCGTGCTTTGCGACCTTGACGCCAAGGCTTGCGAGGATAAACGCGACGGTGGTTGAGATATTTATCGTCTTAAAGCCGTCGCCGCCCGTGCCACAAAGATCGATCATCGGCGAGGGATCGCGGTAGGTCTGCGAGTATTTTAGGATGTTTTTAGCCAGGCTTGCTAGGCTTTGCGGATAGAGGCTTTTTTCGCTGATTAGCACTAAAAGCGCGGCTAGCTGCGTGATCTCGTACTCTTTGCTCGCGATGATTTCGCAAAATTGCTCAAAGTCGCGGTCGTCCAAGCGCTCGTTTTCTTGTAGTTTGATTAGAAACGGCTTGAGCGGGCGGATTTTGGGCTCTTTGGCGACTTCGGCCGCAGGCGCGGCTTCGTAGTTGATGAAATTTTCGATGATTTTTTTGCCGTACTGCGTGAAGTAGCTCTCGGGGTGAAACTGGATGCCGAAAATCGGCCTGTCTTTCACGCTAAGCGCCATCACTACGCCGTCCTCGCTCACGGCCGCGGCCTGCAAATTTGACGGTAGCTCGTCCACGTAAAGCGAGTGGTAGCGCATGACCTCAAATTCATCCGGCAGTCCCGTAAATAACGGCTCTTTATGGTTAACTTTTATGAGCGAAGTTTTGCCGTGATAGGGCTTTTCTAGGCGTTTGATTTTGGCATCGTAAACGAGCCCGATCGCCTGATGCCCGAGGCAGATACCAAGCACTGGCGCGGCGATGTCGCTTCGTAAAATCTCTAAACAAATACCGCTATCTTGCGGGTGTTTTGGCCCGGGGCTTAGCACGATTTTACTCGGATTTAGCCTGCGGATTTCATTCAGCGTGATCTTGTCGTTGCGTACGCAGCGCACTTCTTCGGAAGTTAGTTCGCGTAGATACTGCTCTACGTTGAAGACGAAACTGTCGTAGTTGTCGATTAATAAAATCAAAATTTTCTCCTTTTTGGCGGCTTGTCTCGCGAGCGCTTTTTTGTGGATTTCGTTAAAATTTGACTCGATAGGCTACATGCCTTATCTTCGTCAAATTTTAACTTCAAAACCCCAAAAATCATCTCACGATACTTCGCCTTATCGTTTTACGCTCAAATTTGAAGTCAAATTTGGCTAAATTTGCAAATTTTACCCACCGAGACCCGCACTCTAAAAACTCAAATTTAAAATTTGAGTTGCGATAGCGTTAAATTTAAACCTGCACGCAGTGCAGCAACCTCTCACGTCGTAGGAGTTAGGGGGATCGTTAAGAGGGGAGGGAGCTCTTTTGCTTCAGCTACGCTTCGCAACTGCAAAGCAGAGCGTAATTCAAGCCCCCACCCCCTTTACAACAAAGTAAAAAACAACCTCAAACGGTTGTTTTTTACTTAAAGCCCAAATTTATATTTCTCAAATCTCTCTTGCATTTTTCGCAAACACGTTTAGCACTGAGGCGCGTTTTTTGCAAATCTCTTTATATTCGTATTCCGGCACACTATCTATCACGATGCCCGCTCCTGCCTGTACGAAAATTTCGGCAAAATTTTCCCCACGCTCTCTACTTTTTAAATTTGACTCGTTTGCGCCGTCAAGGTGCGGGTCGTGCCCGCCAGCGTCAAATTTGCGCGCAAATATCGCGCTTCTAATCAAAATCGCCATTTGCGCGTCGCCGTTAAAGTGGAAAAACCCGATACCGCCGCCGTATGCGTTGCGCCTATACGACTCAAGCTCGGCGATGATCTCCATGGCGCGGATCTTGGGCGTGCCGCTGAGAGTGCCTGCGGGGAAGATGCTGCCGACTGCGTCAAACGCGTCTAGATCGTCCGCCTTCGCGCCGTAGACGTCGGAGACTATGTGCATCACGCTCTCGTAGCGCACGATGCGCATGGCGTTTTTGACTGCGACGCTTTTTGGCTTGCTGACGCGGCCGATGTCGTTGCGAGCGAGGTCGATGAGCATTTTGTGCTCGGCTAGCTCCTTTTCGTCGCTTAGCAGTTCGCGCTCGAGCGCGGCGTCTTCGATCGCGTCTTTGCCGCGTCCGCGCGTGCCTGCGATAGGTGCGACGTAGATCTTGCCCTCTTTGATCTCGCAGACTAGCTCGGGGCTAGAGCCCGCGACGTCGCCGTACGGGGTCGGAAAGTGAAACATATACGGGCTAGGATTTGCCTCGCTCAAGGCTCGGTAGAAGTCTAGGCTGTCCATGTCCGAGGCAAGTTTTAGCTGTTCGCTTAGCACGACTTGAAAGACGTCGCCGCTTTTTAGGTACT
>CAUQHH010000096.1:0-7903 GCA_963517705.1 uncultured Campylobacter sp.
AAGAAATATCGATACTTTTACGCTAGCTAAAATCGCCGATGAAACCTACGCAAAGGCTCGTTCGGATGGCGATTTGGACGTGAGGCAAGAGGTTTTTAAGATTATCGACGAATACGCGACCGACGTAAATTTAGAAATCTTAGACCTCGTTTGTAAAATTTTAGACGTTGGCGTTAAATTTGGCGAAAATGGAGATTTTTAAATTCGCCGCTACTTTAAATTTGCTTCAAAATTTAATCCAATACGAAAGCCTAAAATGCTCAAATTTACGGTAAAATCAAAAACCAAAATAAACGCAAAAACGGTAAAACTTGAGACGTTTAAATTTTATGCATACTTGGGCAAAAATATAAATACGGGCGGCAAATTTTACATAGCTAGCCGGTTAAAAAAGGCGACAATCGCCTTTACGCAATAAAGCTCGGAAAAGGCGTCATTTTTAGCAGTTTGCAACGGTCGCAGCCCAAAAAAAACAAAGCGGCGAAAAATTTGTAAAAAAAAATCGCGCCGTAAAATCCAGCTAGGCGTAGCCGAAAAATGCCGTAAAAAGCAAAAATTAGGAACAAAATGTTTGGTTATATTAGGTTTATTTTAGCGTATTTCGTGCTACTATCGCACGTTGGTGTAGGACTGGCGGGGAAAAACATAGGCGTATTTGCCGTCGTGATATTTTATATCCTGGCAGGACTCGTCACATCAAAGGTTTTTATCAAAATCGCACCGCAAAACGCGCAAATAAGCTACTTTATAAAAGATAGATTTTTGCGCATTTATCCCGCATTTTTCTTTGCGCTTGCACTCACAGTGCTATTTTTTTGCGCGACGTCGTATCTGCAGCCGCATTTTAATGCAAAAAACTTGCTTCTAAATGCGCTTATCGTGCCGCTAAACTACTTTTTTTGGCTCGACGTTTCCGTCATAGACGCGCCCGTGGGGCTAAATTTCCTCATACCGCCGGCTTGGTCGCTAGGAGCCGAGCTTCAGGCATACTCCCTACTCGTACTCGCGATCAAATTTAGATGGCTGGGCTACACTCTAGCCCTTGGTTCGCTAGGAGCTTACGCAGCGGCGAATTTAGGCTTTATAAATGCCGATATCTACGGATATAGACTTGTTTGCGGCGTATTTTTTATGTTTTATACGGGATTTTTGATCTATCAAAAAGAGCTTGGCAAGCTCGCCGTTTTTTACGCGGCGGTAGCGGCGCTGGCGGGCTATCTTTTTTACTCGCACGAATTTAGCGCTTTTGGCGCAGAGACGATGCTTGGGTACTTGATCGGCGCAGCTATCGTTCTAGCGCATGAAAAGTTTAAATTTAAGCTCAAATTTAACGATATCGCAGGCTCGCTTTCATACGCGATTTTTATCAGCCATTTTCTTTTTATTTGGCTCAGCGAGCTTTTACTAGGAAACGTAAATTTAGCTTTTGTAACGACTGGTTCAATTATATTTGGATTTATAAATTTCTATCTTATTGAACAAAAGATAAACAAAATAAGATTTAGAAAGCAAGCTTAAAATCAACCAAAAGGTACGAAAAATACTACAAGTAAATTTTATTTTAAAACCACGAAAATCGTACGAAAAAGTATCAAAAAATCCCTAAAAATCGAAAGATTATCGACGTATGCACACTCCATTTTCACACGCTCGTCAAATGAAATTTCATTCCTGCCGCTCACCTGCCAAAGCCCCGTAAGCCCCGGTCTGACCCTTGTTATCTTGCCTAAATTTTTACCGATTTGTTTTTTTTCGTAAAACATATACGGACGAGGTCCGACCAGGCTCATCTCAAGTCTAAGAACGTTAAAAAGCTGCGGCAACTCGTCAAGAGAAGTCCGTCTGATAAACCCGCCGACTTTTGTTATGCGCGGATCAAATTCGTATTTGTGAAATTTTGCAAAATGCTCGACCTCTGCGGGATTTTGCTCGAGATAATCGTCTAAAATTTTACGCCAATTTTTATGCATAGATCTAAATTTATAGCAGCTAAACGGCTTGCCGAAGCGCCCTATTCGCTTTTGCTTGAAAAATACGCTCTCGCCCGGCTCGTTTATCTTTACGACTGCGGCTATGACGGCGACGACCGTAAGCCAAATCGGCGCACTAGCGATAACGATAGCATAATCAATCACGGCTTTTAGCAAAATTTTAGAGCGCAACCTCATAGCTCGCCCTCTAAAAATCTCTCGTAGCTATCCTCTACGAGCCGCTTTATCTCGCGTTCAAATCGTTCTTTTGAAAATTTTAGCGCGTTTTGTCTGATCGCTTGCGGATCAAATTTGTCGCTATTTTTTTCAAATTTTATCAGCGCTTCGCTTAGGCTAGCTTCGCTTTGCTCGCTAAAATAAACGCCCGTAACGCCGTCTATCACGCTCTCTTTCGCCCCGCCCTTACCCAGACAGACCACGGGCGTCCCGCAGGCCTGAGCCTCTACTGGAGCTATACCGAAGTCCTCTATCGCCGCAAAAACGAAGGCTTTTGCCCTGCTCATCAGCTCAGCAGTCTCGCGCGCACCCCTGAAGCCTAAAATTTCAATATTATTTTTGGCGATATTTTTGATCTCGTTTATCTGCTCGCCGCCACCTACAACGACTAGCTTTTTGCCGTTTTTGTTAAAGGCACGCACGATTAAATCGATCTTTTTATAGGGCACCATCCTTGAAACCGTGACATAAAAATCCTCTTTATTTTCGTTTAATTTAAAATTTGCGGTATCTACGGGCGGATAGATCACGGCGGCGTCTTTGCCGTAAATTTTACGTATACGGCGCGCGATAAAATTTGAGTTTGCGACGTAAACGTCGGCTCTGTTTGCCGCGGCGATATCCCACAGACGGATTTTATGTAAAATATACCTAGCCAGCATCGATTTTAGCCCGCGCTCTAGTTCGTTTTGACGCAAATAGTCAAAATACATATCCCAGGCATAGCGCATCGGAGTGTGGATATAACTTATATGAAGCTGATTCGAATGCGTCAAAGCGCCCTTTGCTACGGCGTGTGAGCTGGATAGCACGACATCAAATTCGCTCAAGTCAAACTGTTCTATCGCCAGCGGAAAAAGCGGCAAATAGTTTCTAAATTTACTCTTTGCAAACGGTAAATTTTGGATAAAACCGGTACGAGCGAATTTACCTTTTAAAATCTTTTGCCTATCGTCGAATTTAAGGTAATCAACAAGGCTAAAAATCTCAAAATCATCCCAAATATCCGTAAAGCTCTGCACGCAACGCTCAGCTCCGGCATAGGTTTCTAGCCAGTCGCAAACCAGAGCTTTTTTCATCCGCGTCACCGCTACTTTCTATCGTAGTCGTCGCTGATGCGCACGATATCGTCCTCGCCCAGATACTCGCCCGTTTGCACTTCTATAACGATGAGATCCGAGTTTGTAGTGTTTTCCAGACGGTG
This sequence comes from uncultured Campylobacter sp., assembly GCA_963517705.1. Taxonomy (GTDB): domain Bacteria; phylum Campylobacterota; class Campylobacteria; order Campylobacterales; family Campylobacteraceae; genus Campylobacter_A. Next base: position 3,412 of record CAUQHH010000096.1, read on the forward strand.
AGTCTGTCCTTTTTTTATATATATAGACTCGTTTCGTTTTATCTGCATCTCACTATCATCTATCGTTACTAGCGCCTCGCCCTCTACGACGACCCAGTGCTCGTTTCGCTTAAAGTGCTTTTGCAAGCTCAGTCTTTTACCGGGCTTAACCACGATCTTTTTCATCTTATAGCCGCTACCCTCGCCTAACACCTCGTAGCTACCCCACGGACGGTACACGCTCGTGTGCGTTTCGCAAATTTCAGGCAATGAATTTGAAAAGTGCTTATATACCTCTTTTACCTTTTGCGAACTACCTTTTTTAGCGATCAAAAGCGCGTCTTTAGTATCGACTACGAGCAAATTTTGCACATCCACGAGCGCGGTCGGTTTTTTAGTTAGGATGAAATTTTCGCTTGCGCCGATTTGCAGCGACTCGCCCTCGTTTTTTATCTTTTTACTCAGCTCGTCAAAGCTGCCCATATCGCTCCAGCCAGCATCAAGAGGCACCATTTTGATGTTTAGGCTTTTTTGCATTAACGCATAATCGATACTGATATCCTCGATCTTATCCATAAAATTCGGACTTATTTTTAGCAAGCAAGGCTCGTTTGCCGAGCCCTCTATCGCCGCCACAACGTCTTTTACGATGCTTGGCGCATATTTTTTCATCTCGCTTAAAAACACGCCCGCCTTAAAGCAAAACATGCCGCTATTAAAATAATATCCGCCCTCTTTTATAAATTTAGTAGCGGTTTCGAGGTTAGGCTTTTCGATAAATCGCTCCACGTCGCCGTTTTTATCGGCCTTGATGTAGCCGTAACCGGTATTTGGCTCGCTAGGTTTTATGCCAAACGTCACCAAAAATCCTTGACTTGCGTGACTTTTCGCGATCAAAAGAGCCTTTTTGTATTCGGCATCCTCCTCGATCAAATGATCGCTCGGAGTAACGAGCAAAATTTCGTCCTCATCGCAGCAAAGCGCCGCAAATGTAATCGCCGCGGCAGTGTTTTTGCCGAAAGGCTCAAGAATAAATTTATCTATTTTTTTACTACCGCATTCGTCAAGCGCCAAAAAATAGTGCGCCTCGTTGCAAACGATGATCGTTTTTTGTGCGTGCACGTTGCGTCTAAGCGTAAGGTCAAAGAGCGATTTGCCGTTAAAAAGTCTGATAAATTGCTTTGGCATTAGCGTTCGCGACAACGGCCAAAGTCTCGTGCCCGAACCGCCGCAAAGTATAACGTTTGTCATTTTTACGCCTTTTGCTTTAAGTTTTCGACCAAATTTAAAAATGTTTCTTGAAGCCGCACCAGTAATTTTTCATCCTTGGTCTCAAATCTCGTAACGATAACCGGCGTCGTATTCGAGGCTCGCACCAGCGCCCAGCTGCCGTCCTCAAATCTCACTCTAACGCCGTCTATGTCGATGATTTCAGCTATTTTACCTAGGCCTGCTAGCAAATTTTGCGCGTCGCCCTTCTCATAAATTTCTACCAAAACCTCTTTTAGCTTTGCGACCAGCTTAAATTTTTGCGCGTCGGTCGTTTTTATCTTGATCTCGTCGGTGCTAAAGACCTTTGGCAGTTTATCAAGCTCGCCGTCTAGGTTAAAGCCTTTAGCCACAAGCTCTAGCGCGCGAAACATCGCATACGTCGCGTCGTCAAAGCCAAAATACCTCTCCTTAAAGAAAATATGCCCGCTCACTTCGGCCGCCATATCGATATTTAGCTCCTTCATCGCCTTTTTGATATTACTGTGGCCGGTTTTGCCCATGAAGCTTTTACCGCCGTGCGCGTCGATCTCGTCGTACATATTTTGCGAGCATTTGACCTCGCCCAGCACCCTGGGGTTTTTCATCGCAAGGCTATATAGATAGGCTAGTTCGTCGCCTTTTATGTTGCGTTTTTTGGTTAGAACCGCAATGCGGTCGCCGTCGCCGTCAAAACCGAATCCTATGTCAAATTCGCCCTTTAGCGCGGCCTTTAGATCGATTAAGTTTTTCTCCTCGCTAGGATCTGGGTGATGGTTTGGGAAGTTTCCGTCGGGCTGGGGGTATAAAATTTGAGCGTCTAAATTTAACGCCTCGCAAATTTCGGGCAAAACCGCTCCAACCGCTCCGTTTGCGCAGTCGATGACGATTTTAAGCGGTAAGGTTTTTAAATGCGCAAACTGCTCTATAAGAAAATTTTTATAAGGCGTCGCGATGTCGAATTTTTCAGCTCTTAGATCATCCGGTATTTGCGTTTTTGCCGTGATATCATCCAGCACGGCGATTTTTAGCTTTTGCAAATCCTCGCCGAAATAACTATCTTTAAAAATCGTGATTTTAAAGCCGTTGTACTCTTTTGGATTATGAGAACCGGTTATCATTATATTTGCGTCAAATTTGTCCGAAAACACGCTAAAATAGCCAACCGGCGTCGGTAGCAAGCCGATATCGTAGACTTTGATACCGGCCAAATTTAGCCCGCTAACCAGCCAGCCAAAAATCTCATTTGCGCTTAGTCTAGCGTCATATCCTACACTAACCTTTTTTGCGCCTCGGCGTAGCATCTCTCGACCCAAATTTAACCCGATCGCTTTGACGCTGATTTCGTTTAGATCGCGCTCGTAAATACCGCGTATATCATACTCTCTAAAAATTTCATCTATCAAAATTTTACCTTTATAAATTTATTTTATTTTAAGACGGCGTATTTTAGCATTTTTGGGTTAAATTTTACTAAAAGGCGACGTCGCCGAGCTTTGCGTTGATGGCTTCTATTAAGCTTTGCGGCGCGATTTTTATCTGTTTTCCGCGCACCCCGGCGCTTACATAGACATAGTCTTGCTTTAAAATCTTCTCGTCAAAAAACGTCTCGAACGCCTTTTTCATCGCTATCGGCGAGCAGCCGCCGCGGATGTAGCCCGTCACTTTTTCAAGCTCTCTTAAGTTTAAAAGTTCGCATTTTTTATGCCCGCTAAGTCTAGCCAGAGCCTTTAAATTTAAGCTCAAATCGCCCTGTATGCAAGCCACGACGTAGCCTTTTGGCTCGCATTCGCAGACGATGGTTTTATATATTTTTTCTATTTGCTCGCCGCAAACGGCAGCTACGTGAACGGCGCTCAGATCGCTCTCATCCACTTCGTATTCTACTAGCTCATAGGGGATATGTTTACCGTCTAAAAACCTCGCGGCATTTGTTTTATGTACCATTGCTTTCCTATTTTAAAAAATTTATGACATAAATATAACATAAGTTCTTAAAAAACAGTATAAGTGATAAACCAATACACAAAAGATAACATTTAAAAGCGCACGAGGTATTGCCAGCCGCGAACAAATATATTAAAATGATTTTGTCGTAGACCGAAGGTTTTAAGCCTTGTCTAGATGTTGCAGGGGCTTGATAGCCCGTACTTGTGATTGCCATAATTGCTCCTTTTTGTATGGTTTAGGGCAATTATTGCTCAAGGTGCAGTGTCAAATCTGCCTAGTTTTGGGGCATATTGGAGAAAAATAGTGTCAAAATATACACAATTTGGGGAAAATCGGAAAAATTTTATTAAATCTAGCAGAGTAAGGGCGATTTATCCGCCCTTTTATTTTTGCTTTTTATCGTCTTTTTGCGCATTCTTGGCAGTTATAGCGACTAGTCGCCTTTTTTCCGCATTGATCGCCGCAAGCTTCGTTTTTGTAGAGATGTCTTTGTTGGTGATGGTTTTTTGTAGTATATTGCCGATTTCCCCGGCATCGTCTAGTTCTATTATCTTTTCTACTAGACGATCGGCGGGATTTTGTGGTATAATACGCTTAGTTGGGAGCCCAAGCTCACCTTGTGATTTGCTTCCTGGTCGGGTGAAAGTTTGGATAATACCGGCATCATCTGCGACGGACTCCGCTTTTGCGGTAGGCATCGTCCGGCTTTGATCGGAGTGGCGAGGGAGCCGTCTCGCCCCGTCGCTATATTCTACTTTTGACAATTCGCCGTTTCCTAAATTTTCTTTATTTCTTTATTTGAAGTCTATCCAGCCTTTTTTCGTTATTGATGGTTGCATGCACTATCTGCCCGTCCTTTTTCCTAACTGCTATTTCTCCACTTTTACCCTCTTTTAAGTTTTTTACCAACAACGCATTCCTATCGTTGTTATTCTTAAAAAAATGCGTAGGGTTATCTTTTATCTCTTTGATTACGTGAAAAACGTCCGCCTCGCTTCTAAACATTTCTGGATGCTTTAACGCTAGGCTCTTTAAATTTGCTATCCATTCGTCGCTTAATACGCCGCTTAAATCGTTTATCCATTTCTCGACTTCAAATTTATGTTCGGCGTATTGCTTTGCCGCTGTGCCGTCCCTCATCGTCCAGCCCTCGCCTTTTACGACTTCTTGTTTTGCTTCCGCTTGCTCTAGCTTACTTCCTTGCTCGGCTGTTTCGCCTTGCGTTTCTTTTATGATTTGCCTTACCTCAGGGATTATTTCGTTTTTGAATTTTTCAAGCCCTGTTTTTGTTAGGCTATCCATATTCTCTTTAAGG
>CAUQHH010000097.1:0-7830 GCA_963517705.1 uncultured Campylobacter sp.
ATCAGATCCTGTCCGTCATCCATCCCTTTTAGCACTGCTTCGCACACGGCTTGCGCGCTCATTTCAGGCTTTTCGTCGTAGGTTTTTACTTTGGGGCTTGGCACAAGCACTCTCGTTTCGTTTTGGGCGAGCTCCTCGACGCCGCCGTTAAAGAAAAACGTCACGTGCGCGTATTTCTCGGTCTCGGCGGTGTGTAGTTGCGTTAGGCCCGCGTTTGCGACGACCTCGGCGAGGGTATTTTTTAGCTTTTCGTTTTCAAATAGCACGGGAAAGGCGAAATTTGCGTCGTATTCGGTCATCGTGAGTAGATTTTTGACGACTAATGGGCGTGCGAATTCGCTAAAATTTTCATCGCCTAAAGCCGCCGCGATCTCGCGCACGCGGTCGTTTCTAAAGTTTATAAATATCACGCCGTCATCCTCGCCGATGCCGGCAAAATCCCCAAAGCTAGCCGGCACGATAAACTCGTCCGTCACGCCCGCCTCGTAGCTTTGCATGACGTATTCTAGCGGTGATACGGTTTGCGTGTTTTCTCCTCGCGTTATCGCGTCGTAGGCCGTTTTTACGCGCTCCCAGCGCTTGTCGCGGTCCATTGCGTAAAATCTACCGCTAACGCTAGCCAGCCTAAAGCCACTGCTTTGCGCCTTTTCTTGCAGCGATTTTATGAACGCCAGCCCGCTTTTTGGGCCTACGTCGCGACCGTCGGTTATCGCGTGAGCGCATACTTCGCAACCGTTTGCGACCGCAAGAGAGCACATCGCGTCAAAGTGACTCATGTGCGAGTGCACGCCGCCATCTGAGTAAAGCCCGACGATGTGGACGCGTTTGCAGGTTTTAAACAAATTTAAAAGTTTTTCGCTTTTAGCTAACGAGCCGTTTTCAAAACCGAGCGAAATTTTTACCAAATTTTGATACAAAACCCGCCCGCTGCCGATACACATGTGCCCGACCTCGCTGTTTCCCATCTGTCCGTCGGGCAAGCCCACTGCTAGGCCCGAGGTTTTTATGAGCACGTTTGGGACGTTTTTAAACAGCCAGTCGTATGTGGGCTTTTTTGCCGCCGCAAATGCGTTAAATTCGCTACTTTCATTGTATCCGATGCCGTCGGTTATCACCAAAATAGTTTTTTGAGCCATTTTTAAATTTTTGCCTTAAATTTAGATATTTTTTAACGGCATTATACTAAAATTAGTTTTTTTTAAAATAAAGGTCTTTATGTTTTACTATATTTATGAATTGTTAAATTTTAATATCTTTCAATACATCACCGTTCGCGCGGGCTTTTCGTTTTTCATCGCATTTTGCTTGACCGTTTGGGCGCTGCCTAAATTTATCGCGTGGGCAAAGGCCAAAAACGCCGCCCAGCCCATCTATGAGCTAGCTCCGCAAACGCACCAAAAAAAGGCCAAAACTCCGACGATGGGCGGACTGGTCTTTATCGGAGCCGCACTTGGGGCGAGCGTGATCTGTGCACGTCTTGATAACGTCTTCGTCTTTGCCTCGCTTATCTGTATTGCAGGCTTTACGGCGCTTGGGTTTAAAGACGACTATCGCAAAATCTTAGGCGGCAAAAACCACGACGGACTAAGCCCTAGAGCCAAGCTTGCGGCGCAAATTTTGATAGCCTTTGCCGTTTCGACGATGCTCTATTTACACGGCGAGCTGGGCAATAAATTTTACCTACCGTTTTACAAATTTCCGGTGCTTGATCTAGGTGTTTTTGCGGTTGCTTTTTGGACGCTCGTCATCGTCGCAGCCTCAAATGCGGTAAATTTAACCGACGGCCTAGACGGGCTAGCTACGGTGCCTGCGGTATTTTCGCTGCTGACTTTGGGCGTGTTCGCCTACATCTGCGGACACGCGGTGTTTAGTTCGTATCTGCTTTTGCCCAAGATCGCGGGCGTGGGCGAGACGGTCGTAGTGGCTGCTGCGCTGATCGGCTCGCTGATGGGATTTTTGTGGTTTAACTGCCATCCGGCCGAGGTTTTCATGGGCGATAGCGGAAGCCTGAGCGTAGGCGCATATATCGGGCTCATGGGCGTGATGACGAAAAACGAAATCCTGCTCATCATCATCGGCTTCGTGTTCGTGATGGAGACCTTGAGCGTGATTTTGCAGGTCGGAAGCTTTAAAATTTTTAAAAAGAGAATTTTCCTAATGGCACCTATACATCATCATTTTGAGATAAAAGGCTGGGTGGAAAATAAGATTATCGTGAGATTTTGGCTCATCGCCGTTTTGGCAAATTTGATCGCTATGACCGCGCTAAAAATCAGGTAAATTTAAAGCGAGCAAAACAGCGAAAAGCTGAGCCGGGCGCAGACGAGAAACGCAAATTTTATGGGGCAAAAGGGGAGAGAGATGAGAAAATCGCTATTTGGCTACGGCGGCACAACGCGCGCGATAGCAAAAAACTTCGGCGGCGAGGGCGGCTGGGACATCTACGACGATAAATTTAGCGAGATCTCAAGCGACGAATGGGGTAACACGCTACTGCCGCCAAATCTTTTCGTACCAAAAAAAAGCGGCCTCGAGATCCCGAGCCCCGGTTTCCCGCCGAGCCACGAGCTAGTTAAAAACGCGCAAAATCTCATCAGCGAATACGACTATTTTTATAAAATTTACGGCGACAAAATACCCTTTAGCGTCTGGATTAGCGGCACGAACGGCAAAACCACGACGACGAAGATGACGCAGCACTTGCTGGCGCGCTACGGCTCGGTAATGGGCGGCAACGTCGGCGTTCCGCTCGCAGACCTTGACGTAAACGCCAAAATTTGGGTGCTCGAGACCAGTTCCTTTACGATGCACTACACAAACGCCGCATCGCCCGGCATCTACGCGCTTTTGCCTATCACGCCCGATCACCTCAGTTGGCACGGTGACTTTGTCCAGTATGAGCGCGCCAAGCTAAAGCCGCTAGCGACGATGAGCGAAAGCGCGGTCGCAATCCTGCCTAAAATTTACGCCCAGACGCCGACTAAAGCGAAGGTGATAAGCTATGAAAACGAGGCAGATTTGGCCGAGTTTTGCGGGGTAAATTTAAGCGATATCGCCTTTAAAACGCCGTTTTTAATGGACGCGCTTTTAGCTCTTGCTATCCAGAAAATTTTGCTCGATAGATGCGACGTACAGCTACTAAACGGCTTTGTCATCGAGGGCAACAAGCTCGAGGAATTTCACGATGCACGCGGCAGAACGTGGGTCAACGACACGAAAGCGACTAACATCGATGCGAGCATCCAAGCTGTCAAGCGATATGAGGGCAAATTTTTGCATTTGATTTTAGGCGGCGACGATAAGGGCGTAGATATGCGGCCGCTTTTTGAGGCCTTGTGCGGCGCCAAGGCGCAAATTTACGCTATCGGCTCAAATACAGATAAGCTAATGAAGCTTGCTGGCGAGTTTAAAATCCCAGCCGTCAAATGCGAGTTTTTAAGCGTCGCAGTCGGCGAGATAGATAAAAATTTCAAATTTGACGAAGTTGCGAAAGTCGACGCAAACAGTAAAAATTTGGACGAGATAGCCCTTTTAAGCCCTGCTGCAGCGAGTCTAGATCAGTTTAGCAGCTATGTAGAGCGCGGAGATGAATTTAAAAAAGAGATCTTAAATTTGCAAATTTAATGCGATATTCGCGCCGTAAAACCTCGCTAAATTTAGGCGACTGTCTTTGAAGCGAATTTTATACTTTAAAAAAGAGCCGAATTTTACATATTTAACCAAAATTTAAGTATCAAGTGGCTAAAATCACATTTCTTTTTAATAGCGTGGTTGGATAGCTCAGTCGGTAGAGCAGCAGACTGAAAATCTGCGTGTCGGCAGTTCGATTCTGCCTCTAACCACCATCCCCTATTTTTTACAATCTAAAACATTTCGATAAAACCTAAAAAAGCAACCAATCAATGTCACCATGTTTTACTTTTAAATACTTCGCAGCAAATCTCGAATTTCTTAAATTGCTGCTCACTAAAGCGTTAAATTTAGCGAAATTTACTCGCGCGGACTTAAATTTGATCTCCAAATTTGATCCCGAGTTTTTTAGATAGATCAAATTTAATTTGGCGCCAATTTCTCCCCAAACAAACCTCAAAATTTAAGCTTATTTTTTATACAATCGCCCCCAAATCCAAAAAGCGGAATTTAAGATGAAATTTATCCCCAAAACCATACCTTTTATAGAATTTATCGCGCTCATGGCGCTTCTTACGTCGCTTGGAGCGATGAGCACCGACGCGATGCTGCCAGCACTCATGCAAATGGGCCTAGACCTTGGCGTGACGCAGATAAACCAAACCCAGCTCGTCATCTCCTCGATGTTTGCGGGCTTTGCTGCCGGGCAGATATTTTACGGGCCGCTTAGCGACTTTATCGGGCGACGAAACGCCGTGCTGCTAGCGCTTGCGATATTTACGGCGAGCTCCTTTATCTCGGTCGTCACGAGCGATTTTACCGCGCTTTTAGCGAGCAGATTTTTTCAGGGGCTAGGCGCTGCGGGCCCTAGGATCATCGCGATGGCGCTTATTCGGGATCTTTACGAGGGGCGTGCGATGGCTCGCGTGATGAGCTTCATCGCGGCCGTCTTCATCATCGTGCCCGCACTTGCTCCCATCATCGGCGGCTTTATTTTTAAAATTTATAGTTGGCGCAGCATATTTTTGATGCTTACTTTTATGGGGTTTGCGTGCCTAGCGTGGTTTGGACTGCGCCAGAGCGAGACTTTGCCCGCGCAAAATCGCAATAAATTTAGTCTAAATTTGATAAAAAGCGAAGCCGTGCACGTCATGAAAAACAGACGCACCGCAGGCTATACGATCGTTTTGGGGCTGATTTTCGGGATGTTTTTGAGCTATATCAGCACCGCTCAGCAGATTTTTGAAGTGAGTTACAAACTGGGCGACGAGTTTCCTATCTATTTTGCGATAAATGCCCTAGCTCTGGGCGCTGCGTCGATGGTAAACGCAAAGCTCGTGATGATCTACGGCATGCGCTACCTCAGCATGCGCGCTATGGGGGCGTTTTGCGTTATCGCAGTCGCATTTTTGCCAGTCGTCATCGCGTATGACGGAGTGCCGCCGCTGTGGGCTTTTATGGCGTTTTGCATGAGTAGCTTTTTTTGCGTGAGCATACTTTTTGGCAACCTAAACGCGATGGCGATGGAGCCGATGGGTAAGATCGCTGGCATGGCGGCCGCGCTGATCGGCTCGGTTTCGACCTTTATCTCGCTTCCTATCGGCGTTGCGACCGGGCAACTGTTTGACGGTACGCTGCTGCCGATGGTTGCGAGCTTTGCGGTTATCGGAGCGGCGGCGTTTGCGCTGCTTTATAGGACTTCAAAGATTTCCGAAGAGTAAATTTACGCAGGCCGGATTTGATCAAATTTGAGCGGTAAATTCGAAATAATATAGCCGTCCGAGAAAGCGCCTTATAAAGCAAATTTACGCTATCATTGCGCAAATTTAAAGGCAAAATATGAAACCAAAATACGACTTTTTCAAAAACTCCAAATTTGCGTTCGAGGGGCTTGCCGCGATGCTAAAAAACGAGGCGGCGTTTCGCTTTGAGCTTTGCATAATTATTCCGCTTGCGCTAGTTTCGCTATTTTTACCCGTTTCTGCCGCACAGCACACACTGCTGATCGCCGTTTTTGGACTCGTTTTGATCTGCGAGTGCCTAAATACCGCGATAGAAGCGGTAGTGGATCTTGTTTCGCCCGATTTTCATCCGCTGGCTAAAATCGCCAAAGACTGCGCCTCAGCCGCCGTTTGCCTCTCTATCTGTACGGCTACTATAACTTGGGCGTGGACGATTCTTACGCTTGTATTTGGCGAGTAAATTTGAGAACCGATCGGCTACCAAATTTGCGCTCAAAATCTAAATCTAAAAACTAGAATTTTACGCCGAACGACTAAAGCTTTAAGCATTTTTTAGATAAAGTTTCGCCCTTATTATCAATATTAGGAAAGCTATGAAGCTACGTATTTCTTGGTTTAAATTTACGCTTTTAAACGCCATTTTTATCGCCGCGCTAAATTTCACATTATTTAAATTCGCCTACTCAAAGCTTAGTTTTGACGCGGACGCGCTGATGGCTGCGAGTCTGCCGATCATCTATTTTTCGCTGCTTTGCTCGCTATTTTCGCTCGTTTTTTTGCCCTATCTTGCTAAGCCCGTTAGCATCGCGGCGATTGCCATTACGTGTGGCAGCAGCTACTTCATGCAAAGCTACGGTATCATAATCGATAGCGAAATGATAAGAAACGTCGCGCAAACGGACGCGGGCGAGGTGCTAAGCTTTTTAAATCCAAAACTCATTTGCTACATGCTATTTTTGGGCGTTTTGCCCTGCCTTTTGGTCGCTTTTACGAGGATCGAGTACTGCGGCGCAAGGCGACATCTAAAGGTCAAATTTGTGGCATTTGTGGGCTTTTTAGCGCTCGCGGCGGCTCTATTTTTGCCGCAAACCAAATCCATCATCCCGTTTTTTCGCGAAAATAGCTTCATCAGAGCCTACAACCTGCCGTTTTATCCGATTTACGCGACGCAAAAGTATATAAAACTCGAGTTTTTCAAGCCCGAATTTAAACAAATCGGCACGGACGCGGCGATGAGGCCAAGCCGCGAGCGACGACTGATGGTGCTAATCGTCGGTGAAACGGCCCGCGCGAAAAACTATTCGCTCGGCGGATACGCCAAAAACGATACGAATTTTTACACGAAAAAGGAGCCAAATTTAGTCTATTTCGGCGACGCTCGCTCCTGCGGAACTGCGACAGCCGTCTCGCTGCCGTGCCTGTTTTCAAAGTCCACGAGAAAAGAATATAGCAGCAAAGAATTTAGCGAAAACGCGCTTGATATCTTAAAACGCGTAGGCGTCAAGGTCGTGTGGCTAGGCAATAACTCGGGCAAATGTAAGGGCGTTTGTGACCGCTTGGACGCGGGCGACGTCGAGTATTTTGACGCGGGATACGATACGAATATGCTGGCCTCCTTCAAAAAACGCCTCGAAAATCTCGCGCAAAACGAGATCATCGTCCTGCACCTGCAAGGCTCGCACGGTCCGGCCTACTACGCGCGCTATCCGAGCGAATTTCGCAAATTTACCCCGACTTGCGACACGAGCGAGCTTGGCTCCTGCGATAGCGATAGTATCGTAAACACATACGACAACACGCTGCTTTTTACCGATTTTTTTGTTGGCGAGGTCATCAAGGCAGTCAAGGACGCGGGTGGCGATAAAAGCGCGGTTTGGTACTTCTCAGATCACGGCGAAAGCCTGGGCGAAAACGGCATCTACCTGCACGGCATGCCCTACGCCATCGCGCCCGAGACGCAAAAACACATACCTATGATGGCATACGCAAGCGACGAAGCCATGCTGGCTCGTCTGCGCGCACAAAAAGACGAAGCCGTCTCGCATGATAATGTTTTTAGCTCGTTGCTGGGATTTTTTGGGGTAGTAACAAAAGAATACGATAAAAAACTCGACATGTTTGGCGAGTAAATTTTGCTTTTTGGTGGCTCGTCTCTTGTGCGCCTTTAGATGAGCTAGAAATTTCCTCCCTCGATGAACTATATGTTCTATCTTCGGTCGAAAATTTCGTCGCAACATTTAAATTCATCGCAAGACACTTTGCCTTGATTCTTTACACTCAAATTTTGAGTCAAATTTGCAAATTTGAATGTAAATTTTACTCACCGAGACCCGCGCCTTTAAGATGCTAAATTTGGTTTGATCAAATTTAGCGTTATAAATTAGAATTTTTGAGCGAATCAATCTTTCTTGTTAAGGGGGAAGGGGCTTGAATTACGAAGTCGCTCCCTTCCCCCTTA
>CAUQHH010000098.1:0-7811 GCA_963517705.1 uncultured Campylobacter sp.
AAGCCTCCATGCCGCCGCTTTTTTCGGTCTCAAGCAGCTGCTTATATACGCCCTCAATAAATTTGACGCCATCTGGGTTTGGCTTGCGGCGAACGGAGTAGTAGCCGATGATCTCGCCGTTAGCGTCTAGCGAAGCAGTGATGTTAGCAAACACCCAGTAAAATCCGCCGTCAAAGCTCTTGTTTTTAACGAATGCAAATATCTCCTGCTTCGCCTTTATGCGCTCCCACAGCAGCTTAAACACGATGCGCGGCATATCAGGATGCCTGATGATGTTGTGCGGCTTGTGCAAAAGCTGCTCTTGCGTTGCGCCGACGATCTTTAAAAAAGGCTGATTACAGTAGGTTATCTTGCCCTTCAGATCAGTTTTTGATACGATAAAATCTTCTTCTTTTACGAAATATTCTTTACTTTCGTTCACTTCATACCTTAAATTTTTCGGTAATTATAACCAAATATTACGCAAATGTAGCTTACTCATTTTTTCAATCCAGATAGCAAACGCCTATTAAATCAAAATTTGACGCCGTAAATTTAAGGGCAAGGGCGAGCGGATTTTGCTATGTAGATTTGAGTGAGATTTTAAAAAAACTCGGCGACAAATTTAACTCCGCCGCCGAACCGAAACAAAATTTAAGCCAAAAAAGGCTTAAATTTAGATCGCTTTTAGCAAAATTTTAGTTAGCTTTTTGCTAAACGCCGACGGATCGTCGATCGCGACGCCTTCGTTTAGCTTAGCCATATCTAAAAGTAGCTCGGCCGCATCGTAGATCATCGCCTCGTTTTGAGATAGCTTTTCAAAGAGCTCGTGCTTTGGATTTATCTCCAGTATCGGCAAGATTTTACCCGCATTGTGCCCCATCTGCTTTAGCATCATCTGCGTAGCGTAGTCAGGATCGTTTTTGTCATAGACGATGACGGCGGGGCTTTGGCTTAGGCGTGAGCTTAGCTTTACGTCCTTGACCTCGTCTTTTAGTATCTCTTTCATCTTGGCTAGCAGCATGGCAAATTTACCCTCGTCGGCTTCGCTTTTTTCCGGTTTGATTTCGGCGTCGATATCGGTATGATTTACCGCTCTTATCGGTGTTTTGTCGTAGTCTTGGACCATAGGCATGACGATAGAGTCTATCTCCTCGTCCATGATCAGCACCTCGGTGCCCTCGGCCTTAAAGCTCTCTAAAAGCGGCGAATTTCTTAACATAGTTTCGTTGTTTCCACTGATGTAGTAGATCGATTTTTGTCCCTCTTTCATCGCCTCTTTGTTCTCTGTTAGGCTGACTAGTCCCTCGCGCTTGCTTGATTTAAAGAGGCAAAGGTCTAAAATTTGCTCCTTTTCGCTACTAAATCCGTAAAGCCCCTCTTTGATAACCTTGCCGAATATTTTATAAAATTTGATGTATTTTTCTCTATCTTTTTCTTTTAGCTTGGCTAGCTCGCCTAGGATTTTCTTGATGCTTTGCTCCTTTACGCTGCGCATTATGCTGTTTTCTTGCAAAATTTCGCGGCTGACGTTTAGCGGTAGGTCCTCAACGTCGATGATACCGCGGACAAATCTAAGATAAGGCGGCAGCATCTCTTTGGCGTCGTCGCTGATAAACACGCTTTTGACGTAGAGTTTTACGCCGCTTTGATAATCCACGCGAAATAGATCAAACGGCTCGCTAGCCGGCACGAAAAATAGGGTAGTGTACTCGATCTTGCCCTCGGCTTTTGTATGTACGCATAGCAGCGGATCCTCGCTATCGTGTGAAATTTGCTTATAAAAGTCGTTGTAGTCGGCCTCTTTTAGCGCGCTTTTGCTCATTTTCCAAAGTGCGGAAGCCTTATTTATCTGCACGTTTTTGGTCTCGTACGAGCCCTCTTTTTCGCCCTCTTTAGGTGCCACGTACTCTTCTTTATCCGCAAATATCGGATACGGGATGTGGTTGGAGTATTTTTTGACGATATTTTCTATGCGGTAAGACTCGGCAAACTCGTCATCTTTTAGATAAAGCGTGATCGAGGTACCGTGGCTATCTTTTTGTGCAGGCGAGATCTCGTATGTTTTGGCATCCGAGCTCCACATAAAGGCCTCTTCGCCAAGCGCCTTTTTGCTCACGACTTCGATCTTGTCCGCAACCATAAATGCCGAATAAAACCCGACGCCAAACTGTCCTATGAGTGCGCTATCTTTTTTAGCTTGGCCGCTTAGCTTGTCCAAAAAGCCCTTCGTACCGCTTCTGGCGATGGTGCCGAGGTTGTTTATCAGCTCATTTTTGTCCATGCCGATGCCGTTATCGCTGATAGTTAGCGTCTTTTTGTCCTTGTCTATTTTGATATCGATTCGCGGAGAGTAGCTTAGACTTTTGTACGCGTCATCCGTGAGGCATAGGTAGTTTAGCTTATCCAGCGCGTCGCTTGCGTTTGAGATGAGCTCGCGCAAAAATATCTCTTTGTTCGAGTAAAGCGAGTGTATCATCAAATTTAATAGCTCGTTTACCTCGGTCTGAAATTCAAATTTTTCGCTCATTTTTCGTCCTTTGTTTTTAAAATTTTTAGCAGATTATAGCACAAGGTGCTAAGAATATCTTTAAACTTGATACGATTGCTATCAACTAATCTAAAATTTGTTTCTCAAATTTGAGCGCTTTTTCTATCCGCTCAAAGTCGATTTCGCCTGTGTTATACATTTTAGCGTTAAATACAAAAGGCGTAAAAAACGGTCGCAATACTCGTCCGCTTAATCGTTTACGTGGTGCGGGATTTGCCGCCAAAAGTCTAAAATTTGATCCAGCTCCGCGTCTATTTGCTCACTCGTAGCATTTTTGTCATAGAAAATTCTAAAATCAGGCACGGATTTTGATTGCCGGCAACCCTTAATCGCTTCATCTTGCTCCAGCGCAAAAAGCGGCATAATCAAAAGAGCGGCAAAAATCGTAAAGAAATTTTCATCATCCATCCTTAAATTTAGATACGCCGCGGTAAAATTTGAGCCTAAGTCTAGCGGGCTAAATTTGAAAGGGCAAATTCAACTCAGGCCGTCTTGTTTAAATTTACCGTTAAATTTAGCTTCATGCCACTCGCTCGCCGCGCTATGCTATTCAACTTCGTTTATCAGCCTTAGGCTCTCTTTTGCGTCGTAGTAAGTTGCGTACTTTTTGAGATTTTCGCACGAGGTTTGTAAATTTTCTTGCTTGCAAATGCCGTTTTTTAGCAGAAATTTAACCATATCTTTGCTGTCTAGGATTGCGGCTAGTTTCGTAAAAATTTCCAGATCCTTGGCCTCAAATTCGCTAAGCGGTTTAAATTTTAGCAGCTCCTCGAGGTAGCGCATTTTATCGCTGTAAAACTTTGTAAATTTTGCGGTTTTCGTAAACTGCCTTATTTTGGGATCAAGAGGAGCGTTTGCGATCGGCGAAGTACCGTTTTGACCCATAAAGATAGCTATCCCACCAGCCACGCAAAGCATCGTTTCCTTGTCGCTGCGCGCGCCTTTGCTAAGAAGGTGGCTAAAAATCTCAAACGCTTCGGCATTGCAAGCCGTGCGCAAAAGTTCGTGCGAGCCGATATCTGCGCCGTTTGCTATTAGTAGGTCGATGAGGCGTATCGCTTCTTTTTGATCGAATTTATATTTGCCGTTAGGATCTATGCCAAGCGCGATAACCGCGTCAAGAGGGGTGAAAATCATAAATTTGTAGTTAAGGCCCGGCTTAAATTTGAGTACTTTTTCTATGCGTTCAAAGTCGAATTTGCCCGTTTTTATGATTTTTACGTTGTAGATAAAGGGTGAAAAAAGGCGGTCGTTAAATTCGCCGTATTCGTCGTTTACGCGGTGCGGGTTTTGCGATAAAAAATCTAAAATTTGATCCAGTCCCGCATCTATTTGCTTGTTCGTAGCATTTTCATCGAAAAAGATATCAAGGTCAGGCTCTGGTAAATTTGAAGCGAATAAAATTTGAGCTAAAACCATAAATATAACGGCGTACTTTTTCATAAATCCTCCTAAATTTACGGCTTTTACAGGGGCGGTCAAATTTGGCTCAAATTTTAGCTGAAAAGTTCGTCAAATTTACGTGCGCGGCAAAATTTATGATAAAGCAACGCTTTAAATCGCCGCTTTTTGCCTCTCGTTGTCGAGCGTTTCTTGCATTTTAGCTCTTGCGTTTTCTAGCCACTCAGGGTCGGCGGTGTCGATGAGATCCAGGCAGATGATTTTGATTTTGCCGTTTTTAAAGCTAAAATTTTTCACATCCAAGATGTCTGAACCCGCAATCACGATAGGCTGTATTTTTAGATTTAGCTTGTCGGCGATGATTTTAGCACCGCCTTTAAACGGCAAAAGCTCCCTTGAGTGCGAGCGCGTTCCCTCTGGGAAAATCGCCAGTACGCGCCCCTTTTCGATGCGGTCTTGTGCGTCTTTTACGAGCTTGATGAGCGAGCGTTTGTTCTCGCGCTCGACCGAGATCATCTGCGGCACGTGGATGATCTGGCCGATCACTGGTAGATCGGCTATCTCTTTTTTGGCGATCCAGCAGAGATTTTTAGGATAGACTTCCTCTAAAACGACGATATCTAGCATGCTTTGGTGGTTCATGATGATCATATTCGCCCGCTCGTCAAAGTTGCCGACGACTTCGAGCGAATAAAAGCCAAAAAGCCGCTGGCTCCTACCCCAAATTTTCCTCACGCCGTGAATATGCTTTTTAAAAAGCCACATGAAAAACACGACTAAAAGTATGCTAATGAGAAACTCGACCGCGAAATACGCGGCCTTTATCCTAGAAAATATCATCTTTTTTCACCCAGCCTATCTTGCCGTCGTCTAGTAAAATTTTGACGTAGTCTCCGCGCTCGCCGAGGATCTCGATCTTTTCCTCCGCTTTTGAGGTGTAAAATACGCTCGAGTTTTGCGTAGGCAAAATTTTTACGTTTATGTTTTGCCTTAGCGTCGCGCCGCCAAACGGATTATAGCTATAAAGGATATAGGCTCCAAGGCCGACCACGACGACGAGGAATATCGCGTCGCGCTTAAACAAAAACGTGATCAAAAATATACCGAAAAGCGCGTAAACTCCGATATTTTTGTAAATTTCAAATTTGCTTTGCTTTGGATTTAGGCCGATTTGCGTGCTGATCTCGTCATCCTCCACGACTACCGGGAGCGAGAAGCTCACGAAATCTTTTTTAGCAAGGCTAAAATAGTTAAAATCTATCGAGGTTTTTTCGGGCGAAAATATCGCGAAATAATATCCGCTTTGCGCGTCAAATTCGCCGCTCGTGGAGTCAACTCCTTGTTTGATGATGTCCTTATCCTCGATGAAAAAGTCCGCGATGTTGCCTTTTTGCGCGTTTACTTCGACGATCATGATGAGATTTTTATCGTCGAATTTATTGGTTTTGTATTTTTTTACTTCGAGATTTTGAGCGACGACGTGATTGTATTTCTCGCCGCTTTTTAGCGCTACGATTTTAGGTAGCGAAAGCGTCAAATTTGCCGTCTGGAAAAACTCGCCGTTGCGCTTTAAATTTACCGTGATTTTTGGATTTTGCACGGCTTGGGCTGAGGCCTCGGCGTAAATTTGAGCCTTATAAACACCCTTTCCGTCGTTATCCCAGCGTAAATTTGAGCTTAGCCATTTTAGGTTTTCGGTTTCTGGCAAGATAGTTTGCAGATCAACGGCAATGTTATCCTGGATATCGACCGAGAGCGTAAAGCTAAAAATTTGTCCGACGTAGACTTGCTTCGGCGCGTTTAAAGCCTTGATTATGATGTCGTTTGGCTGCACGCGCTCGTAGAGCTGACTATCCTTTAAATTTAACTCTGGCTCGTTGGTAGGTGCGATATTTTGCGGGATAGGTTGACGTAGATGCGTACCGCCTTGGTTGCTTGGGGCTTGGCTTTGAGCTACGGGAGTTCTATTTTGCGTAGCCGTACTTTGCGTCTGACTCGGAGTTCTATTATCAGCACTTGGCGCTCTGTTTTGTAAATTTGGCTTTTGTGCCGGCGTTTGCGGAGCGGGCTTGATCACTTTTTGACTTTGCTCGTCGCCCATCATGTCAAACACGCTAGGCTCGGTTGCCCCGCAAGCTAAAACAAATATAGTAAAAAAGGCTAAAAAGGGCTTTAGCAAACTAGCCCTTTTAGCATCTTTAGTCCATCATCCGTGCCCAAAAACTTCTCGCAGGCGCGCTCTGGGTGAGGCATGAGGCCGAATATCTTTTTGCTCTTATCGCAAATTCCTGCTATCGCATCGACCGAGCCGTTTGGATTTAGTTCTGCGCCGTTTGCGTCGCAGTATTTTAGCAGCACCTGATCGTTGTCGTAGAGGCTTTTTAGCGTCGCTTCGTCGGCGTAAAAGTTACCCTCGCCGTGAGCGATCGGGATGCTTACGACCTCGCCGACGCTCAAATTTGAGAGAAATTTATTTGCGTTTGAGATCACTTTTAGGTGATGATATTTTGAGATGAAGCTTAAATTTTCGTTTCGTCTCATCGCTCCTGCAAGCAGTTTTAGCTCACATAGCATCTGAAAGCCGTTGCAAATGCCAAGCACGTATCCGCCTTTTTGGGCGTGTTTTACGACCGCGCTCATCGCCGGGCTAAATTTAGCGATAGCTGCCGTGCGCAGGTAATCGCCGTAGCTAAATCCGCCCGGAAGCACGATTAGATCAGCGTTTATCTCGCTTTCTTTGTGCCAGATTATCTGTGTCTGGCAACCCAAAAGCTCAAAGGCGTACTTTGTATCTTGCTCGCAGTTCGTGCCTGGAAACAAAACGATGGCGACTTTCATTTTGCGCTCTCGCATTTATCGTTCAAATTTATCTCGTAGTCCTCTATGACGGTGTTTGCGAGCAGTTCTTCGCACATTTTAGTGAGCTCCTTGCGCGCTTCGTCTGTGCTTGCGGCGTTTATATCAAGCACGATTTGTTTGCCTATTCGCACACCGCTTACATTGTTAAATCCAAGCGAGCCAAGCGCGTGCTCGACGGCCTTTCCTTGCGGGTCTAAAACGCCGTTTTTTAGGGATACGTTGATGATAGCTTTCATTTTAAACCTTAGATAAAATTCTTTTTAAAACTTCTTCGTAGGCGACTTTTACGTTGCCAAGATCCTGACGGAATCTATCTTTGTCAAGCTTTTCGTTCGTAGTCGCGTCCCAAAAGCGGCAGCTATCCGGGCTAATCTCGTCTGCTAGCACGATATTTCCGTCTTTATCGACGCCAAATTCCACTTTAAAATCAACCAGTTTCAAATTTCTATCTGCGAAAAATTTAAACAAGATAGCGTTTATCTCACGTCCCATGTGTTTTAGCCTATCAAGGTCGTTTTCACTCTTGACTAAGCCCATGATCAGGCAGTGCTCGTCGTTTACGATCGGATCGTGTAGGTCGTCGTTTTTGTAGTAAAACTCCACTAAAGGAAACGGCAAAACCGTACCTTCTTTTATCGCCAGGCGTTTTGTTAGCGAGCCGGTGGCGATATTTCTCACGACCACTTCAAGAGGGATTATTTCGCATTTTTTCACGAGCTGCTCGGTGTCGCTTAGGGTTTCGACCAGGTGAGTCGGGATGCCTTTTTCTTTTAAAAGATGAAAAAGCTGCGTCGAAATTTTATTATTCAGCGCGCCTTTGCCAGCTTCGTTACCTCTTTTTTGCGCATCAAAGGCGGTTAGATCGTCTTTAAATTCCGCTATTAGCAAGTCCGCATCGTCCGTTGCGAACATCTTTTTTCCCTTGCCTTCGTAGATCAGCTCTTTTTTTTGCATTTTTGCACTCCTTATTTTAGCTGTAAAATTTTGATCGCGTCAATCGCCGATTTTAGCTGTATATCGT
>CAUQHH010000099.1:0-7764 GCA_963517705.1 uncultured Campylobacter sp.
CTATAAGGCAGTCGCGGAAATCTTTAGCTTTTTGTATCAAATGACGAATAAAAAATAGGGCGGTTTTACGGTTTTTGCCAGAGATTATTTTTATAAATGCCTAAAATTTCTATATTTTCATCTGAAATTTCAAATACGATAACATAGCCTTTGAAAATTAGATCTCTTATGTTGTCGTTTGCTGTCAAGCCGTTTTTACGAAAACGCCGCGGCATAAACGCCGCGCCGCTAATTTTTTCATAAAGCTCGTCTCTAAATTTAACCGCTTTTTCTATGCTGTCTTTTGCGATAAACGCTAAAATTTCATCTAAATTTTGATGGAATCTCTCTGAAAATTTGATGTTCATATATCGGCGCCAAGTTTTTTCAGCGTTTTGTTGGATTGTTTCATGGATTCTTTAAGATCGTAAAATTTAAGCTTGCCTTGGTTTTTTAGCTTGATAGTTTCTAAAAGATGGGTTGCGTCTTGGACACTAAGCGAACTTTGGTTTTCTATTACGTCTATGTTGTATTTATTGTTCATAGCTGTATTTATGGAGCGTAAAATTTCTATAATATATTTATCCGCATTTTGAATGACTAGCATATTTTTCCTTAAATTTATTTTTGAGTATTTTACCATATTTTGCGTTTTTTAGATTTTACACTCATAGCTAAATTTAATATAAATAAAGATAAAATAGCCGTAAATTTAACTTGAAAAACGGAATAAATTTGAAACAAAAACTGGTCTTAGTCGGCGCCTCGACGGGCGGTCCGGGACATTTAAAAAGGCTTTTTAAAGGGCTTGAGCTAAACGGAGCTAGCGTCGTTATCGCGCAGCATATGAGCCTGGCTTTCATCCCTAGTTTTATCTCGCAGTTTGACAAGGAGTGCGCGGCGCAGGTCGTGATGCTAGGCGCGCCCACGCAGCTAAAAAGCGCGATATATATCTGCGAAAAAAACTCCGAGATAATCTCTGCTAGCCCCCTAACGGCCGGCATGTGCTCGCCGGCAAAGGAGACCACGTATAACCCCAACGTAGACGTGCTTTTTCATTCCGGCGTGCAGGCTTGTAAATTTGCCGACGTCATGGCGATCTTGCTAACTGGCATCGGCGATGACGGCGCGCGCGGGCTAAACGAGCTATATAAAGCGGGCGCTAAATGCATCGCCGAAAACGAGGAGAGCGCGATCGTCTACGGCATGCCAAAGCGCGCGAAAGAAATCAACGCAAATTTAAGGTCGCTACCCATCGGCGGTATAAGAGCGGAACTGGAAAGGTTTTTACATGCTTGAAAATGCAAATTTGACGCCCGCTCCTAGCGATGCGGCGGGGCTGAATAAATTCGTCGAAGTCATCAAAAATATGTGCGGCGTGGATCTGGAGTCCAAAAAGGACATGATAAAACAGCGCCTAATAAATTTCTGTCAAGCAAACCGAATTTCAAACTTTGAAGCGTTAAGCTCAAAAGTCGTCGTAGACCGCTTTATGAGGCAAGAGATCGTAAATTTGATCACCACGAACGAGACTTATTTTTACAGAGAGTTGCCGCAGCTACAAGCCGCGATCTACTACGCCAGAGAGGAGCTTGATAGCGTGCGGATACTGTGCGCGCCGTGCTCGACGGGCGATGAGGCATACTCGCTAGGTATGCTCGCGCACTCAAATTTGCTCGACGTAAACCGCGTTAGCATCGTGGGTATCGACATAAACTCCGAGGCTATCGATAGCTGTAAAAAGGGCGTTTATAACGAGCGCTCCTTGCACCGACTAAACGACAATCAAAAAAATATCTACTTTACAAAACGCGACGGCAAGTACGAAATCAAGCGCGAGATGCTGCCTAGATGCGAGTTTAGCGTGGCAAATATCTTTGACGACGCGATCTTTAAGCTCGGCAAATTCGACATCATTTTCTCGCGAAATATGATGATTTATTTTAACGAGGAATTTAAGCTAAAAACAGTTGAGCGCTTTCATAAAATTTTGAGCGATCACGGCAGACTCTACGTAGGACACGCCGATCTAGTGCCGTTTACGACGCTTTATAAAAAGCATATTTTAAACGGAACGACTTATTACGCTAAGGCTTAGGCGAGGTAAATTTGAGGTCAAATTTGGCTCAAATTTGCTTAAATTTGACGTAAGCGGACGGCTACGTTTTTGACGCGGACGGTAAATTTGCTCGCTTAAATTTGCCTTGCCAAACCCGCGCCGCAGAGTAAATTTATGCTAGCTCGTCTCTGTAAATTTTGCGCACGAAAAGCCAGTAAATAGCCCCTGCAAAAAACATACAGCCTATTAGCGCGGTGATCAGCGAGAGGCTAAGCCCAAGCTCAAAAAGCAGCCCTATACTGCTAGAAATCACCGCCGCGACGCCTAGATAAACCATGTCGTTATAGGCTATGATACGGCCGTAAAATGCGGGATCGCACTTTTGCTGGATGAGCGTGTAGGTGTAGCTCCAAAGCGTCGAGGTGAAAAATCCCGCGCAAAAAATCCCGATAAATCCGATATAGAAGTTAAACTGAAGCGCGCTCCACGCGATGACGCCAAGCCCGTGGCCGACGTAGATATAGGCTAGGTTGGCGTTTGAGACGAATTTGCTAAGCACGAGCGGACCGACTATAAGGGCGACGGCGCGGCAGGCGTTTATGTAGCCGATGATGAGCGATGCCGAGAGCAGACCCGCGTACGGATAGTCGGCTAGCAGCGCCACGAGCGCGTCGTAGCTGGTCACGCCCACAACAGCGTGCAACATGATGAGATGCGCGATGAGGGGATTTTGTTTTACGTATTTTAGGCCGTTTTTTAGCATCTCGCGGACTCTTTCGCCGCCTTTTTTAGCTCGCACGGCGATATCTGTTTTAAGCAGGACGATAAGCGCCGCTCCGTAAAGAGCGCAGTCAAGCAAAAAGGCGCTTTTGATCCCGAAAAAATGGATATAAATGCCCGCTAGCCCCATGCCCGCGGTGTATGAAAACGCCCAGATAAGCGAGTGGATCTCGTTTGCGGTTTTTAGCTCGTCTTTGTTTAAAATTTTGGGAAACAAGCTCATCTCGACCTGAAAATACGTTCCGCCGGCTCCGACTCTGATAAATATTATCACAAATAGCAGCCACATCAAGGAGAGTTTGTCGATAAAAACGAGCATAAAAACCGTCACCATCTCTACGACCGTGAGCGCTATGAGCATTGGTTTTGGGCTAAATTTATCCGCCACTATACCGCTAAAAGGCGATAGTAGCACGCCCGGCACGAAAGCTAGCGCAGCCGCCGCCGTGATCGCCCAAACGGGCGCGTCAAGCTCGATAAGTAGCGTAAAAATGCCCGTGTGCGAGAACCAAACGCCAAAATAACAAATCAGCTGTATGAGCGAGAGGCGCGCGAAAACGGGCTGGGTTTTTAGTAGGGTTATAAATTTACTCATTTTGGGCTTTGGGTTAAATTTGAGCGCTAAATTTGCCGCTTAGTTTGCTTCTACTTTTTTGTAGATGCGCTCTTGGGCGAAATTTTCTTTGATAAAGCTGTTTTGGTTGCTTATCTGGCGTAGCGTATCGCCGTTGATCTCGAAATTTAGCTTTTCGCGGTATTGATTCGTCACGCTTAGGGTGCTGCCCTCTATCTCGTATTTGCCATTTTGTAGCTCTCTTTGCGCGATCTTTTTTTGATATACGGTATCGATTTTAAACGTTTTGTCGGCGTTTAGTGTTAGCGTGCTTTTTGAGTTTTCGCTACATCCGTCGCAAAGCACCTTGGCCTCGTAGACGCCGATCAAATTTTCCTTATCTACCTCGGCGCCGCACGTTTCAAAAACCTCCGTACTGCCGCATTTTTTGTTATTTACTGCGCTTGCGCCGCCGCTTGCCGCACAGCCAGCAAATATCATCGCAGCCGCGGCTAAAAATAAAATATTTTTCATGATTTATCCTTAAAATTTTGGCTAATTATACTAAAAATTTTCCGCTAAAATGGCGATTTTTTAGCAAAAAGCGGCTAAAATGATGAAAAATATTTTAAGGAGTAGTCATGGAAGAGAGCATCCCGTTTATCGTATTTGCCGTGGTCGTGCTGGCCTTTGCGGTCTTGTTTTTAAAGGCCGGTATCAAGATCATCTCGCAGTCTGATATCTACATCGTCGAGCGTTTGGGTAAATTTCACAAGGTTCTTGACGGCGGATTTCATATCATCATCCCGTTTGTAGATCAGATCCGCGCCGTGATCACTGTAAGAGAGCAGCTAGTAGATATCACTAAACAGCAAGTCATCACCAAAGATAACGTAAATATTAGCGTCGACGGCATCGTGTTTTTAAAGGTCGTGGACGGCAAAATGGCTCTGTATAACGTCGATAGCTACAAACGCGCGATCGCAAATTTGGCCATGACGACGCTAAGAGGCGAGATCGGCGCGATGAACCTTGATGATACGCTTAGCTCGCGCGACCGCCTGAACTCCGCGCTACAAAGAGCGCTCGGAGACGCCGCCGATAACTGGGGCGTAAAGATCATGCGCGTCGAGATCTCGGAGATCTCCGTCCCGCACGGCATCGAAGAGGCGATGAATCTGCAAATGAAAGCCGAGCGTGAAAAACGCGCGATCGAGCTAAAAGCGCAGGCTGAAAAAGAGGCGCTCATCCGCAACGCCGAGGCGCTAAAGCAAGAAAAAGTATTGCAAGCCGAAGCTATCGAGCGTATGGCCGATGCGAAAAAATACGAGCAAATCGCGCTAGCGACGGCTCAAAAAGAGGCGATGGATATGATAAACGAAAGCATGGCGCAAAACGCAAAAGCAGCCGAGTTCCTGCTCGCGCGCGACCGCGTCGGAGCCTTTAACGAGCTAGCCAAAAACGGCTCGAAAGATAAAATTTTAGTCCCTTACGAAGCGACCGAGCTCATCGGCTCACTAAGCGTTTTAAAGGACTTTTTAGGCGCTAGGGCGGCGAAATGATACCCGCGTACTTAATGCTGGCTGCGGGCGTAGGCCTAATCATGCTCGAGTTTATGCTCGGTAGCTTTTTCGTGCTATTTTTCGGGCTTGGATTTTTAGCGGTCGGAGTTTTGGGATTTTTCGTCGATATCGCTTGGGAGTATCAAATTTTACTCATTGCTATCATCTCGCTAGCTCTGCTTTTTGCGCTCAGAAAGCCGCTAAAGGCCAAATTTAACCAGCACGAAAGCGAAGTTAAGGACGACTTTTTAAACGAGAGCGGCGAGGGCGAGGTCAGAGAGGGTATGGTTTATTTTAAAGGTACTTTATGGCGCTACGACGGAAACTTAGCCGAGGGCTCAAAGGTACGCGTGCGCGGCACGAAGGGAAATAAAGTCGTATTGGAGTGAGATTAAATTTGGCGTTTAGGGCGGCTTTTTGATGCTTTGTTTGCCTTTTTGCGCCGCTCAAATTTAAGCCAAAAAGGATAGCGGTGAAACTTGCCGTAGATGCGTACTATGCGGGAAATAAGGCTAAAGTCGTAGGGGTTTTGTTTGAAAACTTTAGCGACGAAAAGCCGCTCAAAATCATCTCAAAAATAGTAGACGGCGTAGCGCCCTATGAGAGCGGAAGCTTTTATAAAAGGGAGCTTCCGTGCATCGTCTCGCTTTTGCAGGATTTGGATGTGTGGGATATCTCGCTCATCGTGATCGACGGTTTCGTTTGTCTTGACGACGATGGCAGATACGGTCTGGGCGGGCATTTATACGAGCGCTTGGAGCGCAGAGTGCAGATCGTGGGCGTAGCCAAATCGCCTTTTAAAGGCAGCTGTAAGCTCGTAAGAGAAATTTGCAGAGGCCGTAGCAAGAGGCCGCTTTTTGTTAGCGCGATCGGTATGGATGTGGACGAAGCGGCGCGGCTCGTAAAGGGGATGAGCGGCGAGTTTAGGTTTTAAAATTTTAGACGACGAGACTAAAAGCGATTTTTAACTACTTTGCGGCGAAATTTAAGCTTAATTTTGATGTTGCCGGCGGGCGTAAATTTGATGAGGAAATGCGGTCAAATTTGACCTTGACCGCATTTAAATTTTAGTGTTTGTGATGAGGACAGGCGTGCGCTTCGTCGCTTGCACGGCTTTTGTCGTGATGAGAGTACTCTTTATGTTGCGCGCAGCCTTGCGCTTTTGCGTCGCATTTTGGGCATGGCTTTGATTTGGCGCTCTCGCCGCTACAGCCAAGACCTTTGTCCGCTCCGTGATTTTCGTGGTGAGGGTACTCTTTCGTCGATGCGAGAGACTGGGCGCAGCTAGCGTTTGCCATGCCGTGATGCGGGCAGCTAGCGTCTTTTATCATCTGCGTAGCGTGGCGATACTCCTGCGCGTTTTGCTGGGCGGGAGCTGGTTTGTTCGCCGCGCAACCTGCAAAAAATAGCGCCAAAATCGTAGCCAAAACTAAATTTTTCATCTTTTCTCCTTTGATAAAATGTCTCGGGATTTTATCAAATTTAAGCTTTATAAATCGGGATAAATTTGAGCTGGCGGCAGAAACTATTTAAATTTAAAAGTCGCGGCAAATTTGATGCCCCGTCTAGCGCCAAAAGGGCTAAATTTCTTAGCTTGGCCGCGTTTTTTTCGGATTTTAAAATCATTTCTTTTCCTTTGCGTAGAGGCGCAAAACGATATACGCAAGACGTTAAAAAACGTGAATTTATCAAAGATAAAAGCGTTTTTCGCTAAACTCGCGTAAAAAATTAAAGGAAAAATTTGACTAGACTAAGCGTAGACGAGGCGGTAAATTTGATAGAAAACGCCGATCTAAACGAGCTTGGAGCGATGGCTCTAGCGCGTAAACGCGAACTGCATCCAGATGGCGTCACGACCTTTATCGTGGATAGAAATATCAACTACACGAACGCGTGCTGGGTGGACTGTAAATTTTGCGCGTTTTACCGCGATCACAAGGACGAGGACGCCTATGTGCTCGGATTTGACGAGATCGGGCAAAAGATCGAGGAGCTCATCGCTATCGGCGGGACGCAAATTTTATTTCAAGGCGGCGTGCATCCAAAGCTAAAAATCGAGTGGTACGAGGATCTCGTGGAGTTTATCGCGAAAAAATATCCAAGCATCACGATTCACGGATTTTCTGCGGTCGAGATCGACTATATCGCGAGGATCTCGCGCATCAGCACGAGAGAGGCGCTGCGTAGGCTGCGAGAAAAGGGACTCTACTCGATGCCCGGAGCCGGAGCAGAGATACTTAGCGACCGCGTCCGCGACGTGATCGCGCCTAAAAAATGCGACGTAGAAACGTGGCTACGCATCCACCGCGAGGCGCATGAGGAGGGGCTAAAGACGACGGCTACGATGATGTTTGGTACCGTCGAAACCACGCGCGAGATCGTGGAGCACTGGGAGCATATTAGGAGCTTGCAGGACGAGACGGGCGGTTTTAGAGCGTTTATCTTATGGAGCTTTCAGGGGCTAAACACGCGCCTAGCCGCCGAACGTCCCGAGATCAAAAAGCAAAGCTCGAATCGCTATCTGCGCCTGCTTGCGGTCTCTAGGCTGTTTTTAGACAACGTACCAAATATCCAAAGTAGCTGGGTTACGCAGGGCAGCTACATCGGGCAGCTGGCGTTACTGTTTGGCGCAAACGACCTAGGTAGCACGATGATGGAGGAAAACGTCGTCAAGGCCGCGGGCGCTAGCTACCGTATGAATCAAGACGAGATGATACGACTCATCAAAGACATCGGCGAAAAACCCGCCAAACGCAATACCAATTACGACATTTTAGAAAGGTTTTATTGATGAAAATCATAAATTTAAAAGCCGCAAATTTACAAATCCC
>CAUQHH010000100.1:0-7734 GCA_963517705.1 uncultured Campylobacter sp.
ACCCAAGGGCGAATTTCGTTGGTCCCAAAATCGGCGCGGCTAGAGCGGTCGCGGCGGCTGGACGAAAGGTCGCGATGAGCGGAGCGACGCCTCTAGCTATCACCGACTGCCTAAACTATGGCAATCCGCAAAATCCGGAGGTCATGTGGCAGTTTGCGCAGGGCTGCGAGGGTATCAAAGAGGCTTGCCGCGAGCTAAATACGCCCGTCGTCAGCGGCAACGTGAGCCTATATAACGACACCGAGGGCGTGAGCGTCTATCCGACGCCTGCGATCGTGACGGTGGGCGTGAATGAGGACGCAAACGCGAGCCTACCGAGCGTCTTTATGCGCGCCGGTACGGCGATATACGTGCTTGGCGAGACGAAGGGCGAATTTGCCGCGTCGCTTTACGCTAAGGCGCTATTTGACGTAGTGGGCGGTGAGCTGTGCTCAGTAGACTACAAAAAAGAGCGCGCGCTATGGGATTTGGTCATCGAGGCAAACAAATCGGGCGCGCTAGAGTTTGCAAACAGCGTAGGCGTGGGCGGCGTGGCAATAACGCTAGCTAAGATGGCATGCCTAAGCGGGCTTGGCGCGGAGTGCAAATTTGACGTTAAAAAGCCCGATTTTATCTTTGACGAGAGCTTTTCGCGCGCGATCGTCGGCGTTAAAGACGAGGCTAAATTTGAATCTCTAGCCGCTAAACACGGCGTCAAATTTGAAAAAATCGGCGCAGTGGGCGGAGATAAATTTAAGCTAAACGATATCGATGAAAAGCTAAGCGACGTGAGCGAGGTTTATTTTAATAAATTTGCCGCAATAATCCGCCAAGAGGACTAAAATTTGATGCCGCTGGGCTGGCTAAATTTGAGCGGCGTAAATTTGACGCTTGCTAAATTTAGCTTGCCTCGGCGATATTTATCCGCGCGCTTTGGCGTCAAATTTGATCAAATTTAAGCAGCTCGCGATGATGATCTGATATCTCGCCGAGCTTGAAAGCGACAGTAAAAGTAAAATTTAACACGAATTTGAAAGGAAAGTAGATGTCTTGGAAAGACTTTTTAAACAACAAAGAAGAAGAACAGCCGCAAAAGGAGGGCAGAGGAATGGATCAAAAAAGCGTAGCTAAGCCGCCGGTGCTATTTAGCGAGACTCAGCAGGTACTAAAGGCGGTCGAGGCCAAACTGGGCGGCACGCTCATCACCTACTACAACTCAAACGCGGGCAGCGTCTGCGGCAACGACGCGAGCGCGATGTATGAAATTTTAAAGGGCAAAAAGATAGAAAACGCGTTTTTGTTCATCAAAAGCGACGGCGGCAGCGGTATCGCAGCGCTTCGTATCATCAGTACCCTGCGAAACTACTGCAAAAACATCACTGCGCTTATCCCGGCTAACTGCGCGTCGGCTGCGACTATGATGGCGCTAGGCGCAAACGAGATCGTGATGGGCCCGCTAGCGTATCTAACAGCCGTCGATACCTCGCTAAAACACGCGATGAGCCCGATAGATAACGGCAACGAGCGCGTTAGCGTGTCGATGGACGAGCTAAACCGCGTGATAAAACTATGGAAAATGCACGAAAAAGATAACGACGAAAACCCGTATAAATCGCTATATAACTACATCCATCCGCTGGTTTTCGGCGCCGTAGACCGCGCTAGCTCGCTCTCGCTAAAGATTTGCTGCGAGCTTTTGCGCTACCATATGAACGACGAGGCAAAGATCCAAAACATCTCCGAGCGCCTAAATAGCGACTATCCGGCGCATGACTATCCGATACTTTTCCGCGAGGCCGAGGAGATCGGACTACACGTGCAAAAGATGGACAACGAGCTAAACGAGATGCTTCAGGAGCTTACGCTTCTTTACTCCGAGATGGGACAGCGCGCATTTACCGACTACGACGAGAATAGCTATCACGACAACAACATCGCCAACATCATCGAGGCAAACGGCAAGCAGATTTATTATCAGATCGACAAGGACTGGTTCTACCGCCCCGACGAGCGTCGCTGGAACGTGATGAACGACGAGAGCTCGTGGCGTAAAAACGAGCTAGTGGGCGGCAAGCTCAAAAATACGATTTATCATTTATGGTGATATTTTGAATTTTCTCTTTTGGTTTTTGATCTTTTGCGGGATTTACTATCTGGTCTCAAATTTCAGCCAAAATCCCGCAAATTTAGGCGGCTCTCGAAAAAGAGCGATGTTTGAGGAGGCTAAATTTCTAGTTAGCTTGCTTGCCAAAGTCGCCAAAAGCGACGGCAGGGTAAATGAACTAGAAGCTCGCCTTATCAGCGAGACGCTCGATGACATCACGCTAAGGCTCGGCAACGATGCGGCGATGAGAGCGGAGCTAAAGCAGATCTATAACCGCGAAAAAGAGACGGTGCATAACGCCTATTTTATCGCGCGGCAGTACCGAGATCGCTTCCGTCTTAGCCAAGACGCTGCGGCTGCGAAGATATCGTTTTTGTTAAATTTAGCCTACATAGACGGCGAATTTAGCAAAAGCGAGCGCAATATCATCGAGCAGATCGCCTCGGGATTCGGGCTTGACGAGAGCATTTTTGAAGCGATACTGGCGAGGTTTGAGGCATTTTACGATCAAAGGCAGACGCGGCGAAATCCGTATGAAATGCGCACGAAAAGCCCGTATGCAGTACTCGGGCTAAAAGAGGGCGCGCCGTTTGACGAGGTAAAAAAACGCTACCGCGAACTCGTGAAAAAGTATCATCCAGATATCCTTATGGGGCGCGGCGAGAGCGAGGAGATGATAGAAAAGAGTACCCGAAAACTGCAAGAGATAAATGAGGCGTATGAAACCATAAAACAAAAAAGCTAGCCTTTTGAGTGTCTTTAAATGAGTTTTAAAATTTGGGACTGCGGCAGACTATCTGTCTAGCCTTGCCCAAATTTTCTGCACAACATTTAAATCCATCTCAAAATTCTACGCTTTTGGGTTCTTAAAATTTAATCAAATTTCGGCGCGGTATTTTGAGATGATTTTTCGAGTTTTGAAGCAAAATTGAGCGTGCGCTAGGCATATAGCCTGCGGAGCGAAAATTTTGCAAAATCTCGAAAAAGCACTCAAAAGACAAGCCGATAAAGAAAGGAATATAAATGAGAGCATTAATCAGCGTCAGCGACAAAGAAGGCATCGTAGAGTTTGCCAAAGGACTCGAGCGACTCGGTTTTGAGATATTAAGCACGGGTGGCACGCACAAACTGCTAAAAGAGCAGGGCGTAAAGGCGGCCGAAGTGAGCGAATATACAGGCTCGCCCGAGATGTTTGAGGGGCGCGTAAAAACCCTGCACCCAAAGATTCACGGCGGGATATTGCACAAGCGAAACGACGCAAACCACGTGAGCCAAGCCGCGCAGCACGGCATCGGCGGCATTGATCTGGTCTGCGTAAATTTATACCCGTTTAAACAAACCACTATCCGCACAGATGATTTTGACGAGATTATCGAAAACATCGACATCGGCGGCCCTGCGATGGTGCGCTCGGCGGCTAAAAACTTCGCTAGCGTTTATATCGTCACGAATCCGCTTGATTATGACGAGGTTTTACGCGTCATAAGTGGCGCGGAAGAGAGTAAGAAGGCTACTTTTAGGCGAAATTTGATGATAAAAGCCTATGAGCACACCGCAGCCTACGACTCGATGATCGCAAACTACATGAACGAGCGCTTTAACGACGGTTTTGGCGAGATGAAATTTATCGCCGGCAGCAAAGTGTTTGACGCGCGCTACGGCGAAAACCCGCACCAAAAGGGCGCGCTATACGAGTTTGATTACTTTTTTAGCAACAACTTCACCGCGCTAAAAGGCGAAGCTAGCTTTAACAACATCACCGATATAAACGCCGCATTGGCGTTAGCGAGCAGCTTTGATACCGCGCCAGCGGTCGCCATCGTCAAGCACGCTAACGCTTGCGGTTTTGCCGTAAAATCAAATTTGCTAGAAAGCTACGTCGAAGCTCTAAAATGCGATCCCGTGAGCGCATACGGCGGCGTCGTCGCGATAAACGGCACGCTAGACCGCGCTTTGGCCGAGAAAATCAACGAAATCTACGTCGAGGTCATCATCGCCGCAAACGTGGACGAGGACGCGCTTGCGGTATTTGAAGCCAAAAAGCGTATCAAAATTTTCACCCAGGGCAATAAATTTTTACAGCGCGCAAACGACAAATACGACTTCAAGCACGTTGACGGCGGCTTTGTCTATCAGCAAAGCGACGAGGTGAAAGCTAGCGAGCTGGAAAATATGAAGCTACAAACCGAACGCGCAGCTAGCGAGGCCGAGCTAAAAGACTTAGAGATCGCGTGGAAAGTTGCGGCGCTCACGAAAAGCAACTGCGTCGTCTACGTGAAAAACAGCGCCGTGGTCGCCATCGGCATGGGTATGACGAGCCGCGTGGATGCCGCGCGTGCGGCCGTGGCTAAGGCGCGCGATATGGGGCTTGATTTACGCGGTTGCGCGCTTGCTAGCGAGGCGTTTTTCCCGTTCCGCGATAGCATCGATATCGCAAGCGAAGCTGGCGTAAAGGCCGTGATACAGCCTGGCGGCAGCATCCGAGACGATGAGGTCGTAGCTGCGGCAAACGAGCACGGCATGGCGATGTATTTTACGGGCGTGCGCCACTTTTTACACTAAAATTTGATCTTTTGACGGCGAGGCGGCGTAAATTTGACTGCGCCGTTTTGCCGTTCTAAGCTTATTGATTAGCGGCCCGTTTGTTCCGCTTTTGCTCAAATTTGACTTGCCTGCTTTTAAATTTGGACTGCGATTTGCTTGCGCTTTGGAGATTAAATTTAATTGAAAGCAGTCTATGAAGCAAATTTTGATTTTCTTGGTATTTTTGGCGGGGTTATATGCGGCCAATATCTACGTAAACGGCGAAAAGGTCGGCGACAGCGATCAAAACTCGACCTATAAAGGCGAGAGCAAAAACGAAATCCTAAAAGAAGAGGGCAAAAAACAGCTCTGCAAAAAAGGATACAAGCAGTACTGCTAGGCGGTGCTTTATGTTTTAATCGGCGGTTAAATTTATGCCGCCAAATTTTATTTCATCTCAAATTTCACGCCTTCAAAGCTCGGGTTTTGCCGCTTAAATTTGATCCCTTAAGCAAGGTCAAGACGCCCACGCGCAAAATAAGAGTATAATTATCCAAATTTAAAACAAGGATAAAAAATGAGCGATTTTTTCAAAAACGCCGAGCGGTTTAACGCCGAGGGCGCGACGGTGCCGTTTTATAGGTATAGCCAAGACGGAGTGGATTTCGTCGGATTTGACAGCCGTCCGTGTGTACCGCCCGAGCCCATGGTAAATGCGCTAGTGGCGATCAAATTTGCAAACCAAAACACCAAAATCGTGATGGTAAATCATAAATTCCCAGCCGGTCTGATCCCTAAAATCCAGGAGCAGTTTGACGTAGAGCGCGAGGATCTAGAGAGCGGGGCGGTCAAGATGACCTTTAGCCTAAAGCAGGGCGCAGACGTCAAAAACGTAGATACAAGCCTTTGTCACTGAGATAGGCTATGCTTTTAAACACCTTTGCGCCGCCTTTTAAGCTAGTCGGCGGTTATTTTATCGCGGGCATTTGCTTTTTGATCGCGAGTATTCCCGCCTTTTTTGCGGCGAATTTTGAGACGATCGCGGGGCTTGAGACGGCGGGATTTTTACACGTGTTTTTCGTCGGATTTGTTATGAGCATCATCATCGGCGCGCTTTATCAACTCACCTCGGTGATTTTAGAAAAGCCGTTTTCGACGATCAAGGGCGCGGTGGCAAATTTAGTCCTTTACTGCGCGGGCGTGGCGTCGATGAGTTACGGGATGATCAGCGGCAAAACGGGCTTCATACACGGCGGCGGCATGGCGCTTTTTCTCGCGCTGCTGTTTTTTGGCACGACCTATATCGTTAGCTTTATGGATAATGAAAAAAAAAGCTTCGCGGCGTTTATGCTTTTTGTTTCGGCGATATTTTTGCTCGCGGGCATTTCGTTTGGATTTTGCCTTTTGATGATACTTTCGGGTACTTTGCCGATGGATTTTATGTTCGCGCTTAAATTTCACGTTTATTTCGTGCTCGGCTTTGTCTTTTTTATCATCGTCGGCGTGGCGACCGTGCTGCTACCGATGTTTGCTCTCGCGCACGATCTAAAATTTACGCTTAGCAAATTTGCCTTCGGATTTTATATTTTGGCTGGCGTTTTGCTGTTTTTTAGTGAAATTTACGCGTACTTTGCGTTTGGGGCAGCGATTATTTGCTTTGTCGCCGAGGCGCTGCATATCCTAAAAAAACGCGTTCGCAAAGCATACGACTACTGGAACGTTAATATCGCTCTTTCGCTCGCGGCCTTTGTACTTTTTTGCGTATTGATTGCGGCGGATAGATACGATATGGCGGTGTTTATGCTGATTTACGGATTTTTATTCGCCTTCATCGCGGCTCATCTTTACAAGATTGCGCCGTTTCTCATCTGGTATCACTACGTAGCGCCCTTTGTGGGTAAAACAAAGGTGCCGCTGCTAGATCAGATGATACTTAAAAAGCCAGCATATATCGGTATCGGCTTTAATGCTCTTGGTCTCGTGCTTTATGAGCTTGGCGTCTGGCTGGAGATAAAATCGCTCGCGCACTGCGGCGTGGCTTGCCTGCTCGTCAGTATCGTTTTAGTCGCGATAAATATGATAAATGTTTTTAAATTTACGAAATTTGGAGTAAAGGAAGAAAAATGAAAGAAAAAATATACGATGCGCTCTCAAACATCGTCGATCCCGAGGTTGGCTTTGATATCGTGTCATTAGGACTGATTTACGACGCGGTTTGCGACGAGAACGGCAAAGCAAAGGTCACGATGACGCTATCTACGCGCTCATGCCCGCTGCATGAGATGATACTGGGCTGGGTGGAGACGGCGGTGCTGAATGTCGACGGAGTAAAAGAGTGCGAGATAGACCTCGTGTGGGAGCCTGCGTGGAGTATCGAGATGGCGAGCGACGAGGTGAGGGCGGCGCTGGGAGCGTGATTTTGGCGTTATGTAAGGTCAAATTTAGCCGACAGCTCGGCAAAATTTGACCTCGGTTTTAATCTGTTTATAAGCTTGTTCGGGGCGCGATTGTCTTGTCCGGACAAGCTTGTCTCGGTGCCTCGATATGGCGTTGTCTTCGAGTCAGATCCTGATTTTACCCCAAATGGATAGTGGCATCATGTAGCGCAAATTTGACTGGCTGTGTAGAATCAGACTTATAGTGTATGGAAATATTATGCGAGCGAATAATTCGTTATAGTCGTTAATCTAAACTTACGCAAATTCTATCGTAGTTTTAAAATACGTTGCTAGCGCGACGACAACCATAGTTACTTCCAAAGATATCCTTTAATGATAAATTTCTATTACCGCACGGATAATCTTAAATAGTTCTGTTATTTTACTAAATTTGCTCTAGCTTGATAGTTGTATATAGGCGTAATCTTTTGTTGTGATCGCTTTGAATCGTCCTTATTGCGAGTGATTTAAGCTTCTCGTTGCCGTCATAGCTTAGCCAAAATTCGGCTCGCTTAGTAGCGCGTAAAATGTTCAATATTTTTTGACTTATAATATATTTGCAAAGGTTTGCCTGTGTCATTTTTATTTGCTTAAGCACTCATTAGATCTAAAATTTTAAAACCGTTGACCACCCGCAAACGCCTCTAGGCTTTAGCGAAAATTGATGAACGATCAGATCGTTATTTTTAA
>CAUQHH010000101.1:0-7645 GCA_963517705.1 uncultured Campylobacter sp.
TTTGGATAGACGGGAAACACGTTAAAACCGCTCTCGATGAGAAATTTTGCCACCTCGTTGCTAGGCTTGCTCTCATCAGGACTAAGGCCCACGACCGCGATATTTTTAGCGGAGGATAAAATTTGCCTCAAGTCGCTAAGCATTTTTACTCTTTAAAAGCATGCCGCACTCGATGTGAGCGGTGTTTGCAAACTGATCAAAGACGGCAAATTTGACCGCCTCGTGCGTTACGGCAAGCTGCGCTAGATCGCGCTTTAGGCTTTGCGGCGAACAGGAGATATAGATGATATTTTCGTAGTTTTTGATGAAATTTATCACGCTCTCATCAAGTCCCGCGCGCGGCGGATCGACCAAAACGTGCGAGAAGTCGTAGCTAAAGATATCAAGCTCTCTTAGGCGGTTAAACTCGCGCTCCCGCCCAAACGCGCTCATTAGCTCCTCGGCGCTCATTCGCAAAAATTTGATGTTATCTACGCCGTTTAGTTCACAGTTTTTGAGTGCATTTGCGATCGAGCTTTTCGATATCTCGGTCGCCAAAACGCGTTTAAATTTTTCAGCTAGCGGGACGGTGAAGTTGCCGTGTCCGCAGTAAAGCTCAAGCAGATCCGCGCCGCGCTTTATGCAGCTCTTCGCCCATGCGATCATTTTTTCGTTTACGGCGGTGTTTGGCTGGATGAAAGCCCCGTCGCCGAATGTAAATTTATAAATTTTACCGCCGATGTTTAGGCTGTCCTGTAAATTTAGCTCGCCGCTTAGTAGCTTTTGCCCCTTTGCTCTCGCGGCTATCGTTACTCTCAGATCGGCAAATTTGAGCGCTAGGCTTTCTATCTCACTCTGCTCGGCTTCACCCAGACGCTTATGATAGAGTAGCGTCGCCAGTATCCCGCTCGCACACGAGATAAACTCGGCACCAAACAGCCTCTCTTTTAAAATTTGATTTTGCATAAGCGCTTCAAGCAAACGCGGCATCAAATTTGCGATAGGAGCGGCTACTTTTAGGCATTCGTCTATCATAATCCGCTTGGTTTTGGCGCCGTGCATCGTAAATCTAAGCTCGTCACCGTCGTGCCAGATCCCAAACTCCGCCCTAGTGCGGTAAGCGGCCCTCTGCGAGGCGGAAAACTCAAATTCGCCGCTATAAAACGGCTCAAATTCGCGCCTTATAAACTCGGTTTTAAATTTAACCTGTTCCTCGTAAGGCATATCAAGAGTGCAACTACCGCACTCTCCTAAAAATTTGCAAAACTTATCGGGCAAATTTAAACCCTTTGCCCGACGAATCTAACAACCAAAGCCGTCACCAAAAGCCCCAAAGGAAGCACTATCCAGATACTTAGACCAAGCGCAGTAGGGAAATATCCCGCAAAAATACTGATCGCGCAAACCGCAAGAGCATAAGGCATCTGCGTCTGGACGTGGTCGATGTGGTTACACCCAGCACCCATAGACGAGAGTATCGTCGTATCCGAGATCGGCGAGCAGTGATCGCCAAATATCGCGCCAGTTAAAACGGCTGAGATATTTACTATCATATACGCGTGCAAGGCGTCGCCCTCTAGTCCGCTGTGCATGCCCACCGCGCTAGCTAGCGGTATCGCAAGCGGCATCAAAATGCCCATCGTGCCGTAGCTGGTGCCGGTAGAAAAGCTGATAAACGAACCAAGCATAAAAATCGCCGCCGGAAGGACGATCTTTGGCGTAGACTGCGAAAGCAGATCGACTAAGTAGCGAGACGTGCCAAGCTCCTTGATCACCGAGCTAAGCGACCATGCAAGAAGCAGGATGATGATCGTAGTTATCATGGTTTTCCAGCCCTTGCCCCATGTCTCTATCGCCTCGCGAACGGTCAAAATTTTTCTATAAACAGCCATAAATATCGCCACTATCGTAGCTAACAAAGCCGACTGAAATAGCGCCACGGACGCATCAGCCGCGCCGAACGTAGCCTGGAAAGTGTGGAACGTAAGCGGATGAGCCTTCGCGCTCTCAAGAGCCTCGCCCTCAAGCGAGCCCAAACCGCTAAAATAAAAGCTAACGAACGCGCCCAAAATAAGCACCAAAAGCGGAATAACGGCATTTGAACTTTGTAGTTTGATATTTTCTTTAGGCTCTAGCGTCTTGTCCTCGACGTCCTCTATCATCGCTCCGTCGCGTCTTGGGTGCAATTCGCCCGCTCTAGCTCTGCGCTCGGCTTTTAGCATGCCGGCAAATTCGCGCCCCATAAATGCGGTGCAGACGATGAAAAAGAGCATGAAAAGATTGTAAAATCTATAAGGCATCGTCTCGACGAAGATGCTAAAAGCGTTTACGTTCGTTATGCCGATGAGCTCGTAGCCTTGTTTAATGAGCGAGATCTCAAGCCCGACCCAAGTCGAAATGACGGCCAGGCCCGCGATCGGAGCGGCGGTTGCGTCGATGATAAAGGCTAGCTTTTCGCGAGAGACTTTAAATTTGTCCGTTATCGGGCGCATGATCGGGCCCACGATGAGGGAGTTCGCGTAGTCGTCGAAAAAGACGAAAAGTCCCATCACCCAGGTTGAAATTTGAGCCGAAACGCCTGTTTTAGCCTTTTTGCTCAGCCATATCGCCACGGCTTTGGTTCCGCCCATTTTGGTGATGAGCGCGACCACGCCGCCGATACAAAGCACCTGAAGCACGATGCCCGCGTTCCAGCTATCGGCCAGCGAGCCCACGACCCTTTTTACGATGTCAGTAAAGCCCTTTACGAAGGTCATCGGGATGCTAGAATCGATGACGTTTATGAGAAACGTTCCGCTAAAAACGCCGATAAACAGCGACAAAACGACGTCTTTGGTGATAAACGCCAAAACTATCGCCACCACGGGCGGTATGAGCGTCCAAAAGCCGAAAATTTCGGCATTTTTTTTCGCTACTTCGGGATCTACGGCTAACGCCAAGATCGGCAAAAGCGACAAAAATAAAATCTTTTTCATCAAAAACTCCTTTTTGTTTTTCGTCGGTTTAATCAAATTTTCCGCCCTGCGTGCCATCGGTCGGTATTTAAGGCATAAATTTAGCTAAATGCGGCTTAAATTTTTGTTTTAAATTCGCTTAGAATTCAAAATTTTTAGCTCTTTATTAAAATTTTATGTTAAAAATGAAGCTTTTGGGGAAATTTTGCTTAGCATGGCGCCGAGCGGCAAATTTAAATTTGCTCGTAGTTTAGATTTTGAGAAAAATTTTAGCTTTGATTTGTTGGTCAAATTTGGCATTTAGCGAGCCGTGCGTCATTTACACGAAAGAAGGTTAAATTTAGATTTTCGTTTCAAGATTGAGCGGGCTGGGGCAATGCAAATGTAGCCTCGCTTCCGCCGCTCAAATTTAGGCGACAAGGCAAG
Organism: uncultured Campylobacter sp.; assembly: GCA_963517705.1. Classification (GTDB taxonomy): domain Bacteria; phylum Campylobacterota; class Campylobacteria; order Campylobacterales; family Campylobacteraceae; genus Campylobacter_A. The sequence continues at coordinate 3,360 of CAUQHH010000101.1, forward strand.
CGAATTTAAGCTTAACCCAGCCGCCGATCACGCAAATTTAACGCCAAAAACCTACTTTTTCTCGATAAAAAGTCCCGCCCAAGTCTGCTGCGTCGCCATCGCTTCAACGACGTTGATATTGACGCGGTGAGGCATATTTAGGCAGTTTAGCACGATTTGCGCGATATCCTCGGCGGTAATGTACTCCACACCCTCATAAACCGCGTCGGCTTTGGCCTTATCTCCGCCGAAGCGAACCTCGCTAAACTCGGTTTTGCAAATACCAGGAGCTATCTCGGTCACTCGTATACCGGTGCCGCGGATGTCGTTGCGCAGATTTCTACTAAACTGCTTCACAAACGCCTTGCTAGCACCGTAAACGTGACTGCCCGGATACGGCCATGCGCCCGCGGTCGAGCCTAGATTAAAGATATAGCCGCTCTTTCGCGCGATCATGAGAGGCAAAACGGCCTTAGTCGAGTACAAAAAGCCTTTGATGTTGGTATCAACCATCGTCTCAAAGTCCTCGATACTAGTCTCCGCCACGCCCTCAAGCCCCAGCGCTAGGCCCGCGTTATTTACAAGCACTTCGATATCGCGAAACTCCTGCGGCAAATTTGCCACGCCGTCAAAAACCGCCTTTTTATCGCGGATGTCGGCGACGATGATATGCGTATTTCCAAGCTGCTTAACTAAGGCCTCTAGCCTTTCTTTGCGGCGAGCCAGCGCTACGATCTTGTAGCCTTCGCGGCTCAGCATCCTAGCTATCGCTTCACCAAAACCCGACGTAGCACCCGTGATAAAAGCCGTTCCTTTCATATCTTTCTCCTTATTCGGTGATCAAATTTGACTCAAGCCCCATCGCCCTTAGATACTGCGCATTGATCTCCTTTTTGCCGATGATCGCGTAGTCTAGGGCGTTTAGTCCGTTATCATCCACTGCCTGCACATCCGCGCCGTTATCCACCAAAAGCTGCAATATCTCCACATCAGCCGCTCCCGCCGCACTCATCAGCACGCTTTTTGATGCCCCGTCAAAGTCGCATAGCTTTACGAAGCTCGGCAGTTGGACGCTCAAATTTGAGCTATAGGCAAGCTTGGTGCTCATGTCTATCAGCCTTTTGTTTACTAGCGCTCCGTTTCCTAGTAGAAATTTAACCAAATTTATGTCATTTAGCTGCACGGCCTTAAAAAGCGGAGTGAAGCCGAGCAGATTTGCATAGTTTACGTCCGCGCCGCTAGAAACCAGGAGCTTTACGTTATTTAAATTTTTAAGCGCGAAAAATAGCGAACTCTCAAATCCGTAGTTTAAATTTACGCCCGCGCGCAAGAATTCCTTTATGATGTCCTCGCTTTTTTCGTAAAGAAGCGCGGCATTAAATGCGTTTTGCAGCGAGGCTTGCGACACGGAGCCAGAATATATCGCCTCATTTATCCCGTATTTTGTAAAAGTCGGATCGCTAACCTTTCTCGCAAACTCGTCCATATCGCCGTTTTGCAGAGTCGCGGCGGCAAATTTTAAAAACTCGTTTGCAACCTTTGAAGCGTAATAAATCGCGCTGCCTTCGTCTATTTTAAAATTTGATTTGTAGTAGTTTACGAGCGGCTCAAGCGCGGCGTTGTAGTCTTTGTTAAAGTCCTTAAAAACCGTAAAATTACTTAGACTTTGATGTCCCCAGTAGCGAAGCCTGGCTCTGTTTTGCGATACGAGTTTTTCGTATTCGTCTGGACTCTCTAGCTCTTTGGCGTAAACTTCGGGCGCATAGGAGGCTTTTAGGATTTTAAATTTAAACTCGTTTAAATTCTTAGTCGCTAAATTTCCGACGCAAGCAAGGCTTTCGGAGCGGATTTTTTGGGCGGCCGAGAGTAAAATTTGAGCCTCTTTTAGCCCCAAGATGGAGTCGTTGCAGTTTGGCTCAAATTCTCCCGAAAAGGTTAAATTTTGCGAGAAAAATCGCTGCTTATCAGGCAAAGCGTCATCACAGCTAAAGCTAGCAAAAACAAAAGAAAACGATAAAAATATCGGCAAAATAAATCTCATCGCATGCCTTAATATCTTTTAATTTTGATAATTCTACCAAAAAATAATTTGGTAAAAATAAATTTACCGCTCGTTAAGGCGAACATCAGCAAACGCGGCTTTTAGCTTCTCGTAAAGCGGAGTAAAAGGTACGCCGTTTACGCGCACTTCGGCGATAGAGGTGATGAAGTTCGTATCTCCGCTCCAACGAGGCACTAGATGATAGTGCACATGCTCTGCGATACCCGCACCCCCTGCTTTGCCTAGATTCATCCCGATATTTACGCCCGCCGCGTTTAGTTCGCGTTTTAAAATTTTCACGCCCTCGCGCACGTAGGCGCTCATCTCCGACCATGTCTGCTCGTCTAGGCTTTCGATATTATCGGTATGTACGTACGGTATCACCATAAAGTGCCCTGGCGTGTAAGGGTAGAGATTCATGATCCCAAAACACCGCTTTGCACGAAATAAAACGCCCGTCTGCGCGTCTTTTTCGGGGTGATTTACGACGTTACAAAAGACGCAGCCCTGCTCCTTTTTACCGAAATATTCGCTCCTCCACGGCGCGCAAATGTGATCCATCCTAGCCCTCCTTTACGGTTTTTACGGCTTTTGCCAAATCCTCTTGTCTCATAAAATGCTCGCCTATCAAAAACGCATCGGCTCCTTGAGCGTGAAGCTCTTTTAGCTGCGAATGCTCGTAGATACCGCTTTCGGCGACGATGACGCTTGCATTTTTTATTTTAGAAAACAGCTTCTCGCAAAGGCTCATATCCATCTCAAACGTGCTTAAATTTCGGTGATTTACCCCGACTATCTTTGCGCGTGCGAAATTTGACTTTTCTACGTCCTCTTCGTCGTGCGTCTCGACCAAGGCCTCAAGCCCCAAAGAGCGTGCGTAATCAAGTAGCCGCTTTAGCTCATCGGCACCAAGAGCCTTTGCGATAAGCAATATAAAATCGGCTCCGTAAACGAGCGCTTCTAAAATTTGATACTCGTCTACGATAAAATCCTTGCGAAGTAGTGGCAGCGAGCTTTCGCGTCTTATGGCCGCCAGATACTCCAAATCTCCTTTAAAAAAATGCGGCTCGGTTAGAACCGAGATAGCGTTTGCACCGCCTTTTTCATACTCTTTTGCTATCTCTACGGGCGCAAAATTTGGTCTTATCAACCCCTTGCTAGGGCTTGCTTTTTTAACCTCGGCGATGATGCGATACGGCTCGTCTGCGCTGCTTTTTAGCGCCTTTACCGCGTCTTTTATCTCGCGCGGATTTTTCGCCGCGAGCTCTTGTAGTTTTTTAAAAGGCGTTTGCGATTTTCGCAAAGCCAAGTCTTCTTTGGTTTGCTTGATTATTTGATCTAGTATCATCTTTTACCCTTTTTTAAGCACTCTTTGATAGCGTTTATATGCTCTTTGCCCTCGGGCGAATTTACAAATTCCTCGTCGTGCAGGACTTGTTGCATTATATCGTCAGCCCTTTTGCACTCGCCTAGCTTATAGTATCCCAAAGCCAGCGAGTCTAGATAAAACACCGAGCCAGGCTCTAGCTCTAGGGCTCTATTTACTAGCTCTATGCCCTTTTTCGCGTCTATATCGTGATCTATGAGTAGGTAGCCGTAGTAGTTTAGATATAGCGCGTTATTTAGCTTTACGGCCGATTTTTCAAAGTTGGCGATCACTTGTTTGAGGCTATCTTTACTTATCTTTTTTGTTTGTTTATCCGTATCTCTTTCGTACTGATATATCGCCATTTTGGCTTGATATTCGAGATTAAAGCTCTTATCAAAGGCTTCCTGCGCCTTTTTATACGCCTTGGCAAAATCCCCCGTCGCGGCGTAAAGATCCATCAAAGCATCGTCGTTATATGAGTATTTTTGTAAAAATTTGATCGCCGCATCGTAGTTTTTTTGAAAAACGTAAACGCCGAGCGCTTTTTCTAGATAGATTTTTTCTTTCGTTGCTTCAAAAAGACTCTCGTAAACATCGATCATATCGGAGTAGCGGCCGTCCTGCGCATAGATATCTACTAGCGCCGTGCAGGTCTCTACCTCGCAGCCGTCGATACGGCGCGAGCTCTCCAGGTGCCTGATCGCCTCTTTTTTGTCGTTCATTTTGTTATATAAAAGATCGACTATGCGTAGCAAATTTTCCACGCTCCTATCTAGCTCGTATGCACGCTCTAGCTCGCCTAGAGCAGCTTTGTTATCGTTTTGCATCGAGTAGACGGCAGAGAGCATGACGTGATTTTTAGAGACGTCCTCTTTTTGGACGAGCTCTTTCATGACC
>CAUQHH010000102.1:0-7621 GCA_963517705.1 uncultured Campylobacter sp.
GCGTTTTGTTGCCCTCAAGGTTGCCCATTATCTGCGGGATATAGGAAATATACATAATGACTGACAGGCACGTGCCTATCCAGCCTAAAATTTGTAAATTTTTCTCGCTCATTTTTTCTCCTTTGAAATAAAGTCCGCATTATACTACTTTTTCGTCCGACGATGCGAAATTTATCTTACCCGCCGTCGCGTTTTAATCGCCAAGCTAGGTCAGATTTAGTAAAATGTAGCCTAATTTAAAGGAGAGCAAAATGGCTTACGTGACCTACGACAAGGCAAAATGGCACTGGGGCGCGAAAAATGCGCCGACAGATATCCCGCAGGAAAACGGCGCGACGCACATCGCGTTTTTCTTCCGCTGGTGCATGGAGCGCAAGCTCTATTCCAAGGACTTCGCGGCGGACTTTGCGGACGATATAGCGCGGATGGACGATAGCTTTGATTACCGTCAGTATTTTTTTGGCGCCATGGACGGCGTGCTAAGCAGCGAGGAGCTAAACACCGCAGGCAAGGCCTTTGCGAAGGCCTACTACACCACGGACCGCACGAAATTTGCTAAAACGCACGGCTGGTATTTGCAAGATTACGACGATTTCGTCGCGCGCAAATTCGGCGATAAAAACTTCGACAACGCCTATTTTTATATAGAAAACTCGCCGCAAAATTACGCCGAGATCAAAGAGATCATCGACCGCCGCTACGAGGAGTTTTTAGAAACCAAAAAAGCCAGCAAAAGTGCAGAAAAATAAAGCTAAATTTGCGCCGAGCAAAGTTAAAAGGCGAGGTTCAAATTTGCGCGCGCAGGAACTTAAGCGATCCTAGCATTTACCCTAGCGCAGATCGTAAATTTTAGATCAGTGCGGCATTTGCGGATTTAGTCGCGCCTCGCAGCAAGGCTAAAACTTAGGCCGCTAAGCCAAATTTGCCGGCAAACCGCCGCACCTAAGCCGCTACCGCACCGGTAGCAACCTCCGCCGCTTTAGGCAAGCTCCGCTCTATTAAATTTTTCCCCTGACATTTTATCTCCTTTTATCTATTTGCTTTGTAAATTTGAGTTTGAGTCTGATTTGCTTCTGTTGCTATCTATGTAAATTACCTTGGCTGGATCGTTTTCAAAACTACTTGTAAAACTTGATATAGAACTCATTTTTTTATTATCATTTGGCCAGTCGATAAATTCTCTAATCGTAAAAGTAGAATTTTCGTCTGGACAATGTTTTTCATAATGATTAATTCTTAGTTTTTTCCTAAAGTTAAAAAATACGGGATTTACTTTTGTAGGAGTTTCGCCTTGACTTATTGTAATTTCATCTAATCTTTTTTTATTATATTCGTAGTATTTATAGAAATTTTTCTCTATCTGATTTTCTTTATAGCACTCCTCATACGCCTTCTTTAGCTCCTCTTTCGTAGGTTGCCCTGTAACGTCGTATTTTAAAAGAAGCTCTAGCATGGGTTCGTAGTTTGGGTAGTTTTGCAGCGCCACGTATAAAGAGCGTAGAAAGGTTGAATTGTCATCCCTTATGCCGGTAAATAAAGACGGCGTTTCTTTAAGTTTTGGTTTATACCCGCTAGCAAGGACTATATCGGCCATTTCGACATAGTTATGCCATACTATATACCTCATGGGGTTATTTGCGTCTTTGGATTCTTTATTGACTTGATAGTTGTCTTCAAATATTATCTTTACGTCGTCTCCGTCTATGATAAGCTTTTCGATGTTATTATAAAACGGAGGATCTATGTAGTACTGCACCGCCTTTACTTCATCAAATTTAACCCCGCTATCAAGCAAGAGCTTAGCGGTCTTTGTAGAGTTGTTTTCTATGGCGTAGGCTAGGGGCGAGAGTTTGTAGTTATCTTGCGCGTGAGCGTTTGCGCCCATATCTATAAGTCTTTTTGCCGTGACTTCGTCGTCGTAAAAGCTAGCGTACATCAAAGGAGTAACGCCGTCTATGACGGGGGAGTCTATGCTAATGTTATTATCTTGCATAAATTTTAAAATTTGATCCGTTTGCTTTGATTTTAAAAGTTTGCGGAAATTTTCAGCAAATGCGTCGTCCTTTATCTGCTTATCTATATCCCAGTATCTAAAAGCAAAATCGTCTATCTCCTCTTGCGTTACGTATTTGCTTAGCTCTGAGCCTGGGATTATTTTAGTATCGGCGGTAACTACGAACCGAGTCGGGCCGGATAGCTTTTCGTAAATAAAATTTACAAAAATGATTAGGCAAAGAGCGGCGAGGCTAAGTGCGAGTTTGTTCAAATTTATCCCTTAAGTCAAATTTGCGAAATCTTAGCTAAAGGGCGGTTAAATTTGAGTGAAATTTGGATGAGAAATTTGGAAAATGCGGGGAAATTTATATTAAGGCAAATTTGACTAAATTTAAAAGCCGAATTTAAAAAAGAGCGGCGAAGGCTCAAATTTAACCCTCGCCGCGAGAAATTTATCGGTGTAAATTTATACGCCGAAAACTCGGAGCGCAAAAAACAAATTTACCTAGATAGCTTTAGCAGATATCCGTCCTGAGTCTTTTCGATCTCGTGCTTGTAGCTGCCGTCGAGATCAAAAACTACGCGGTAAAATTTGCCGTGCGAGCCAAAAAGCGCCGTTTTAAACGCACCGCAGTCAAGCTCGTCTTTTCTCGTGTTTACGTCCGTTTGCGAGGCGAAGTCGATCACGACCTTGGTGCCTTTGCTGATAGAGTAGTCTTTGAGCTTCTCGTCGGTCGTGAGGATCTTGATCTGCATCGGATAGATCTCGAATTTCGTCTGCTTGTAGACGATTTGCTTTTGCGGTTGCGGCTTTTCAAGCGGCTTTATGACGACATCTTTTAGCGGCTCTTGCGTTGTCATATTGCGCTCGGTAGGCTTTGGCGCGACGTCTATCGCGGCGGCTTTTGGCTCCTCTTTAGTGACCGAGACGTCGGGCTTTTCTACGACAACGGGCACTGCGATCTTGCTGAGTAAAAACTCATCCTGCCACGAGATGCTTTTATTTATATCGACCGTTTTTTCCTTGACACTGCCGTCTAGGCTTTTGTATTTTAGCGTGACGGAGATGAAGTTTCTAGCGTCGGCGGGAAATTTGAAATTTTGCTTCTCAAAAGGCGGCAAATTTTCCACGACGTTGCTGCTAGCCATGCTCGCGTTTACATCGCCCGAGGGCGCAAAAGGATTTTCTCTGCCAAAAGCCAGCCCGCAGGCCAGCGCCAAAAGCCAAATTTTACCGATTTTCATAACTCCCCCGTTTTTTTAAATTTTCCGACTAATCAGCCGCCGCTGCCCGGCTCGAGCTCTTTTAGCTCGAAATACGCCTTTTGCAGCTGGGCGTTTTGTTTTTTTAGCGTTTCGACGTTGCGTTCTAGCTGCGTTTTTTGCTCTTGCAGGCTTAGCATCACGTCTAGCGAGCGCTTGCCAAAGATTATATTGCCCACGTAGATACCAAAACATATCACGCAAAACGCTATAAGCGTAAATCTGAGAAAAAGCCTGAAATCAAAAGGCTTTTTCTCGACGTATTCGTCTAGGACTTCGCTCAAATTTGATTTCCCAAAAACTCGTCCGTCTCGCGCTCGATCTCAAGCAGGCGGTTGTATTTGGCGTTGCGTTCGCTTCTTGAGGTCGCGCCCGTTTTGATTTGGCCCGTATTCATCGCGACGGCGAAGTCCGCGATAAAGCTATCCTCGCTCTCGCCGCTTCTGTGGCTCATCACGCAGCGGTAGCCTTTGCGCTGCGCTAGGCGGATCGTCTGCATGGTTTGGCTGACGGTGCCGATTTGATTTGGTTTGATCAAAATCGCGTTAGCTACGCCTTTGGCTATACCTTCGCGTAAAATTTTCTCGTTCGTTACAAATAGATCGTCGCCCACGAGCTGCACTTTAGAGCCAAGCTTGCTAGTTAGCTTCGCCCAGCCTGCCCAGTCGTCCTCGCTTAGGCCGTCTTCGATCGAAAATATCGGATACTTCTCGCAAAGCTGTGCGTATCGCTCTATCAGCTCTTCGCTGCTAAATTCCTTGCCCTCTAGCTTATATTTGCCGTTTTCGTACAGCTCGCTAGCTGCGACGTCAAGGGCTAGTTTGATCTGCTCGCCTGCCTTGTAGCCAGCTTTTTCGATAGCTTGCATGATGAGTTTGATCGGCTCTTCGTTATCGTTTAAATTTGGCGCAAATCCGCCCTCGTCGCCCACAGCCGTGCTGTGACCGGCTGCGTTTAGCAGGCCTTTTAGCGTGTGGTAAATTTCAGTTGCCGCTCTCAGCGCATCGCTAAATTTATTAAATCCAAACGGCATAATCATAAATTCTTGAAAATCCACGCTGTTGTTTGCGTGTGCGCCGCCGTTAATGATATTAAACATCGGCACCGGCAGTACGGTAGCGTTCGCGCCGCCTAGGTAGCGGTACAAAGGCACGTCAAGGCTCTTTGCCGCCGCGCGCGCTACCGCCATAGATACGCCAAGCACGGCGTTTGCGCCTAAATTTGAGTAGTTATCGGTGCCGTCAAGCTCTCTCATCTGCTCATCAAGCGCCTTTTGATCAAATGCATCCAGCCCGATCACGGCCTCTGCGATCTGCGAATTTACGTTTTCAACAGCCTTTAGTACGCCCTTGCCGCAGTATCTCTCGTCTTTATCGCGAAGCTCTAGCGCCTCGCGTTTACCCGTGCTTGCGCCGCTTGGGACTATCGCGCTTGCTACGGTGCCGTCGCTTAGAGCTACGGTCGCCTTTACGGTCGGGTTGCCGCGGCTATCGAGTACTTCTATCGCGGTTACGTCTTCTATAAATACCATTATTTTATTCCTCCGTATTTTCTTCTATGCTTTCGCCGTCTTCGTCGCTATCTTTGCCGCCCGCGCCGCTTATTAGCTTATCTAGGCCGATCGAGCTTTTTATCGTCGCTACGATCTCGTCTGATATCTCAGGGTGTTCTTTGAGATAGGCTTTTGCATTTTCGCGGCCTTGGCCGATTTTGGCGGCTTTATAGCTAAACCACGCGCCGCTTTTGTCGATGATATCGAGCTTCACGCCGTAGTCGATGATCTCGCCGTCACGGCTGATACCCTCGCCGAACATTATGTCGAATTCCGCCGTTTTAAACGGAGGCGCGACCTTGTTTTTCACGACTTTTACCTTCGTGCGGTTGCCGATAGGCTCTTCGTTTTGTTTTAGCGTGGCGATCTTACGTACGTCTAGGCGCACCGAGGCGTAAAATTTAAGCGCATTACCGCCCGTAGTGGTCTCAGGCGTACCGTAACCCATAGCGCCGATCTTCATACGAATTTGGTTGATAAAGATAACGGTCGTGTTCATCTTGTGCACGACGCCCGCGAGTTTGCGCAGCGCCTGGCTCATTAGACGAGCTTGCAGGCCTACGTGCTGATCGCCCATATCGCCCTCGATCTCGCTTTTTGGCGTTAGAGCCGCGACGCTATCAACGACGATAAGCTCGACCGCGCCGCTTCTAGCTAGGTTTTCTACGATTTCTAGCGCTTGTTCGCCAAAATCAGGCTGGCTGACGTAGAGATTTTCGGTATCTACGCCCAAATTCGCCGCGTATTTTACGTCTAGAGCGTGCTCGGCGTCGATAAAGGCGCACGTGGCTCCCGTTTTTTGCGCTTCGGCGATGATGTGTAGCGTCAGAGTCGTTTTACCCGAGCTCTCAGGTCCGTAAATCTCGATAATACGGCCCTTTGGGATACCGCCTATGCCAAGGGCCAGGTCAAGTCCTAGCGAGCCGGTCGAGATGCTGTCTATGGCCTCGACTTGCTTGTCGCCCAGGCGGATCAGCGTACCCTTGCCGAATGCTTTATCTATCTGCTTTAAAGCCGCGTCTAAGGCCTTTTTCTTGTCCGAATCGTTTGTCGGCGGGACTATCTTTTTCTCTTCTTTTTCTTTTGCCATCGGCTTCCTTAAATTTAAAATAATCGTGCTGATTTTATCAAATTTGAGATGAATTTTTGATTATTCGCGTAAATTTGAGGCGGGTTTGGGCGCGGTCAAATTTAGCCTAAATTTACGCCTTTTTTAAAACGTAAAGCAGCTCGCTCACGTGCGTTGGACGGCTGGCTAGATTTCTGCTACCGCGAAAGGCGTTGTATTTTTGCTCCAAAATTTGCACTTCACCAAGCCCGGCTAAATTTTGGCTAAATTCCTCGCGCGCGATGAAGCCCTCGGAGTTAAACGAGATGAGCACGAATTTAGCTTTTAGCTTTGAGATTAGCTCGAAAAACGCGGGTGCGGCGGCTGATTTTTGATTAAACACCGAGCGGTTCCAGCCCCGAGCGATACCGGAAACCCGCGAGATTTCGCTCGGACGCTCGTAGCTAGCGATCAAATTTAACATAAAGTAGTTCGAGCCGTAGGGATGCTGGTTATAAGGCGGATCAAGATAGACCAGATCAAGCGGCGGAAGCTCGGCGGCAAGCTCCTCGGCGCCTCGCCTTCGCACGTCAAATTCGACGTTAAAATTTGAAAAAACGGGCTTAAGCAGGCTGATGTCGGCCGTGATGCGAGATAGCGCGTGTTTGCCGCGTCCGCCAAACTGCCCCAGGCCGTCTTTGTTTTTGTGAAAGCCCTTAAAAATGCCACTGGTGTTGGCGTGCACGCTAGCTGAATACAGCAGCGGGGCGATGAAAAAAACGCGCAGCTGCTGCGGCACTAGCGCCTCGATAATCTGGCGCGCGGTGTCTATATAGGCGGCGTTTTTTCTCGTGTAAAAGACGCGGTCCGTCGCCAAAATATTTGCCTCGTCTTTTGGCGCATAAAGCTCGCAGATAAAGCCCTCACGCAAATTTGCGCCGATTTCTCTAGTTAGTTTTTCATGCCAAAAATCAAGCTCCTTTTTAAACTCCGCGTCCGCGTTAGCGAGGTAGCACTCGTTTGTTACGCGGCTATAAAGCTCCAGGTCGTTTGCGACGATGAAATTTGCGTGGGATTTAAAAAACCGCGACACGATGCCGCTACCGCTAAAAAGGTCGCAACAGCTTAGTTTTTCTTTGCCGAGTGCCTGTTTTGCGATATTTACGCCTTGTTCGATAAAGCCTAAAAGCGAGCGTTTGTTGCCTAGATAAGTTAAAATTTGCTCTTTTAAATACGCCTGATTTTCCATATTTTTCTTTATAAATTCCGCATTTTTATGGCGATTGTAGCAAAAATTTACTATAATTTCGCAATTTAGCCGCGCGCGAAATTTAAAGCGGAGCAAAAAGGATAAAATTTGAAGATTTTTAAGCATATAAACGTCGCTCATTCGCCCGACGCCGACGATATTTTTATGTATAAGGCGATTGACTTTGGCTGGGTTAGCTCCAAAAATCTAAAATTTAGCGCCACCGCGCTTGACATCCAGACGCTAAACGACGAGGCACTAAAAGGCACCTATGAGGCCACGGCGATTAGCTTCGCGCTATATCCTCTTATCTGCGACGAATACGCGCTTTTGCGCACAGCGGTGAGCTTTGGCGAGGGCTACGGCCCAAAACTCGTCAAGAAAAAGGGCGCGATTTTAAAGCGAAATTTCAAAGTCGCGCTCAGCGGCAAGCACACGACAAACGCGCTGCTTTTTCGCATGGCATACCCGCAAGCACGCATAGTTTATAAAAACTTTCTCGAGATCGAGAGCG
>CAUQHH010000103.1:0-7475 GCA_963517705.1 uncultured Campylobacter sp.
CTCGACGGCAAGTTTGACGTTTACGGCTTTGCCGCCCTCTTTAAAGATATTTTCCAAATTTAAAAGCGAGGAGTAAAATAGCTCATCAAGCCGCATACGCTCGAGCTCGAGCATATTTTTGACGTATAAATTTTGATTGCTAGAGTTTTTTAGCTTTTTGGTTTTCGTCTCTAACTCTTGCATCTCTTGTTTGAAATTTTGCACCTGCTCCTCGTCGATTTCGATTTGCATGACGAGATAGGGGATCTGCTCGATCAGTTTTTCTTTTTTTTCTAGGACCGTTCTAAAAAGTACGTTTTTATCGGCGGTTTCGTTATTTTCGGCGGACTGCGCCTTGATAACGGCGATCTGCGCGTTTGCTGCGTTGATTTGATTTACGACGCTTAGGATGTCTGTCGCGTTTAGATCATCGCTTGCTGTATTTGCGAGCAAATTTAAACTAAAGCAAAGTGCGAAAACGGCGGCTAAAATTTTTCTCATTTCTCGACTCCTAGCAGTTTAAAGCTCTTTGTTACGAAGTTGTAGTTGTAGATTTCGCCCGTTTCTATTATGTAGTGCCAGGCGTAAATTTTTAACTCTCCGCCTCTAAATTTAGCCTTGACGTCGGGGTAGCTCAGTAAATTTTCAAACGAATTTACAAGGCTTAGGCGCTCGGTTAACCACTCTCTTTTTGCGATATTGTCGCCGAAAAGCTTTTGCACGCGCTTTTTTACGGGCTCTAGTAGATCTAGCCAGCGCTTTACGTTTGGCATTTTGCTAAATTTAGCCTCGTCCATCCACAAAGCCGCGCAGCCACCGCAGTTGCTGTGCCCGCAAATGATGACGTTTTGCACGTTTAGCGATTGCAAGGCATACTCGATCGCCGACGTCGTAGCCAAAAACTCCTCGCTTTTGCGGTATGGGGGCACGATGTTTGCGATATTTCGCACGACGACGAGGTCGCCCGGAACCGTGTTTGTTATGAGGCTAGGCACCACGCGCGAGTCGATACAGCCGACAAAAAGAGTGTGTGGCGTCTGTTTCTCACCCAGGCTTTCAAAAAGCTCCTTATGCTCTAAAAAATCCTCTTCCATAAATTTAACTGCGCCGTCTAAGATACCTTGCATCTGCTTTCCCGTATAAAAAATTTATAAAATATTATATCAAAAACGTTTCAAAGTTCGTTAAAATTTTTTAAAATACTTTTCGCGCGTCAAATTCAGCGATCTTTTATATTTTATTTACCTATTTTTGGCTAAATTTGCGTCAAAATTTAAAAAGGAGAAAAAATGAGTTTATATGACAGAAACTATGCAAACTCAAGAGAGCACGAGGTTGCGAGCGAATATTCGCAAAGCGCGCTTAGTACGTTTATCAAGCAAACCTATCAGCTTTTCGCGGCTTCGCTTTTAGCAGCCAGCGTCGGAGCTTACGTCGGGCTTTACAGCTCGCTAGGAGCTACGGTAGCGGGCAACTACTGGCTATTTGTGATACTTGAGCTAGGACTTTTGGTTGGTTTAATGTTTGCCAAACGCAGGGCGGGCTTAAATTTAATCCTACTTTTTGCCTTTACTTTCGTTAGCGGACTTACTCTTACGCCTATTTTGGGGCGCACTTTTGCGATGCCAGGAGGCGCAGCGATAGTAGCTCAGGCCTTTACGCTTACGACCGTGGCATTTGGCGGACTTAGCGTATTTGCGATGAATACCAAACGCGACTTTACCGCGATGGGTAAGATGCTTTTCATCACGCTTATCGTTTTACTCGTGGCTGCGATTATAAATATATTTTTCCACAGCCCGGTTTTACAGCTTGCAATCGCTAGCGTGGGTGCGGTTTTATTTAGCGCATATATCCTTTACGACACGCAAAACATCATCCGCGGCAACTACGAAACTCCGATCGAGGGCGCAGTCGCTCTTTATCTTGATTTCGTGAATTTGTTCGTTTCTTTACTTCAAATTTTAGGCATTTTTAGTAGAGATGACTAACGAGGAGCGGCTCTACCGCGTAATAGACGCAAATTTAAACCGCTTAAAAGAAGGGCTTAGAGTCGTGGAGGACGTCAGACGTTACGGCTTTGACGACCTAGCCCTCGCTAAAAAAATCAAAAATCTCCGCCACAAATCAAAAATCCCGCAAAAAGAATTCTTAAAATTTCGCGACGCCGCAAACGACGTGCTAAAACCAAGCCTAAAAGACGAGCAAACTCGCCTAAATTTGGACGATTTGCAAACCGCCAACATTAAACGCGCGCAAGAAAGCGCAAGGGTTTTAGAGGAGTGTTTTAAGCTCGTCGACGTTAAAATTTCCGAAATTTTTAAGGGCGTGCGCTACGAACTTTATGAGATAGAAAAAGAAATTTAACCCAAATTCAAAACTTTTTTAGTATAATCGCGACTAATTTCGAAAATTTAAAAGGATTTTTAATGGATTCGCTTTTTTTAGTATTGCAGTTTATTTTTGCGGTAGTTTTGACGATCGCCGTTTTGCTTCAGAAAAGCTCCTCTATCGGCCTAGGCGCATATAGCGGCAGTAATGAAAGCCTGTTTGGCGCAAAAGGACCGGCCGGATTCTTGGCTAAATTTACCTTCGTCGTGGGCGTTTTATTTATTCTGAATACCCTAGCGCTAAGCTACGTTTACAACACGCAAAGCAGTAAATCTCTAATAGATAGCGTCGATACTTCGTCGCTACCTGCAGCTCCTGAGGCGGTCGTTCCGCAAGCCACTAATGCTCCAGCAGCCCCTGCGGCTCCGACAAGCGAGCAAAAATAAGGAGCGCCAATGAAAAAATTAGTTTCCGCCCTCGCATTTTTTGCGGCGGCGCAGCTTGCGCTTGCAGACGCGCATATCTTTAACTATCATAGATTTGACGACGATAGACACCCGAGCACCAATGTCTCTATTAAAAATTTACGCGAGCAGTTTGATTATTTTAAAGAAAAAGGCTACGAGGTCATCCCGCTTTCAAAGCTCGTGGACGCGATAAAAAACGGCGAGCCGGTATCTGATAACTGGGTAGTTTTAACTGTAGACGACGGCTACAAGAGCTTTTACGAAAAAGGCTTACCGGTATTTTTAGAGTACGGATATCCGTTTGCGCTGATGATCTACGTCGAGGCCACCGCGCGAAAATACGGCGACTTTATGACCTTTGAGCAGATCAAAGAGATGGAAAAATACGGCGAAGTCGGCTATCACTCCTACGGTCACCTACATATGGTCGGGCTTAACGAAGAGAAACTAAAAAACGACTTTGAGGACGGCATAAGCAAATTTGAAAAAAATATGGGCTACAAGCCGCGCTATTTTGCTTATCCTTTCGGCGAATATAACGACAGGGTACGCGACGTCGCAATAGAGCACGGTATCGAGGTGATACTGAGCCAAAACTCCGGCGCGGTCGCGGCAAACAGCGATCTGCACGAACTAGACAGGATCCCTGCGATGAACGGCACACACCTGCCGTCCGCGCTTGCTAGTAAATTTCTAAAAGCCGAATGGATACTGCCCCAAGACTATCCAAAAGACAATAAAATCAGCGAGATAATCATCAAAACCGATGAGAATGTGACGCACGGCTACTTCTCAATGACAGGGCAAAAAACAAAAAAAGTAAAGCTTGAAAACGGACAGATGACGCTTAAATTTAACAAGCCGATCGACCGCTATAAAGTTAGAATGAGCCTTAAGGTAAACGGAAAAACGACGACAAAAATTTTAGTAAAGGATATAAATGCTGAATGAAATTTACAAAAAACAAAAAGAACATAGCGACAAGTGCATCGAGGGCCTAAAACGTGACTTTAGCACGCTTCGCACAGGCAAGGTAAATATAAGCATAGTCGATAATATTTACGTGGATTATTACGGTAGCCAGACTCCTCTAAACCAAGTAGCCACAGTGCTTACGAGCGATGCTAGCACCATAAGCATCACGCCGTGGGAAAAACCGATGCTAAAAACCATCACCGCAGCGATCTCTGCGGCAAATATCGGCGTAAATCCGAACAACGACGGCGAGAGCGTGAAGCTATTTTTCCCTCCGATGACGATCGAGCAACGCCAAGAAAACGCAAAGCACGCTAAGGCATTCGGCGAAAAAGCCAAAGTCAGCATCAGAAATATCAGAAAAGACGCTAACGACGAGGTAAAAAAGCTAGAAAAAGATAAAGCGATCACCGAAGACGAGAGCAAAAAAGGACAAGACGAAGTCCAAAAGATCACCGACAGCTACACGTCAAAGATCGACTCACTCGTAAAAGAAAAAGAGAACGAGCTTTTAAAAGTTTAAATTTTACGTATGGCTCGTTAAATTTGACGAGCCGCTTCTTTTATAAAAACCTTCCACTATTTCGCATTTAGCATAAATTTTAATCCGCTTTTGCTACACCCCAAAGCGCGTTTATTTATTTCGCCCAAATTTTAAATTTATCACGCCATACTCGCTTTTACCAAAATTTATATCCAAATTTAAAATTACTAGCCGTTTTTTGCTCGGCAGAGGCTTATAATAATATAAAATCGCAAGCCGTCAAAAGCTCAAAAAATAGTAGCTTAAGCGCGCTTAGGGTAAAATTCGCTCAAATTTTACAAAGGAAAAACGATGGATTTAGAGAAAATTTACAAGGATGCGGGCGCGTTTTTGCAGGGGCATTTTTTGCTTAGCAGCGGCAACCACTCGCAGTTTTACCTCCAAAGCGCCAAAGTACTTGAAGATCCTCAGCTAGCGGGCAAGCTAGCGAGCGAACTGGCCGCTGTCATCGAAAAATCGGGCGTAGAGTTTGACAGCGTCTGTTCGCCCGCTCTAGGCGGCATTTTGGCGGGCTACGAGCTAGCTCGCGCGGCAAAAAAGCGCTTTATCTTTACCGAGCGAGTCGAGCGCGTGATGAGCCTACGACGCGGCTTTGAGGTGAGAGAGGGTGAACGATTTATCGTTTGCGAGGATATCATCACCACGGGCGGATCGGCGCTGGAGGCTACGCGCGTGATCGAGAGCCTAGGCGGAAAGGTCGTGGCATTTGCCGCACTTGCCAATCGCGGCTTTTGCAAGGTCGCAAATTTAGAGGGCAGCGACGCTAAAGCTAGCGCCAAACTACCCGCCGACAAGCCGTTTTTCGCGCTTGGAAACTTTGAGTTTGAGATTTACGAACCTACAAACTGCCCTCTTTGCGCCGACGGAAGCAAGGCAATAAAGCCCGGCAGCAGAGGCAACTAAATTTACTAAATTTCGCGGCTTTATTTGATTTAGTCGCGTAAATTTAGACGGGTTTTGCAAGTGTCAAACAAAAAATCAAATCGCCGTGCGGCATCTCAGGCGATAAAATTTAAAGCCCGCCGCTGGGTTTCGTATGTTGCGGGCGGAGTGCGCCAAATTTGCATTGCGGTCTTGCGCTTTTAGCGGCAAGTTGGGTTTAGGCAAATTTACGCCTGTTAAAACAATGCAAAAGCGCGTCCTAAAATTTACGAATTTAAAAGCGATGCGTAGATTTGTCGCGAGATAAAACGCCGCAAATTTTATCCGCTCTTAATACCGTCCGATAAAGCGATACAGGCCTGGCGACAAATCAAGCGTAAGCAGGCTTGATGAAAAATGCGCGAAACGAAAATTTTATTGATCATCGCAAACCGGTATGCCGCCAAAAACAAACAAAGACGGCAATATCGTAAAGATTACGCCAGGCAAAACGCATAATCCAGCGGCAAACAAAGCACCGTTTACGAACGCAGTAAGGTTGCCCAGATAAAACGGCGTCAAGCGACACCCGGAAACGAGCCCTAAATTTAGCGCACCAAAGCGGCGACGCATAAAAGCAGAGCGTAAATTTGCTGCAACAAAAGTAAAAGAGCATAAATTTAGTCGGTAGCGAGCAAATTTGGCGCTCAAATCCAAAACACGCGCCCAAAAAAACAAAGCAAAAAAGGAGTAAATTTGGCAAAACAAAAAGCGCGACTAGCTGGCATCGGCACGCGAACAAAGGCCTTTATCACCGATCTTTTTTTGATCGGGATGCCGATATATTACCTCACGACCTATGTTTTTTTGGACGGCAAAGACGACTTTTTGCACAACCAAACCGCGATATTCGGGGCAAATCTCGCGGTCGCTCTCATCTGCTGCGCCTTTTTTGCGATCAAAGCCCAGACGCCCGGCTACCGCTCGCAAAATATCTACCTCATCGACCTACGCAGCGGCCGCAAGCTCGGTTTCATACGCGTTTTACTCCGCTACGCTTGCTTTTTGCTCGCAGGAGTTAGCATCGTAGGGCTTTGCCTCTGTTTTTTCCGCAAGGACGCGCTAAATTTACACGATCTACTCACGCACTCGGCCGCCGTTTGCAAAAAAGCCGAGTAAATTTAGCCCGCCTTTTGGCAAATTTGAGCTAAATTTGCCGCTCTTATTTTTAGCGAGTCTGCGCTCGTTTTTATTAACTCAAATTTGGCGCCGAATTTACGTCTAGCATTTTTGCGGTGCGGGTTTTGCAGGCTAGATTCTCATCCCGTCCCCGCAGCAAATTTAACCCGTTCGCCGCCTCGTCAAATTTAAATCTTTAAACCAAATTTCGTTACAATCGCCCCCGATAAGGAAAAATATGCAAAAAATAATGGGTTTTACGAGAACGCGAGAAAACGCGGAGAAAAAAGGCGCGCTGATACCTAGCGACTTCACGCACGCAGCCGTCATCGGAGAGACGGGCAGCGGCAAGACGACGGCGATGATATATCCAAATTTACTTGACCGCATGCAAAACGGCTACGCGGTGTTTGCCGTGGATTATAAAGGCGGCGAGAGCGCCAAAATCAAGGCTCTAGCCCGTAGAGCCGGCCGTCTAAAAGACGTCGTGAGCGTGGGCGCGAGGCTGGACGCGCCGATAAATCTCATCGCTTCGATGAAGCCGCGGGACTTTAAAAACTGCGTGAAAAAGCCGATGGAGTCGAGGGAGAAGTTTTGGGAGGAGTTTGGCTCGAGCATCGCGACGGAGTTTTTTAAGGCGCTAAAGGCGCTTAAAATTTTCGCTAAAAAAATCACGCCGCTAAACGACTACTACACGGACGCCTTTTACGCCGACGTGCGCACGCTCGCGCGGGACTTTACCTTTGACGTCGCTACGATACTGCGCCTCTCGCAAGACCTAGAAAAGATGCTCGAGTTTAAAGACGCGCTGAGCCTCATCTGCGACAATCTCGACTCCTCGACGCTAAATTTTACCCGCGAGACGATAATGATAAACCGCGCGTTTTTGGCCACCGCGGACGAGTTTTTGGACGCGACGAGCCGCTACAAGGACATCGGCGACGAGCGCACGAGGGATGATTTTCGCAACTACTCGATGATGATGTCGCCCTTTCTTGGCCTCATGAACGACGACTCGCTAAACGGCGACGGCGAGGGCGCTGCGGGCGACGCGAGCATCGCAGGGCTGCTAAATAGTGGCAAGATCGTGATATTTAACGCCGCTAGCTGCGACAAAAGCGCGCTGAGCTTCCTGCTAA
>CAUQHH010000104.1:0-7474 GCA_963517705.1 uncultured Campylobacter sp.
ACCCTAATCAAATGAGCCTTAGCCTAAAAAGCGGCTCGTGGGATGGGGTGGAGCCGTGGTTCGGTATTGACGAAAATCAAAATTTACACACGATGGTTTCGTTAAAATCGCTCTCGCAACTCATCGAAGCCTACCGCAACGTCCAAAAGGAAAATTTCGAGCTAAGGCTTGAAAAGACGATCTGGCAGAACGTGCCGATAGATTTCGCCGACGTTTGGGTCGTGGCGATGGACGAGATACGTAAGATCGCCGCAAAAAATAAAAATAAAAAAAGCATCGACGTAAATTTGGAAAAACTGGTAAAGGGTATCAAAAAGCAGTATCCAAATTTGTTCGTCGATATGCAGAATTTAATGAAAAACGCAAGGAATAAAACGCTATGATAGATTTTGACGCTTACGTGAAGTATTCGCGCCCGGGGCCGCGCTATACGAGCTATCCGACCGCACCCGAGTTTAGCGATAAATTTGGCTACGAAGACTACCTGCGGGAGCTAAAAAATCGCGACGCCTCGCGCCCGCTTTCGCTTTATTTGCACCTGCCGTTTTGCCGCAGCGCCTGTTATTTTTGCGGTTGCAACGTGATTTATACGAGCAAAGAGGACCGCAAAACTCGGTATATGCAGTATCTGCAAAAAGAGCTCGATCTGCTAGCGGCAAATCTCGACACGAGCGCGCCCGTGCTACAAATGCACTTTGGCGGCGGCACTCCGACATTCTACGGCGCGGATCAGCTAGATGAAATCATCAAAATGATAAAGGCTAAATTTAAAAACTTCTCGCCAGAGGCTGAAATCAGCTGCGAAATCGACCCGAGATTTTTAACCCGCGAGCAGCTTGACGTGCTCGTCTCTCACGGATTTAACCGTATCAGCTACGGCGTGCAGGACTTTGACGAGCGCGTGCAAAAAGAGATCCACCGCATCCAGCCCTACGAGATCACCAAAAACGCCGTGGATATGGCGCGCGCTAAGGGCATAAACTCGATAAATATGGACCTGATCTACGGCCTGCCGTATCAGACGCTAGAGAGCTTTAAAGCGACGCTGGATAAGGCTCTGACGCTGTCTCCCGACCGTCTTGCGGTGTTTAACTACGCGCACGTGCCGTGGATAAAAAAATCTATGCGCAAATTTGACGAAGCCACTCTGCCTAGCCCTAAAACCAAGCTTGAAATTTTAAAATACACGGCCGAGTTTTTTATCAAAAACGGCTACAAAATGATCGGCATGGATCACTTTGCAAAGCCGGGCGACGAGCTTTTCGGCGCGCTTGCTAACGGCACGCTTCATCGCAACTTCCAAGGCTACACGACCAAGGGCGGAGCCGATCTAATCGGCATCGGACTAACTAGCATCGGCGAGGGGCAAAGATACTACGCGCAAAATTTCAAGGACATGGACGAATACGAAAAAGCCCTAGATAGCGGCGTTTTGCCGTATTGCAAGGGTATTTATCTAACTGGCGACGATCTAATCAGAAAAGCCGTGATAATGAGCCTAATGAGCAACTTCGCTCTTGATATCAAGGCTGTCGAGGATAAATTTGGCATCAAATTTTTCGAGTATTTTAAAGATGATTTGGTCGAGCTTGAAAATTTGAGCGAATTCGTAACCGTAACGCCAGAAAAAATCAGCGTAAACGAGACCGGCACGCTAATCATCCGCAATATCGCGATGTGTTTTGACGCGTATTTGAAAAAAATACCAGAAAATTTACGCCGATTTTCAAAAACGGTTTGATGGGCGGACATGTTTAAATTTAGCGAAATTTCAGATAAATGCGTAAAATGCGGCAAATGCATCCAAATCTGCACGATCCACAAGATAAACTCCGACGAGACGACCTCTCCGCGCGGCTTTTTGGATCTCGTGGGAGCTTACGAGCGCGGCGAGCTGAAGCTTGATAAAAGCGCGAAAAATATCTTTGAGAGCTGTTTTTTATGCACGAATTGCGTCGAGGTATGTCCAAATTCCTTGCGCGTGGATACGGCGATAGAAAACGTCCGCCGCGATATCGCGGATAAATTTGGCATAGCGTGGTACAAAAAAGCGTTTTTTTGGTTGCTGCGCCACCGCGCGGTTATGGACTTTTGCGCGAGGCTGGGATATGTGTTTCAAAGCTGCGCGTTTAAGATCCGTGAAGGCGCGATGAGCCCGAGATTTAGCCTGCCGATGGTGAAAAAAGAGCGGCTTTTGCCAACCGCTAGTAAAAAGAGCTTTTTAAACTCGCACGCAGAGTTTATTGATAACGGCGGCGATAAAACGATCGGCGTTTTCATCGGATGTATGGGAAACTACGCGTATACGGGCATCGGCGAGGCTTTGGTTAAGATAGCGCGCGAGCTTGGGTTAAATTTAAATTTGATGAAAAAGCAGGCCTGTTGCGGCGCGCCCGCGTATTTTACGGGGGATTTTGCGACGGTCGAGGTTTTGGCAAAGCGAAATATCGAGTATTTTGAAAAAATGCTGGGCGAGCTAGACGCCATCATCGTGCCAGAGGCTACTTGTTCGGCGATGATAAAGATCGACTACGAGCACTTCTTTCACGATGACGAGCAGTGGCGAGAGCGCGCAAAAGCTGTAAGCAAGAAGATATTTTTAGCGACGGAGTACTTTGAAAAATTTACGAATTTGGCTGAAATTTTGGCTAAAAAAGGCAAAAACTTAGCCTCCGTGACCTATCACGATCCTTGTCATGCTAGAAAAATGCAAGGCGTATTTAAAGAGCCTCGCAAACTGCTCGCTCAAAACTACGAAATAACCGAAATGGACGATCCAAACGAGTGCTGCGGATTTGGCGGCGTAACGATGCAGTCTGAAAAATATCACCTAAGCCGCGCAGCCGGACAAAGAAAATCCGAGATGATAAAAAACTCGGGCGCAACGATCGTAAGCGCAGAGTGTAGCGCCTGTAAAATGCAAATTTCAAATGCGCTACATATCGGCGGCTCAGACGTGAAATGCGAGAATCCGATAGAGTTAATCGCAAGGGTGCTTGGATAGAGTTTGACTGTAAGTTTATATTTTTTTGTTGTATAATGATAAGACGGTCGGTCGATACTGTAAAATTTGATAAATATCCTAAGGAAATTTCGTGAAAAAGGTGATATTCGTTATTTTGATGTTTTTTGGCGCCTTGCTTGCAAACGACGAATATCATATTTTTGTGAGCGCTTTTGGCGATGACGTAAGCGAAAAAGCAATAGAAAGCGCGAGAGTAGCCGTCGAAAGAAAAGTAGGCGACCTTGAGGGCGTCGAAAAGGTCGTTAGCGGTAAATTTGGTAGATACCGTGCCATCGCGATAAAAACACAGCCTCTAAGTGGAGAAAAAATTAAAATTTTAATTAATAAAATAAAATCCGCAGGATACAAAGAGGCATATGCTGGGATGGTAAAAAGCGAAAATAACGACGATAAAGGCGCCATTGATTCTAAAACCACAGCAGAAGAAAAAGACGTAACTATGCCGAAAAAACGAGGATTAAGAAAGAAGCCGGACCTATTTTTTAAAGAGGCTCCAGAACCAATGGGCTAAAATTTAGCTTGTATGTGCGGCTAAATTCTAATTTTTTATCCTTATTTCCAAAAAATTTTAAAAAAAGCTTGACTTTGAAAAGAAATTGGGCTATAATCCAACTTTCATAAATCAGGATGCTGGTGTAGCTCAGTTGGTAGAGCTACTGCCTTGTAAGCAGTGGGTCGGCGGTTCAAGTCCGTTCACCAGCTCCATTTCATAACAGTGTTTGACCAGAAATACCATTGCAAAGCATTTATTTTTTAAAATAGGGTGAGATACTCAAGTGGCCAACGAGGGCAGACTGTAAATCTGCTGACTATGTCTTCCGTGGTTCGAATCCACGTCTCACCACCATGCTACGCGCGGGAGTAGCTCAGTTGGCTAGAGCATCAGCCTTCCAAGCTGAGGGTCGCGGGTTCGAGCCCCGTTTCCCGCTCCAGATTTTGGAACTAAACTGGGAGCTGTAAGATGATAAAAATATTAAATTTTATACATTTTCTACGGCACACCTTTTTAATTTCATTTAGTTGTTTATGCTTTTTCAAAAATTCTCTAATGCCAAGAGTTTGACGCTCATATGGCTCAGAGGTAGAGCACTTCCTTGGTAAGGAAGAGGTCGCGGGTTCAAGTCCCGCTATGAGCTCCACGGATTTTAGAGAAGAAAAATTAAGCATAAATTTAAAACGCAAATATCATTACGGAGGAAGAGATGGCAAAAGAAAAATTTTCACGTAACAAGCCACACGTAAACATTGGTACTATCGGTCACGTTGACCATGGTAAAACAACTTTGACAGCTGCAATTTCTGCTGTTCTTTCAAGAAAAGGTCTTGCTGAACTAAAAGACTATGATAATATCGACAACGCTCCAGAGGAGAAAGAGCGCGGTATTACCATCGCTACTTCTCACATTGAGTATGAGACTGAAAATCGCCACTATGCTCACGTTGACTGCCCAGGCCACGCCGACTATGTTAAAAACATGATTACCGGTGCGGCGCAAATGGACGGTGCTATCCTAGTTGTTTCTGCTGCTGACGGCCCAATGCCTCAAACCAGAGAGCACATCTTGCTATCTCGCCAAGTAGGCGTTCCATATATCGTTGTTTTCATGAACAAAGCTGATATGGTTGACGATGCTGAGCTTCTTGAACTAGTTGAGATGGAAATTCGCGAGCTTCTAAACGAGTACGACTTCCCTGGTGACGATACTCCAATCGTAGCAGGCTCGGCTCTACAAGCTCTTAATGAGGCTAAGGCTGGAACAGACGGCGAATGGTCTGCAAAGGTTCTTGAGCTTATGGCTAGAGTTGATGAGTATATTCCAACTCCAGTACGCGCAACAGATAAAGATTTCTTGATGCCTATTGAGGACGTTTTCTCTATTTCTGGTCGCGGTACGGTTGTTACCGGTAGAATTGAAAAAGGTGTGGTAAAAGTCGGCGATACCATCGAAATCGTAGGTATTAGACCAACTCAAACTACTACAGTTACCGGCGTCGAGATGTTTAGAAAAGAAATGGATCAAGGTGAAGCAGGCGATAACGTAGGCGTTCTTCTAAGAGGTACAAAAAAAGAAGATGTTGAGCGCGGTATGGTTCTTTGCAAACCTAAATCAATTACTCCTCACACTAAATTTGAGGGCGAAGTTTATATTTTAACAAAAGAAGAAGGTGGACGCCACACTCCATTCTTTAACAACTATAGACCGCAGTTCTATGTAAGAACAACTGACGTTACTGGCTCTATCACTCTTCCAGAGGGAACAGAGATGGTTATGCCTGGCGACAACCTAAAGATAAGCGTTGAGCTTATTGCTCCGGTTGCTCTTGAAGAGGGAACTCGCTTTGCGATCCGCGAAGGCGGTAGAACAGTCGGTTCAGGCGTTGTTTCTAAGATTCTAGCATAATCTAATTTATAATTTTTAGCGGAGATTTTTCTCCGCTTTTTCAAAGGGAATTTATGGCAAAAGGTAATAGAATAAAAGTTGGTCTTAAATGTTCTGAATCAGGTGATATAAACTATACCACAGTAAAAAACAGTAAGACAACGACTGAAAAATTGGAACTAAAAAAATATTGCCCAAGACTAAAAAAACACACAGTTCATAAAGAAGTTAAGTTAAAGAGCTAAGGCTTTTTAGGGCAATAGCTCCAACGGTAGAGCGCTGGATTCCAAATCCAATGGTTGGGGGTTCGAATCCCTCTTGCCCTGCCATCAAAAGGTTAAAAATGGAAAAAATGATAAATTATATAAAGCTTTCTCGCGCCGAAATCGGAAAGGTAATTTTTCCGCTCAAAGAGCAAATAAGAAATGCTTTTATAACAGTTTTTGCTGTAGTAGCCATTGTTTCACTTTTTTTAGCTCTTGTTGATGCAATTATGTCTTTCTCTCTTTCAAAACTGATTTAAGGTTGAATCATGGCACATAAATGGTATGCGATTCAAACTTATGCCGGTAGCGAAATGAGCGTAAAGAGAGCTATTGAAAATTTAGTTAGAGATAATCATATTGAAGAACAACTAAAAGAAATTATAGTTCCTACTGAAGATGTAATAGAAATCAAAAACGGCAAGAAAAAAATAAACGAAAGAAGTCTTTATCCTGGATATGCTTTTGCACATCTTGATTTGGATACAGCTCTTTGGCACAAGATTCAGTCTCTTCCTAAAGTCGGTAGATTTATAGGTGAAGCAAAAAAACCTACGCCGTTAAGCGAAAAAGATATAAATTTAATTTTAGAAAAAGTCCAAAAGCGAGCTGCTCCTAAACCAAAAATTTTCTTTGATAACGGAGAAAATGTTCGTATTACGGAAGGGCCTTTCGCGAATTTTACTGGTATAGTAGAAGAGTACGATATGATACACGGAAAGCTAAGGCTAAATGTTTTAATATTTGGCAGAAGCACCCCAGTTGAAATTTTATATTCACAAGTCGAGAAGATAGTATAAGGAGAAGTTTATGGCTAAAAAAGTTATAGGCGAAATTAAATTACACATTGCTGCTGCAAAAGCAAATCCAAGTCCTCCGGTAGGTCCGGCTCTTGGTCAGCAAGGCGTTAATATTATGGAATTTTGTAAAGCATTTAATGAAAGAACAAAGGATATGGCTGGCTTTAGGGTTCCGGTCGTTATCACTGTTTATGCTGATAGAAGCTTTACATTTATTACAAAACAACCGCCTGCTACGGATTTGATTAAAAAAGCTGCAGGCATAGAAAAAGGTTCGGATAATCCGTTAAAAAATAAGGTAGCTAAGCTTACAAAGGCTCAGGTGCTTGAAATAGTTGAGAAAAAAATTGCCGACTTAAATACTAAAGATAGAGAGCAGGCAGCTAAAATCATTGCTGGCTCGGCTCGCTCAATAGGAATTACGGTAGTAGATTAATCCTTTTACCACATAAGGATTTTATAAAGTTAAATTTATGCACACGCGTTAATATTTATAGCGCGTGTATTTTAAATTTGACAATGTGGAAGCATAAAATTTAAAAATGCGGAGAAATTAATGTCAAAAAAAACTACAAAAAGATTTGGTAAGCTACTTGAAAAAGTTGATACCACTAAAGCCTACTCTTTAGCAGATGCTATTGATACTGTAAAATTACTAAAAAGCGCTAAATTTGACGAAACAGTCGAAATAGCACTAAAACTTAACGTCGATCCAAGACATGCCGATCAAATGGTTAGAGGCTCGGTAGTGCTTCCTGCGGGAACAGGCAAAACCGTTCGTGTAGCCGTTATAGCAAAAGATGCGAAAGCCGATGAAGCAAAAGCTGCTGGTGCTGATATAGTCGGTAGTGACGAGCTTGTTGAGGATATCCAAAAAGGAATTATGAATTTCGACGTTCTTATTGCTACTCCAAATTTGATGGGGTTAGTTGGTAAAGTTGGACGAATTTTAGGACCAAAAGGTCTTATGCCAAATCCAAAAACAGGCACGGTTACTATGGATGT
>CAUQHH010000105.1:0-7472 GCA_963517705.1 uncultured Campylobacter sp.
ACGCTCAAATTTTAAACTACGCCTCGTCTTTTGGGATATACGTACTTCGGTTAAGCAGATAGCACGCCGCAAAGATAACCAGACAAGCCGACAATACGTTTGAACCGCCCAAAAGCAAGCTCACCGTTTTTTCGTTATTTCTAGCGATCAGAGCCGCTATCATGAGCACAAGCGGATACAAGATCAAAGCAATGCTAGCTAAATTTTCAACCGTAAAAATCATCAAGCAAAGTCGCTGATTTTTTATGAAAAATTTGCTGTATTTTTTCGTCGGGTAGCTTTTTAGGTAAATTTTTGTGAAAAAATACGGCAAAATCAGTATCGCAGCAAGAGAAACGAGCCCGTATAGAACATTGCCTAAAAAATATGCAAAATAAGAGACCATAAACCCAAACCCGATAAATGCCATACTAGCGCGCCTGATAAGCCTATGCACGTCGTAACGGTTTTTTATGTCCCAGGGTATTTGGTCAAATTCTGCATCCAGATCATTTAGCTCGCCGAGTCTTTCCTCTACTGTTTTCGCGCCTTGAGCTAGACCGGACTCCCTGCGCAGATCTGCACCCTCAGGCGCGGGCTCATATGAGCTTTTATTGCGAGAGTAGCATATTGCAAAAACAAGCAAGCAAATCGGAGCTACGGCAAAGCCGTACAAAAATCCATAAGCGGCATATCCGCCACCGCTATCCTTCACGAAAAACGACCCGATAATAAGTAAAATCGGGTACGAAATCAAAACTATACTGGCAAAATTTTCTATCCTAAAGGCCAGGAAGCTATCCCACTGATCCCTCACGAAAAGATAGCTGTATCGCTTGGTTTTATCTCGTTTTAAAACATAAATCGTCCAGAAAATAGGCGCAACTATCATCACAGCGCCCCGAATATAGCTAAAAAAATCAGGTGGCAATTCTATGCCGTTGTTTACAAAAAATGATTTCAAATACGGCGCCAACATCGCAAAAAGATAAAAAAAGACAAACGTCGACGACCAGTACGTCATAGTCGCCCGCCTGATAAACCTATGCCTATCGTACTGCCTTTTTGCATCCTCAGAGATTGCGGCAAATTTCTCGTCCAGCTCTTTCATCTCGGCTTGAAATTTTACGTTCACGGCCAGCTCCTTTTACAAGCGCTTATTTTAGAAATTATATCAAATTTGACATAGTAAAGCGCCTAAATTTGGGGATTAAATTTGATAGCAAAAACGTAGCTACGTTTTGAAAATTTTACGTTTTACCGCCGCTTGGCAAATTTAATCAAGCAATGACAAAGAAAATCAACTTAAATTTGACACGTTTGCCGTAAAATATCTGCGGATAAAAAGATAGCGCCGCGTTCCGCACGAGCTAAGGCCTAGCGCAATGGTTAAAAGCGCACCGCCTATTTACGGCGATCAGACTCAAATTTAGCCCAAGCTTTCGGGCTAAATTTGAGCGGGTTTAAAGAGCAAAAAGATAAACTACTCCACGAGCTTCATCTGCTCGGCGCAGATGGCCTTCCAAGAGCTTTGCAGATTTGAGCCGACGCACTCCTGCAGATACGGCTTTGCTTCGCTTTCGCGTTTTAGCTTGATGTAGATTTCCGAGATCTGAGCTAGCGCGCGCAGCCTGTTTTCGGGATCTAGGCGCGTGTCTACGAGCTCCTGCGCAGCTTGCAAAGCCTCGCCGAGTCTATCCAGCTTGCTTAGCGAGCCGATGTACTCAAAGTCGATTTTTGGGCTAAAGGTGGCGATATGCAGGCGCTTTTGTAGGTCGATCGCCTTTTTGGCGTAAACCGACGCGTTTAAAAAGTCGTTCGCGCCGTACGTCGCCTCAGCCATGCGGTCGTAGAGCTCGATGACCTTAAAGTCGTTTTTGCGTAGCGTCTCGACGGCCGTTATCGTCGCGGCGGCGTCGGTGAGCCTGCCTAGCCCCATCAGCGCCTCAAATCTATAAAAAAGCACGGGCGAGACATCGGCGTACTCCTGCCTAGACGCGATAGCCAGCGCCTCGTCGGCTACGCGCAAGGCGTCGTTATACTTCTGCGTCTTTATCAAAACGGAGGCTAGTTTGATGAGCCACTCCACGCGGTCGAGCATGTCGGGCGCAAGGATATTTTGCGAGGCGAGATCGTGCGCGGCGGCAAAACGAGAGAGGCGCATATAGCAGTCAAAGAGCTTAAATTTAGCCCCGATTTTTTCGCCTACGCCGTAGTTTTCGGTCAAATTTACAGCCGTAACGCAGTCGTTTTGACGAATGGCTTCACTCGCTAAATTTAGCGCCGCCTGATCCAAGACCGCGCTAGCGTCCGTATCGTTTAGATCGTGCACGGCCTGGGTATAGCGCAGGACGGAGTCAAATTTACGCTCTTTTAGATAGAGCGCGACCTGCTCTTTTAGCGCCTTGGCGCCGATGTCCGTTTTGCCGTATTTGTCGATGAGCGCGTCGTAGTGATTGTGCAGCTTGGTCGCGTTGCTCTCGTCGTTTCTAGCGAAAAATAGCTTATCTAGCGCATTTTGCACGATGGCGGCGTACTGCCCGTCAGCAAACTCGCTTTGGTATCTTTTTAGGTAGTCGTAGGCTTTTTGCGTGTCCGGCGTGCCCGTTAGCGCGATGCCTAGATTTTTCAGCACGGTTTCGTAGTCATCGTCGTTTTTATTTAGGCGCGCGAGCAGGATTTCATATATCCTCGCAGCGATATCGTCCATATTTTTCTCGTGAAATACCCCTGCCAGCGTCGTTAGCTTGGACGCGTCGTTTAGCAGGTACTCTTGATTTCTGTTTAAAATTTTGAGCATAAAGTCCTTGGCGCGGTCAAATTTGGCCTTGTCGATGCTGCCCTGCACGAGGCTCAGAGCCGCGCGGCTAGCGACGTCTAGCGTCTGCGCCGAGTATAGCACGTCCTCATACATCTTTACCGCCTCGTCCTGTCTGCCCGTGACGTAGAGCCTGTCGGCAAACTCAAGGACTGCTAGCTTGGTAAAATTTGAGTTTGGATGCTCGTTCATGAGGATATCTAGCGTGTAGTTCGCGTCGCTAACGAGCTCCTGCCTGAGGTAGGCTTTGGTCACTAGATAGAGCACCTCTGGGTAGTTTTCGTCCGACACGAACCGCCTCATCCACGCGCGCCCTTCGCTCGCGACGTCCGCCGCGCCGAGCCCCTCGAAGCTATTTTGCGAGTCTAAAATTTTATCCAAAGCGCGCAGTCTGTATAGCAAAAACTCGCTGGCAAAGATACTAT
This sequence comes from uncultured Campylobacter sp., assembly GCA_963517705.1. Taxonomy (GTDB): domain Bacteria; phylum Campylobacterota; class Campylobacteria; order Campylobacterales; family Campylobacteraceae; genus Campylobacter_A. The sequence goes on from CAUQHH010000105.1 coordinate 3,223, forward strand.
TTGGGTAGCGCCTTAGCGCTGTCTGGGTCGTGGCTATCGTATCGTCGTAGCGCTTGGCGTCGTAGCTTTTTTTCACATCTAGGTACATGTTTATATCGTTGCTATCGCCGCTTTCTATCGGGGCTTTGTTTAGATCGAGCGGTCCGACGCTAGGCGCGGTCATCTGCTCAAATATCGGGGCGAAATTTATCCCCGCGTTTGTTTGCTTTTTAAATTCGCTTAAATTTTGATCTATCACGATGGCGTGGCGTTTGGCTGCGCCGCCGTTTCTGCTAAACGGCACGGCGGACGCGCCGTAAAGAGGCTCGCTAGACGAGATCAGGCGGGAGCTCGCGCGCGGCGCGACGTAGATCCGCATGCCGCCCTTTTCCTCGCGAAATCTAACTTCAGCCAGGGCTAAAATTTTATCATCGACCTTCGGTAGCGCGCCGCTAGCAACGTCGCAAAAATAAAGCTTGCGGTCGTAGGCGAGGATCTCCTCTTTGCAGACGAATTCCTTCTCGTCGCTGATGTTTATCACGGTGTAGGGCCTGCCATCCTCTGCGCCCGAATTTACGCTCAGGCTAAAAGAAAACGCCAAAATCGGTAAAAAAAGTAAAAAATATTTTCTCATGCGGCCATTATACCCTTTTTCGTTTAAAAAGCGCTATAAAAGCGAATATTACGTGCTTTTGAAGCGATTTTTTTACTAAATTTCGCGCATTTGGATAAAATTTTATTTAGCCTAAATTTAACTTTGGCATAGAGGAGAAATTTGGGTTTTGAAGTAGCGAGGTTGCGGGTAAATTTGCCCGCCTCACGCCAAAAAGCTCCGCCCGCTACGTCAAATTTGACGTAGCAAGCTCGGCTTATGGGATTAAATTTATAAAATTCGGTCGCCTCGGCAGATAAATATATGTGTCAAATTTGACCGATTGTCGCTACGCCTCTTTTGAGATCTTAACGAGCTTAAACGCGTATCCGCTAAATTTTGCCCTGCAAAGCGCAACCGTGCCCTTCATCTGCGGCTCTAGCTTAAATTTGGCCACAACGTCGGCGCCATTAGCCTGCACGCTCACTATATCGCCGTCTTTTACCTTTGCGGCCGCAGCAAACGACGCCGAGCCGATTAGTTCTTTCGTTTCATCGCTCAAATTTGAACCGTCCGCTTCATCCATAAAAAACACGACGCTACCGTCAAAGCTCTCAGGCTCTTTTAGCGGGGTTAGCTCGCCGTCCGTTTTAAACTCGCCCTGCTTGCCGTCAGCCAAAACGACGTTTTTACCGAGTATTTGCAAAAACTCGAATATATTTTTCGCGTCCGCATGCGCCAAAAAGGAGCTATCGATCACGATATTTTCGCACCCCCTTAAAAACTCCGCGATCTGCTCGAACTCCTCCTCGCCGACGTTGCACTCGCCGCTTAGGTATCCTTCGTCAAGCCCCTCAAAGTATTCGTGCGTTTGCTCGTCAAATTTAGACGCGTCAAGCGAGTATTTGCAAAGCAAAGCTAACACGTAGCTGGCCGATCCGATCTCGCAGCGAATGAGGCTTTCGGTACCTAAAATTTTGTCCTCAAAGCAAGAAATATACAAAAATTCGTTTTGTTTTACCAGCTCTGCTAGCTGCGGATTTTGCTCGCAGAGCAAGCTTGCCAGGCTTAAAGTTTTTGCATTTTTAAATTCGCCAAATTTCATCGTTTATCCTTTAAATTTAGCTTGGATTTTATAAAAATTTGTTTTAAGAGGGGGTAAATTTGCGCCAATTAGACGCAAATTTGGTTATTTTTCTAGGCCGAATTTGACGGCTGCTTTAGCAAGCTCGAGAGTAGCGTCTACGAATTTATCTTTTTTCGTCGCGTACGGCAAAAATAGCGGTATCTCCGTGCAAGCCGCGATATACGCATCAGCCTCGATAGCCGCGATCGTATCGTTAAATAGCCCGACGTACTCTTTTAGCTTATTTGCTTTTGCGCCCTTGTAGATGCAGTCCATGATGTTTGTCATCAAATTTTCGGGGATTTTTACGCACTCTAGGCCTGCGGCGACCAGCTCGTTTTCGTAAATTTTAGCCATGGTCGTGCCGGTGGTGGCGATGACGGCGATCTTTTTAGCGTGCGGGAAATTCGACTTTATCGACGCGGTCGCGATTTTAGCGATGTGCAGGATATTTACGCCGCACTCCTGCGTTAGTCGCTTGGCAAAATAGTGAGCCGTGTTGCAAGCTATGCAGATAGCCTCGCAGCCGGCGTTTTTTAGCCTGGTTGCAGACTCTTTCATAAAAGGAAACGGATCCTCGCCTCCATGCAGGATATACGCCGTGCGGTCCGGGATCTGCGGATAGTTATCGATCACGATAGGGATGTTGTCCTGATCTTTTGCGGCGTTTGTGAGTTCTACGATCTTAGCGTATAGATCTATCGTAGCCAGCGGTCCCATGCCGCCTAAAATTCCGATTCGTTTCATGAAAAAGTCCTTAAATTTAAAAAAGCCGAGAGCAAAGTCTCGGCTAAATTTAGCTCAAAATTCTTAGAGAAGAACAGGAGCGATGAGGAATGCTAGCGCAACCGAAAGAGCGACCATGATGGTGCCAGGAACGAAGAATGAGTGGTTAAATACGAATTTACCGACTCTAGTCGTTCCCGTATCGTCCATAGCGATAGCGCCCAAAGTCGTAGGATACGTAGGAAGTACGAATAGTCCTGAAACAGCGGCAAATGAAGCTACTAGGATCCAAATTTGACCCGAGTTTTCAGGCGTAGTCATACCTAGCGCAGCAGCGACCGCAGGCATCATAACGCGAGTGGTTGCGGCTTGAGAGTATAGCAAGCAGCTTAGGAAATACAGCGCGACGGCTAATATGAACGGATACTGCGTAACGATATTTTTAGCTACCTCTTTGATGCTATCGATGTGGCCGTTTACAAAAGTAGTGCCTAGCCATGCGATACCGATGACGCATATGCACGCGTTCATACCGCTTTGGAAAGTGCTGGTTGAAAGCAATTTGCTAGTGTCGACCTTACAAAGCGTAGCGATAAGGAAACCGATAGTAAGCATAAAGCTGATGATCGCTGCATCTCTAGAAAGGATAGGTTTTGCCACGATGCCAAGGCTCTTGGAAATAACGAGCGCATAGCAAACGACGACTAAAACGCCGACGGCAAATATCGCAACCGATCTTTTCGCATAAGGTTTAAGCTCTTGATACTCTACCTCTTTTATCTCAGAAACAGCGCCTCTAGCTAGTCTGTCTTGATAGATAGGGTCTTTTGAGAGGTCAAGATCGTAAAATTTATTTACGATGAAGGCCGTAATAATCATAGCTACGAAAGTAGTAGATATGCAGATGAAAAGTAGCATCGGATAGCTAACGCCAAGAGGCTCGCAAACGCCGGTCATAGCAACAAAAGCCGCAGATATAGGGCTAGCAGTGATCGCTACTTGAGATGAAACGACCGAAAGCGCAAGAGGCGCGCTAGGTTTGATGTTTTGCGTTTTAGCAACCTCTACGATAACCGGGATCATAGAAAACGCGGTGTGACCCGTACCTGCTAGGATCGTAAGCAGATAGGTAACGATAGGCGCTAGATAGTTGATTTGTTTTGGGTTTTTGCGCAAAATTTTAGATGCGACCTGAACCAAATAATCAAGTCCGCCCGCGACTTGCATCGCAGTAATGGCCGAAATAACGGACGCGATGATTAAAATAACGTCCATCGGGATATCTTTCATATCCACTTTCATACCGAGCATCGCCAAAATAACGACGCCAAGACCGCCGGCATATCCGACGCCCATACCACCTAGCCTAACGCCTAGATAGATACCTCCGAGTAGGACTATAATCTGTAAAATCAGCATTATATCCATAGGAAAACTCCTTATATTAGATTTTTTTACTTACTAAATTTAAAAGGCGCCGAATTTGACTTCGGCGCTTTAAGACTTTTGCTCAATTATTTGCCCATGTGAGGGTTTAGCATATTTTTAGGCTCTAGGATCTTGTCTATCTCCTCTTTTTTCAAATATCCTCTCTCTAGGCAGATATCGCCCACGGCTTTACCTGTTTGCAACGCTTCTTTAGCGATGCTTGCAGATTTTTCGTAGCCGATGTATGGGTTAAACGCAGTCACGATACCGACTGAGCCGAGCACTGATTTTAAGCACGCCTCAGGATTTGCAGTTAGTTTTCTGATAGCTTTTTCGGCTAGAGTTTTCATCGCATTTTCTAGGATAAAGATAGAGTTAAATAGCGCATAAGCGATACCC
>CAUQHH010000106.1:0-7360 GCA_963517705.1 uncultured Campylobacter sp.
GATAACGGGATATTTAGGCGTTTTTAAAAGTCTAAAATTTCTCGGATTTTTTAGGCGAAAGGCTAGATCCTTGCCGTGATAGCTGACGTTTGAGCCAGCGTGCAAGCAGGCGTAAAGCGGATGTATTTCCGCACTTTTTAACGCGCGAGCTAGGATTGCCGTATGCGAGTAGCCGCTAGTCGTTTTGTCGTCGATCGGCACGGCATTTACCGGCGAGCCAAAGCTAAACTTGCGAGCAAAAATCTTAAAACTCAAATTTGCAAGTGCGCCATAAACGAAAGAGCCGTGAAATAGGTGCTTTGAGTGGAGTAAATTTTTAACTTCGGAGTAGTCAAAAAAGCTATAAATTTTAAAATCGCCGTCCAAAACGCGCGTCCTTGCGGGCGAGGCGAGCAGGTGATCTTTGCAAATTTGACAGATCACGCCCAGACTCAGATGCCCGCAGCTAGCGCATCTCATCAGCTTTTTAGGATCTGGATAGCCGCGCGTTTTACGATGTCTTGTAGTAGCTCGTCAAAGAAGCTCTTAAACGCGCCGCTTGTGTGGATCGGGGCAAATTTGGTCTGCTCCTGCGAGACGTTTTTGGTGATGGTCTGATCGCCTCTATGCACCGTTATAGCGAGTTTTGCCGAGCCTTTTAGGTTGTCGGTGGAGTAGCCGATTAGATTTGCTTTAAGCTCGACGAACCTCACGTCCACGACGATATCGCCAAAGTCGCTCAAATTTGCCCCGAGGCGCTTAAGCTCGGTGCTAAGGCCGTCTTGTAGCCAGCTTTCTATGCTGTTTTGTAGCGTGACGTACTCCTTGACGTTGCCGTTACTGCCCGTGATCGTAGCGACGATGCTTTTGTTTGCGCGAGCGTCCTCGATGCTATTTATACGGATATTTTTTTGGTAGCCCATCTGGTTTGATGTTGATTGATACGGGGTCAAATTTAACACCGAGCTGCGCTGCGAACATCCGCTCATAACCGCAGCAAAAAGCGCGGCGGCAATAGCGTAAAAAGCTAGTTTTTTCATATTTTTCCTTTATAGTTTTGATATCTCTTCGGCGGCTTTATTGGCGGCTTGTTTAACGAGAAGGTAGACGTAGAGATTAAAATCCTCCGTATCCTCAGCCTCGAGCTTGCGTACGTCTTGTCTGGTGGAGATGTTTAGTACGCGGGTTTTGTTTATGTTTTTGACGCCTAGCTTGCCCTTCATCGCCGCGCTTAGATACTGCGACGGTTCGCTATAAGACGCTGCGTAGTCGGTAAAGGCAAAATCCACTCTGTACGTGTACGGCGATGTTTGGCTATCCACGACCATGATGCCGCGATTTAGCAGCTCGTCTTGTAAGAAAAGATGAAAAAGCCTCTCAAGACGCTCTTTTGGATAGAGCATTTTCGCGCCGTTTTTGGAGATAAATTTTATGCCGCTATCAGCAGCTCTTTCGTCGGCTATTTTGTGGATATAGACTTTTTTGATGGCCGCGTTCGTGTCGATCCTGCTTTGAGCGATGCAGCATTTTATCGCGACGTCGCTGGTGTAGTCCGTGCCGTTTATCTTGATATCCTGACCGCCGCTAGCGCACGAGGAGCAGTCTGCTTTGATGCGCATCACCTCTTTGTAGCCTTTGGCGTTACCCTCGCTAGTTTGAGCGACCTCCGGCGAGCTCTCGAACAGCCCGAAACATCCCGTAAAAAGGAACGCCGCAAATAAAAGTATAAAATTTCTCATAAAAAATCCTTTCGTAAATTTTACATCATGCAAGCAAAATTCTATCCAAATTTGAGATGAATTTCCAAATTTGCGTAAAATTTGGGGGAAATTGGAAATTCGTATAAATTTTATTAAATTTGATTTTTGAGATTTTAAAAGCGGAGATAGCGCTAAATTTAGCATTTTAACGGTGCGGGTCTGGGCGAGTCAAATTTGCAAATTTGAACTCAAATTTGACCGTGAGATAATAAATAAGCAGCTGCGAGCGCAGCAAAAACGCTCGCGAAATGCCGCTAGTCTATCTTTAAAACGCTTAAAAACGCCTCCTGCGGCAAATTTACCTTGCCGATGGCTTTCATGCGCTTTTTGCCCTCTTTTTGCTTTTCGAGCAGCTTGCGCTTACGCGTGATGTCGCCGCCGTAGCACTTGGCGGTTACGTTTTTGCCCATCGATTTTACCGTTTCGCGAGCGATGATTTTGTTGCCGATGCTGGCTTGAATAGCCACCTCAAAGAGCTGGCGCGGCACGATCTCTTTCATCGCTTTTACAAAGTCGCGTCCTTTGGACTGAGCTTTGCTTTCCGGCACGATGATGGAGAGCGCATCCACAGTCTCGCCCGCGACCTTGATATCAAGCTTCACCAGATCGCCCACGCGGTAGTCGCTAGGCTCGTAATCAAAGCTCGCGTAGCCTTTGGTGCTCGATTTTAGCTTGTCGTAAAAGTCCATCACGATCTCGTTCATCGGGATGTCGTACTCGAGCAGCACGCGCTCGGGCGTGATGTAGTCCATCTTGGTCTGCACGGCGCGGCGGTTGTTTAGCAGCGTGATGATGTTGCCTAAAAACTCGCTAGGCGTGATGATGGTGGACTTGACGTAGGGCTCTTTGACGTGCTCGATTTTATTGACCGGCGGGAGTTGGCTAGGGTTTTGGATACGTAAAATTTGACCGTCGGTTTGTACGACTTCGTAGGTGACGGTCGGAGCAGTGGCGATGAGATCGAGGTCAAATTCGCGCTCCAAGCGCTCCTTGATAACCTCCATATGTAGCAGCCCCAAAAAGCCGACGCGAAAGCCAAACCCAAGTGCTACCGAGGTTTCGGGCTCGTAGCTGATCGAGCTGTCGTTTAGCTTTAGTTTATCCAGGGCGTCGCGCAGATCCTCAAATTTATCCGTTTCGATCGGGTAAAGTCCTGCAAATACGAACGGTTTAGCCCGCTCAAAGCCTCCGACGGGCTCTTTTACGGGATTACGAGCCAGCGTGATCGTATCGCCCACCTGCACGTCGCTCACGTTTTTTAGCCCGAGCACCACGATGCCGACCTCGCCCGCGCCCAAATTTGCCGTTTTTATCGGCGCGATCGGGTTTGGATACATGAGGTCTAGCACGATGTGTTTTTTGCCCGTGCCCATGACTAGGATTTCGTCGTTTTTCTTTAGCTCGCCGTCATAGACGCGCACGAGCGCCAAAGCGCCTAGATAGTTGTCAAACCAGCTGTCGTAGATGAGCGTTTTTAGCGGCTTTTCCGCCTCGCCGCCCGGAGCTGGGATGCGCGTGATGATGGCTTCTAGCAGATCTTTGATGCCGATACCGCTTTTTGCGCTGACCTCGATCGCGCCGCTACAGTCAAGCCCTATAACGTGCTCGATCTCGTTTTTTACGCGAGCGGGATCGGCGGCTGGGAGGTCGATTTTATTTATGACCGGGATGATTTCGAGGTTGTTATCTAGCGCGATATAGACGTTTGCGATGGTTTGCGCCTCTACGCCTTGACTGGCGTCCACGACGAGCAGCGCGCCCTCGCAGCTAGCCAGAGAGCGGCTCACCTCGTAGCTAAAATCCACGTGGCCCGGAGTGTCGATCAAATTTAGGACGAAGTTTTCGCCGCCGAGCGCGTAGTTTAGGCGCACAGACTGGGCCTTGATCGTGATGCCGCGCTCTTTTTCGATGTCCATCGTGTCCATGATTTGGCTGCTCATCTCGCGGTCGCTCACGGCGCCGCACTCCTGGATGAGGCGGTCGGCAAGCGTACTTTTGCCGTGGTCGATATGAGCTATGATGCTAAAATTTCTGATGTTTTTCATTTAAATTTTACTTTTTGATTAAATTTTTGGCTTTTATTTTGCCTAAAATTGATTTAAAGTCTGCATAATCTTATTTAAAATATTAAGTAAAAAATCGCTAAAATGGTAAATTTTAAAACCAAACAAAAGGCGCAAAATGGCAAGCATTCAAAGCGTAGAACCCAATGTAGCAGACGCGATAAATTCGCAGCTTAAAGCATATAAACTCGATTATAAATTAGAGCAAGAGCCGTTAAATGGCGAAATAGACAATGCCTTACAAGAGTATTTTACTAAAAGCGGCGGTAAGGGCGGCAATCGCCCTGATGCTAAATTGCTTCTACAAGACGGCGGCTTAAATTTTTATCCCGTATTGATTGAATACAAGGGCTATGAAAATAAGCTAGAAAAGCTAGACGCCGACGGCAATATAGAAAATCGCACCGCGAAAAATGAGCCGAATTTCGCAAATATAAATTCTTATGCCGTAAACGGCGCCGTGCATTACGCTAATGCCTTGCTTCATCATACGAGCTACACCGACATCATCGCTATCGGAGTTACGGGGTATAAAGACGGTAAGGATAAATTGCAAACGCAAATCGGCGTTTATTACGTTTCAAAGTCGAATTTGGGCATCGGGCGCAAAGTGGGCGAATTTAGCGATTTATCGTTTTTAAAGAAGGTAAATTTCGATGAATTTACGAATAAACTCAAAAATTTAAATTTAACTCCCGACGAACTGGAAAAAATCAAGCAAAAACGAGAGCGAGAGATAGACGCGAGCCTAGTAAAGCTAAACAACGACATTTATAGCAGCGAAAAAGGGCTCGGTGAAAACGATAGAGTTTATCTCGTTGCCGCTTCTATCATCGCCACTTTGGGTATTCCCGGAAAAGTAGCTCCGCTTGAAAAGTCCGAGTTAAAATCATCAAACGAAAAAGGTAGCACCGACGGCGAAATTTTAATGCGAAAGATAGAGGCGTTTTTAAATGAGAAAAATTTACCTGTCGAAAAGAAAGACCTCATAATCCGCACTCTTTCAAACACGATACTAACCGATAATATAAATAAAATTTCAAACGGCGAAACTCAACTAAAACGCGTTTTTTCAAAAATAGTCGATGATCTGGGGATTTATTACAAAATCGGACTAACCACCGATTTTACGGGCAAGCTTTTTAACGAGATGTATTCGTGGCTGGGCTTTACGCAGGATAAACTAAACGACGTAGTGCTTACGCCATCATACGTCGCCACGCTTTTGGCTAAACTTGCCCGCGTGAATAAAGACAGCTACGTTTGGGACTTTGCGACCGGTTCGGCGGGGCTTTTGGTTGCCGCGATGAACGAAATGCTAAAAGACGCTAAAAATAGCATAGCATCTCCTGATCAGCTAACCAAAAAAGAGGCGCATATTAAGGCATATCAACTTTTAGGCTTGGAGCTGCTATCAAGCGTCTATATGCTCGCAGTTTTAAATATGATAATGATGGGCGATGGAAGCTCTAATATCCTAAATAAAGATAGTTTGACTGACTTTGAGGGCGTTTACGGCTTCGGTAAGGACGACGAAAAATTTCCCGCAAATGCTTTTGTGTTAAATCCTCCGTATTCGGCGCCGGGCAACGGGATGGTATTCGTCGAAACGGCGTTAAATATGATGAGCGGCGGCTATGCGGCGATAATTATTCAAAATTCCGCCGGTAGCGGCAAGGCAAAAGAGATAAATAAAAGGATTTTAGCTCGCAATACCTTAATCGCAAGCATAAAAATGCCGATCGATCTTTTCGTCGGTAAATCAAGCGTGCAGACGAACGTCTACGTCTTTAAAGTCGGTGAAAAACACGAAAAAGACGAGATGGTAAAATTTATCGACTTTTCAAACGACGGCTATACGCGCTCAAACCGCAAAAAAGCTAGTAATAATCTAAGGGATACGGATAGAGCCAAGGAACGCTACGAGGAGCTTGTAAATTTAGTCCGTTTCGGCGCAAGCAAACTTAAAATTTTCACGCAAAACGAATATTACGAAGCGACGATTGATCCAAGCAATGGTGCCGACTGGAATAAATCTCGCCCGGTAGATACTATGCCGACACTAGCCGACTTTAAAAAGACGGTGAGCGATTATCTGAGTTGGGAAGTGTCGCAAATTTTAAAAAAGGATAGTCCCAAGCAAAGCTTAATTAGCGAAAGGATTGCAAATTTAGAGCGAGAATTTAAAGCGAGTGGCGGAGAATTTAAAGAATTTAAAATTACGGACCTGTTTTTATTAAAAACTAGTAATCAAAAATTAAGTAGAAAAAATGCAATAAAAAATGGAAAATTTGCTATTTATTCGGCCGATAGTTCTAATGGTGGAATTTGCGGTTATTGCGACGAAGCACCAGCTTTTGTAATAGATAAAGCTCATCCATTCTATTTGATTTTCGGTGATCATACAAGGGCTATGAATATTGCAAAAGAAAACTTTTGTATCGCAGACAATATTAAAGTATTGGATCCTATAGTAAAAAATGAGAAAGCAACCTTATATATAATGAGCGTTTGGAAAAAGAAAATTCCTAATTTAGGATATTCTAGGCATTGGAGTATAGCAAAGAATATTAATTTTCTTCTTCCGACGCTAGGCGGCGAGATAAATTTTTCCTTTATGGAAAAATTTATCGAAGAGCTCGAGCGCGAACGCGTCGAAGAGCTCGAGCGCGAACGCGTCGAAGAGCTCGACGCGTATCTTACGGTAACCGGACTTAGGGATTATAAACTTACCGATAAAGAGCAAGCCGCGCTAGTTAAATTTGAAGAATTTAGCCAAAAGAGGTCAGCCGATGGATTTGAAAATGTAAAGGTAGGCGATCTGTTTGCGGTTAAGTCAAATCCGCAACTTAATAAAGACAGCTTTAAATTTTGCGATAATGGCGAATATCCATATTTTACAAGGACCGTTTTAAATAACGGTATAGCTGGATATGTTGATTACTTGGACGATGAACACAAAATCAAAGGGCATTCAATAGCTGTAGGTATGCTTGGAATGCAATTTTTTTATATGGATAAGGATTTTTATGCTGGGCAATTTACTAAAACTCTTTATCCAAAATTTAGTATATTTTCGCAGAGAATTGCGCAGTATTTTATTGTTTTGTTGAATAAAAACCAAAAGATTTATCAAGGTGGATTGGTTAGGGATTTTGAAAATTTGTTTAATGAAACCACCTTATTGCTTCCTATAAAAGATGGCGAAATATACTACGAATTTATGGAAAATTTCATAAAAGCTATCGAAAAGCTAGTCATAAAAGACGTCGTGCTGTGGGCGGATAAAAAGATAGAAAAGACTAAAAAAGTTATCTCAAATTTTTAGCCACATTCGTTAAATTTAATGACTATGCCCCAAATGCCCATCTGCGCCATTTGACCTTACTTCACAGATGAGCTCGCTACCGCATTCGTTCTCGCTGCTCTCAACCTGTAGCGTCGTGTGCGTGATGCCCAGATGCTCCATTTTGTGCGATATTTCGCGCAAGATCCGCTCCGCCTCGCGCACGCTCAGCTCGCCGCTAACTACGATGTGAGCCGTGAGCGCGTTTGCGC
>CAUQHH010000107.1:0-7334 GCA_963517705.1 uncultured Campylobacter sp.
TCGTAAACGAACACGGCCAATATCAATTTAAAAATCCTAGCGCTGCCGGTGCCAAAGACATGAATATTGCCGTAACCGGTTTAACAAACGCTACCAAAAACGTAACCGAAAACGTCAAATTTACAGCATCTATGGCGCCTATTTCAGGATCTTTAAGCGCAGGCGGAGCAACTAGGGTAACCGATAGCTTAAATATGGCTGCCCATAGTTCAAGTACCGATCTTTACGATAGCTTAGGCACAAAACATAACGTAAAAATGGATTTTATAAAACGCGGCTACACAGAAAACGGAGGAACAGAGTGGACGATGGTCATCCAAGTGGCCGAGCCAAACTCTATAAATACCGTAGAACCTAGAAACGTAGTAACCGGTTATGTGAGATTTAACCCGGACGGCTCGCTAGCGACGTATAGTCCTGCCAGTATCACTTTCGGCGCGCAAAACGGTTCGGCTATCGGTCAAAATATCGAGCTAAAATTCGGCACTACGCAGACCACCGACGGACTAACCAGCACCGACAATAACTCAAGCACCGCAGACATCAGTCAAGACGGCTACGCTAGCGGCGAACTAAACGGTATTAGGATAGATCAAAGCGGAACGCTAGTAGGTTCTTTTACAAACGGTAGAAGCCTAGGACTAGCACAAGTGGGCGTAGCTAAATTTGCAAACAATCAAGGCTTAGCCGGCGAAGGCGGAAACCTCTTCTCACGCACGGCAAACTCCGGCGATCCTATCATCGGTGCAGCTCAGACGGCTGGACGCGGTAAGATCTCAGCCTCAAGCCTAGAGATGAGTAACGTCGATCTATCTCGCTCGCTAACTCAGCTCATCGTCGTACAGCGCGGCTTCCAAGCCAACTCAAAGACGATCACGACTAGCGACGAAATGCTAAACACGCTACTTCAACTAAAATAATTTATTTCTTCGGGCTTTAGTTTCGTCTAAAGCCCTTTTTATTGATTTTTAGCTAAATTTACCGCTAAATTTAACTAAAAGAGTCAAAAATGCAAGTAACGCTTCTAAACTACACCCCGCTAAACATCTGCTCGCACGCGATCCGCACGTGTTGGCAAAGCTTTGAAAAAGGCGATAACGGCGGCGAAAAAGACGTCGAGCTCATCGAGCGCGTCGGCAATAAATTTAAACACGCCAGCACGCTCGAGCACCTCTCCTACAACTTCTACATCCAAGGCATCTCGCGCGCCCTGCTGCAAGAGCTAGCCCGTCACCGTGTGGCGAGCCTCAGCGTCAAATCAACGCGCTACACGCTAAAAGAGCTCAAAAAAGAGGCTAAATTTGAGCTTGGCAACTTTGAGCGGGCGGCAAAATTTATAGTACTAACAGGCGACGAAACGGTCGATAACGCAAGCGTCAAAGCGCTAGAAAACCTGCGCGAAATCCTCGCAAACACCACAAAAAGTCTAGACATCGTCAAATACTGCCTACCCGAGTGCTACAAAACCGAGCTCACGTGGAGCGTAAACGCGCGCAGTTTACAAAATTTCCTCTCCCTTCGCAGCTCAAAATCGGCGCTTTGGGAGATCAGAAATCTCTCGCTAAAGCTTTACGAGTCGCTGCCGCAGGAGCATAAATTTATCTTTGAGGATCACGTAAATCAAGAATAATAAAGCGCTTTGTGCCGCCTGCAAGCTACAAACAATGCTGTGTGAAAATTTAAGACGAAATTTAAGGAAAAATCAGGAGCTGTAAAATGGGGCTATTTGATATTTTTAAAAAGCAAAAATTTGACGCCGACGTGCGCCCGGACGGCGTTTTCATCGGCGGCATAAACTGCGGGTTTGATCTAGATAAATTTAATGAAGCCCTAGGTCAGCCGCGCGTGGTCGATGACGGGGAGGGCAAAAGCCGCTATTTTTGGGACGAGGCGGGGGTTTTCGCCTTCGTGCGCGCAGGCGAGCTAGCAGAGCCGAAGCTTACCGAGATAAATTTGATGCTTGAGGTTGCAAAGGGCGTGCAGCACGAGGTTCCGCGCAAGCTCTACGGCGGCGCGTTCACGATAGATGGCAGACCGCCGCTTGAGGCCGTGCCTGAGCAGGAGCTGCGCGGCGCATATATATTTTTGGAGCTTAGCCTAGGCAAGTTCGAAGTCTCGCTAGCTCTAGCCGAGGCCGTGCAACAAAAAATCGACGAAATGGACTTCGCCGAGCGATTTGCTAAGCGCGACACCGACGAGATCGCAGACATCGTGCGAGCTGCGAAAATGCCGATAGGGCGCGTCTGCATCAATCAAAAAGAGAAAAAGGTAAAGCCGAGGCCGAGCGATAAATTTAAGCTTCCGCGCGCGGCGGGCGAGACGCTCCTGTTTAAAAACTTCAATTTCAAAATCGCCGTGATGAACGAGCTGATGTATGAAAAAGCCCTGCTACAGCCTAAATTTGACGTGTTTGAGTACTGCGAGGAGCGCGGCATCGATCCGTATGCGGACTTCGGCGCGCTGCCGCAAGCCAAAAAGTGGTTTAAGGACTATCCGGTTCCCGCGGATTTGGCGGAGCGGGTGAGCGAGCTCTACCTTGACGGTGGAAATGAAATTTATCTACAAATCGCACCTGATTGGGACGGCGAGGACGATCTTTTCGACATTAAAAACATTGACGCCGCCGAGCTTGCGCCCCTCAAAAATCTTAAAAAAATCGAAACGACCGGCATCGGCATATCCAAAAAGGCGCGAAAAGCCTGCGCGGATGCGGGGATTACGGTAGTTGATTAAGCGCGAAAATAAAATTTAAGCAATCAAATTTTGCGCTAAAAATAGCAAAATTTGAGCTTATTTTAAACGTAGATTATTCGCATGCGTTAGCGCGATAGCGATGGCATCGGTGATGTCAAGCGGCTTGATCTCCTTTGTTATACCGAGAATTTTCTTAACCATAAAGGCCACCTGCTCTTTATCGGCCTTGGCTTTGCCAGTGACGGTTTTTTTGACCTGAAGCGGCGTATACTCGGCAAAATCGCCGTGAAGCTGCAAAATTTTAAGACTCAGCGCGCCTCGAAACTGCGCAAGCTTCAAAACCGTTTTTGGATTATAAGCGAAAAATATGTCCTCGATCGCCACTTCGTCAAATTTATGATTTTTAAAAATCAGGTCAAGTCCCTCGCAAAGTTCGGTGATTTGATACTGCAAAGAATTCGGTTTTATTTTGATTAGTCCCGCCTCGATCAAAACAGTTTTCACGGGCGTCTTTTCGACGATCGCATAGCCGCAATTTCGCGATCCCGGATCGATTCCTAAAATTTTCATCTTGTCCTTTTCAACGGTTTTTCACGCTTTTTTCACGGCGTGAAAAACTAATTTCAACGCCATTTTAACAAATTTAAGATAAAATCTAGCGAATCAATCTTAAAGGCAAAAATTTGGTCGCAAACGAGGTTTTGGAGCTACTTTCCAAAGAAATTTTACCGTCGGAATTTGAATGCTACATCAAGCAGCTTAAATTTAACGAAAAAAGCTCAAACTCAACGAACGTCGTATTTAACGCGCCAAACGAGATTATCGCCAAATTTATCCAGACCAAATACGCCTCCAAAATCGCTCATCTTTTTGAGGTAAAAACCGGACAAAAGCCCGTGATCAACGTCCTAGCCGCGACCAAAACGCAAAGTAAACCGGCTAAAAAAGTGGACGTAAAAGAGATAAAAGCGCAAAGCAGCCTGCTAAATCCAAGCTACACTTTTGAAAATTTCGTCGTCGGCGACTCGAATCAGTTTGCATTTTTAAGCGCGAAAGCGGTATCTGAACAGCTAGGTAAAATTTATAATCCTCTCTTTATCTACGGCCCGACTGGGCTTGGCAAAACGCACCTTTTACAATCGGTTGGAAATTTTTGCCTAAACGGCGGTAAAATGGTCATTTGCGTAACAAGCGAGCAGTTTATCACGGACTTTACTTATAATCTCAACAACCACTCGATGGAGCGATTTCGCGAAAAATACCGAAACTGCGACGTTTTACTCATCGACGACGTGCAGTTTTTAGGAAAAACTGATAAAATCCAAGAGGAATTTTTCCACACGTTTAACGAGCTTCACGCTAAAAACGGCCAGATCGTGATGACCTCGGACCGCCAACCAAAGCTGCTAAAAGGCTTTGAAGATAGGCTAAGAACGCGTTTTGAGTGGGGTATCATCGCCGATATCACGCCGCCCGAGCTCGATACCAAAATCGCAATCATCAAGAAAAAGTGCGAATTTGATAAAATTTACCTCGATAAAGACGTCATAAACTACATCGCAACGAATATGGGCGATAACATCCGAGAAATCGAAAGCGCGATAATAAATTTAAACGCTTATGCAAGGCTCATGAGGCAGGAAATCACGCTAGAGTTTGCAAAAAATATCCTGCGCGATCAGATAAAAGAAAAACGCGAAAATATAAACCTAGAAAATATCGTTGAAATCGTGAGCAAAGAGCTAAACGTCAAACCAAGCGATATGAAAAGTAAATCCCGCTCGAAAAATATCGTCGAAGCTAGACGCATCGTGATATATCTGGCTAAAAATTTGACGCCAAACTCGATGCCGCAGATCGCGCAGTTTTTTAATATGAAAGATCACTCCGCAGTAAGCCATAGCATCAAAAAAATAAACGAACTAATCGAAACGAATGAGTATTTCAAAGTTCGCGTCGAAGAACTAAAGAATAAAATTTTAACCAAAGAGTAAAAACGTGAATAAAAGTGAAAAAATAAGCAGTTTTTTTAACGCTGCAAATTCCCTATTTAAAGCAAATAAAAGCAGTTTTAAACTTTTCACGCCCCCTACTAATGCTACTAAAAGAAATTTAAAAACAAAAGGAAAAAAATGAAAGTCGCGATTAATAAAAACGCTTTAGAAAGCATCGTAACGAATAGCAACTCTTACCTAGAAAAAAAAGATCTAAGCGCTATAACTTCGCATATATTTATCGGAGCTAAAGACGGTATCCTAAATATCAAAGCAACCGACCACGAGATCGGCCTAGCATATAAGCTCTCAAACGTCAAAATCATGGACGAGGGAAACGCTACTGCAAACGGTAAGAAGTTACTTGACATCATAAGAAGCCTAAAAGACGAAGAAATTACATTAGAGACAGTAAATAACTACCTCTACATAAAACAAAAAAACTCAAAATATAAGCTTCCGATGTATAAATTTGAGGATTTTCCAAATTTCCCGACGATAGAAAATAAAAATAAATTTGAAGTCGACGCCGTAATGCTTGGACGAAGTTTAAAGAAAATTTTTACAAGCATCGACAATAATAACCCTAAATTTGAACTAAACGGCGCACTTATAGACATCAAGCAAAACTACATAAATATCGTCGGTACCGACACGAAAAGGCTTAGCGTATTTAGATTTGAAACGCCGACTCAGAGCGAATTTTCGCTAATAATACCGAAAAAAGCTATTAGCGAAATACAAAAGCTATTTTTTGATAAGATCGAAATTTACTACGACGATACGACCCTGATCGCTCAAAGTGCAAATTTCGAGTTTTTTACAAAGCTTATAAACGGCAGATTTCCTGACTACAACAGAGTAATCCCGCAAGAAATCAAACGAAGACTAAGACTAAGCAGAGATAAAATGGTAGAAGGCATCAAAACCGTCTCAATCATCTCTGAGAGCACGAAAATCGTATTTGCTCCTCAAACCATAAGCTTTGAAAGCATCGTAGAGGATAACTCTGAGGCTAAAACAACGATAGAATTTGCAACCGGACTAGAAGAAGAAATCTACGTCGGCGTGAAAAATAGATACTTGCTTGATTTCTTACAAAGCATCGAAGAGGAGCATTTCGAATTTGGATTTAACGACTCGAATTTAGCCTTTACGGTGAGCTCAAACGAGCTAAAAACGGTAATCATGCCGATAAATTTATAAAATAACAAAGGTAAATAATGCAGCAAAATTACGGCGCGGAAAATATTAAAGTTTTAAAAGGGCTTGAAGCGGTTAGAAAACGCCCCGGCATGTACATCGGCGATACTAACATAAGCGGCCTACATCACATGATCTACGAGGTCGTCGATAACTCAATAGATGAGGCGATGGCTGGCTACTGCGATACGATCGATATTGAGCTAACGCGCGAAGGCTCAGCGATAATCAGCGATAACGGACGCGGTATACCGGTAGATATGCATCCTACGGAGAAAATTTCAGCCGCAACGGTCGTTTTAACCGTTCTTCACGCAGGCGGTAAATTTGATAAAGATACTTATAAAGTCTCAGGCGGTTTGCACGGCGTCGGCGTTAGCGTCGTAAATGCGCTTTCTAAAAAACTAGTCGTGAATATCAAACGTGACGGCAAACTACATAGACAAGAGTTTTCAAAAGGCATACCTCAAAGCGACCTTGAGGTTATAAAAACTACAAATAGAACCGGTACTCAGGTAGAGTTTTGGCCGGATGACAGCATTTTTGAGGTTACTGAATTTGACGATGAAATTTTAACCAAACGCTTTAGAGAGCTAGCCTATCTAAACCCGAAAATCACGATAAATTTTAAGGATCAAAGAAACGGCAGGAAAGAGAGTTTTCACTATGATGGCGGACTTGAAAGTTTCGTAACTGATTTAAATAAAAACGAAGCCGTAAGCAAAGCCGTATCTTTTAGCGGAGGCGAAGAGGACGTTTTGGTAGATTTTGCCTTGATGTACAACGATACTTATAGCGAAAATTTACTAAGCTTCGTAAATAACATCAAAACCCCTGACGGCGGTACGCACGAGGCGGGATTTCGCGCTGGTTTAACTCGCGTGATAACAAACTATATCGCAGCAAACGCCGCAGCCCGCGAAAAAGACACAAAAATCACGGGCGAAGATATCCGTGAGGGCCTCATCGCAGTTATTAGCGTAAAGGTACCAGAACCGCAGTTTGAGGGCCAGACAAAAGGAAAACTAGGCTCAAGCTACGTAAAACCGATCGTTCAAAAGATGGTTTTTGAGGTACTTAGCAAGTATTTTGAAGAAAACCCGATCGAAGCTCGCGCGATAATGGAAAAAGCGCTAATGGCGGCGCGCGGACGCGAAGCTGCCAAAAAAGCTCGCGATCTAACGCGTAAAAAAGAGGGTCTAAGCATAGGAACGCTGCCGGGTAAACTAGCCGACTGCCAGAGTAAAGATCCAACGATCAGCGAGCTTTATCTGGTGGAGGGCGACTCTGCGGGCGGTTCGGCCAAACAAGGACGCGATAGGGTGTTTCAGGCTATTTTGCCGTTAAAAGGTAAAATTTTAAACGTTGAAAAATCGCGCTTAGATAAAATTTTAAAATCAGACGAAATAAAAAATATGATAACCGCGCTAGGTTGCGGTATCG
>CAUQHH010000108.1:0-7293 GCA_963517705.1 uncultured Campylobacter sp.
TCTTTGCTCTCGCCTCTAGCGCCAAGCTCGTTTAGCTCGATCTCGTGGCCTGTTAGCATGCTAGCTAGCCTGATATTTATGCCGCTTTTGCCGATAGCCTTGCTCTTTTGCTCGGTTACTAGGCTCACGACGGCTTTACCGTCCTCGCCGATTTTTACGGAACTGATGATCGCCGGTGCCATCGCGCGAGTGATGAGGATCGTAGGCTCTGCGGAATACTCGATCGCGTCGATATTTTCGCCGTTTAGCTCCTTTGTGACGGCGTTTATGCGCACGCCTTTGGTGCCCACGGTCGCGCCCACGGGATCGACGTTTGGCGAAGTTGCCACGAGTGCGACCTTAGCTCGTTCGCCCGGGATTCTAGCGCTAGCGGCGATCAATACGAGACCATCTTTGATCTCCGGCACTTCGGCTTTTAGCAGCGCTTCTAGGAATTTTGGCGACGTGCGGCTTAGCTCGACCTTGATACCCATAGATTTGTCGATATATACGCTTTTTATGACGGCTTTTACGACATCGCCGGGCTTAAATTTCTCGCCTTTTATGCGGTTTTTGCGCGGCATCACGGCTCGTAGCTCGTCTATCTCGATGAAGGTATTTTCCTCGCTATCCACGCGCGTGACCGAGCCAAAAACCATATGTCCGACCATGTCTTGATATTTTTGAAAGATTTTTTCCTCCATAAGGCGCTGGATGTGATACTCGAGCTCCTTGTGAAGCGTTTGCGCGGCGGTGCGGCCGAGGTTATCGGTAGATAGCTCGTATGTTAGCTCGTCGCCGATCTCTACGCCAGAGTCTACTTTTTTGGCTTCGCTTACGCCGAGATAATGCTCGTTATCCTCGGCCAAGCGCTCGTCGCCGTCCTCGACGACGGTGATTTTTTGATATAGATGAAGAGTCTTGGTCGCATTATCTATAACCGCGTCGTATTCGTAGTTTTCTCCGTAAATTTTCTTTGCGGTATTGATAATAGCTCTTATGACACGCTCTTTTACGTCTTCGATTTCGAGCCCTTTTTCATTTGCGATAGATTCTATGATATCCGCTATTTTTTCCATATTATTTTTGCTCCATTATTTAAAATTTGGGGGAATTTTTGAGTTAGAGGGGTATTATACAAGCTTTATACTTTTAAGAAGTTTAATGCGTTTTTTATGATGATTTTGCTATATTCACAGATTAAATTAAAGATTTCAAAGGATTAAAAATGGAGCTAAAACTCGCTAGAACGCAACTTGACGCCAAACCAAAAACAATCTCTCTTGAAAAAATCGAAGCGGCATTTGCTAAAGATCCGCAACAAATTTTCTATTTCGACAGAGAAAACAGCCACAAACAACTCATCGCTTTGGTGGAGTTTTTCGAGGAAAAAGGCCTTAGCGTCTATCACCGCACCGTAAAATACGGACTCGACGAAAACGACTATATGTACGAGGTGCACATCCTTTGAGCGCAGCGCAAAAAAAGCTCTTTATCCAGACTTTAGGCTGCGCGATGAACGTCCGCGATAGCGAGCACATCATCGCCGAGCTCAAACAAAAAGAGGACTACGAGCTCACTCAGGACATCTCCGAGGCCGACCTCATCCTCATCAACACCTGCTCAGTGCGCGAAAAGCCCGTACATAAGCTTTTTAGCGAGGTCGGCGGTTTTGAAAAAGTAAAAAAAGCAGGCGCTAAAATCGGCGTTTGCGGCTGCACGGCAAGCCATCTGGGAAGCGAAATTTTTAAACGAGCACCTTACGTGGATTTCGTACTCGGCGCGCGAAACGTCAGTAAAATTTCAGCCGCGGTTAAGACGCCTAAATTTATCAGTACTGATATAAATCACGACGAGAGCGAGTACGCATTCGGCGAATTTCGCGGCTCGCCGTATAAAAGCCATATAAATATCTCGATCGGCTGCGATAAAAAATGCACCTACTGCATCGTCCCGCACACCAGAGGCGACGAGATCTCGATCCCTGCAAATTTGATCCTGCGCGAAGTAAAAAAAGCGGCCGAGGGCGGAGCCAAGGAGATTTTCTTACTCGGGCAAAACGTAAACAACTACGGCAAGAGATTTTCAGGCGCGCACGAGAAGATAGATTTTAGCGACCTGCTCGTAAAGATTAGCGAGATAGAGGGCGTCGAGCGCATACGATTTACTAGCCCCCATCCGCTCCATATGGACGATAAATTTTTAGAAATCTTTAGTCAAAATCCCAAAATTTGCAAATCCATGCACATGCCGCTTCAAAGCGGAAACACCAAAGTCCTACGCGAGATGAAGCGCGGCTATACCAAAGAGTGGTTTTTAGACAGGGCCGCTAAGCTACGCGCGATGTGCCCTGAGGTTAGCATTTCAACCGACATTATCGTGGCGTTTCCCGGCGAAACGGACGAGGAGTTTGAGGATACGATGGACGTGCTAGAAAAGGTGCGCTTCGAGCAAATTTTTAGCTTTAAGTATTCGCCTCGCCCGATGACTAAGGCGGCGGAATTTACCAATCAAATCCCCGAGGCCGTCGCAAGCGCTCGTCTAACCCGCCTACAAAGTCGTCACAACGAAATTTTAGACGAAATCGTCGCGGCGCAAAAAGGCAAAATTTTCGACGTATATTTCGAGGAGCTTCGCGCCAACGGCGGCGTCGCCGGCAGGAGCTTTAATAACTTCCTCGTTCAAGTCGCAGGCAGCGAAGAGCTGCTGGGCAAGACGCTAAAAGTGCGCGTGAACGACCCAAAGAGAATGGTGCTTTACGGTGAGCTCGTGGGCTAAATTTAAACGAAGCGTTTTTATAAATTTAGCCCCGCGCATTATCTATTTTTTTATTTGGATTATATTTCTAACCTGCAAAAAGAACTTTTCTAAGACAAATTTGACGAACGAACCCTGCGTCGTGCTGTTTTGGCACGGCAGACTGGCGCTAATGAGTTTTGCCTACGTACGCTGGTGGAAAAACGGCCAAAACCCGCAAAGACGCGCCAAGGTAATAATCAGCGACCACAAAGACGGCGAGATCATAGCGCGCGTGATTTCGTTTTTCGGTATCGGCGCCATCAGAGGCAGTAGCTCAAAAGGCGCAGTGAAGGCCCTCGCACAAAGCTTTAGAGAGCTAAAAAGCGGCACCGACGTCATCATCACCCCAGACGGTCCGCGCGGCCCCTATCACAGCGTCGCCGACGGAGCCGTCGTCATCGCACAAAAGCAAAATGCGCAAATACAAATTTTAAACTACGAAGCGAGTAAATTTTGGCAGCTAAAAAGCTGGGATAAAATGATAATCCCAAAGCCTTTTAGCGAGATTTCTTATACACTCTCGCCGCCTTTTAGCGTGATAGGCATGGAGCTAGAAGCCGCAAGAGAGCAGATAAAAAAGGAGATGGAAAAATGAGCTCAAAGACCGTTATTTTAATTATCGGAGCGCTTTTGGCGGCTATTTTTGTCTCATTTGTTACGCTTAGTCCGTCTTACAAAAACGCGCTTGGAGCCAAATTTTACTACGAAATGGGCGATTACGAAACCGCCTATAGGCTCTCAAAATCAGCCTACCATAAAGACATCTACAACAAACTCGCTCACACCGTGATGGTGCAAAGCGAAATCTCGCAAAAATACGCCCTCTACATCGCTCGCTCAAACGGCTACCTAGAAAATATCCAAAAAATCAGCAAATCAGGCAAGGTAAGCAAAGTAAATTTAGACAAAATTCGCATGATGTGCGACATCGCCGTGAGCGACTATGCAGAGCTTAAACCGTCAAATTTGACGGACTCGGACCTGCAAGAAGAAGCAAAACGAATAAAAGATAAATTTTTAACCCTACAAAAAGAGCTGTTTTAACTCTATTTTATGGCTTTTTGGGTATGATAACGCATCGTAATTTTTAGGAGAAATCTTTGCTGATACGTCGTTTTTTTAGCGTTTTATATCTTAGCGCCGTTATCCAGTCTAAAAAGTGCATATTTTACGGCGAGGCATACAAGGGTGCAACTCCGATCAAAACGATAAAAAATGAATTTGACCTAGAAGAGTCCGGCAAAATCTCAGACAGAATAAAAGAGTATCTAAAAAATCTACAAAAAGAGTATAAATGGGTTTATATTTCGCTGTTTTTCGACGCGCTCGAACAAGGCGCGTTTGAAGCTAAAAACGCCGAAAATCTCGAAAAATTAGGCATAAAGACAAAAGAGATAACCTGCATAAATCCTGCTAAAAATTGGCTGATCTATGCAAAACTTTCAGACGTTAAAGCCGCCGAGAGTAAATTTGGCGATACGGACATAGACGTACTTTATTCGCCCATAGTACTTATGCAAAAAGAGATCGAAAAACAAAAATTATCTACGGCAAAGACGCTTTTTATTTATGCGTGCAAGGAAATTTTCGCCATCTGCATTACATCGGGTAACGGCGCAAAATACGCCACGGTTTGTAAGCTAGATGAGGACGACGGCGACGAAAACGCCGAATTTGATAAAGAAAACAGCGACGAGATAGATGATTTTATCACGAACGTAGACGAAAGCTTTAACAACATGGACGGTCTAGAAAATTTAGACGATATGTTAAAGACCGGCGATAGCCAAGAGGAGTTTGCCGACCTAGACTACGATATAAATATGCCAGAATCCACCGATGTAACCGCCTCGGTATCGATATTTGGACGCGATATGAGTATGTACCGGTATATATCGCTGGCGCTTAAAGAATTTTATTCAAATCCGCTTTATGAGGGCGATTTTATCGAAAACGTCGTGATATTTGACGCTACGGAGAGGACGAGCGCTACGTTTTTACACTATCTAGAAAACGAACTCTTAGTAAAGACCGCCGTTTATCCCGTCGATACGCTAAAAACGATGACCGAACTAATGAAAAAAGAGTTGGAAAATGACTAGTTATAGCTTTATAAAACCTCAGAGAAAACCGATTTTTAACCTTTTTAGCAAAATTTGGCTGTTTTTTATCGCTACGATAGTATTGCTTTTTGCTGCGGCAAATTTCTTTGTTGAGTTTAAAAGCAAATCGCTGCGAAACGAAACGCAAATTTCAAAACAAAAACAAGAGCAGACGCAAGAGCAAATCAAGCAAGCCGACGAGCTCACTGCGCTTTTAAAGCAAAGAAGAGATAGCGCAAACGAGATAGCAGCCTCAAATGCCGTCTTAAAGCAAAGCCTGCGTAATCTACTCGATCTTGTCCCCTCAAGCATCACGCTACACGAGATCACGATGGATAAAAGCTCGCTTATCGTAAAGGGCACTACACCTAGCCGAGATATTTACAATATGTTACTCGCCACGCCGCTAAAGTCGATTTTTAACACTTAAAATACCTCTTTTTATAATTTATAAAACGGCTGGATAAATTTCATCAGCACAAACAAAACCGACAGCTTAGAGGGTAAAAATGAGTAAAGATAGAAGCCTACAAAATATCGACGTTACCAAATTACTCATCTATATTCTCATTTTTATAGTTGCTTGCCTTGTGATGATATTTGGCTTTTTAATACCGAGTATCAAAGAGTACAAGCAGGTCAAATACGAAAGTCGCATGCAAATCGCCGCAAGTGCGCAAACGCAAAGGCTCTACGACGCCAAATCAAAAGCCCTAAACGAGATAAAGCAAAACGACAAAGCCGCGTTAGACGCTCTTGAAAACAAATTTGACGTAGAGAATTTTACTCAATTTGCCTCAAAGTACTTTATGAACGTAAATCTAAGCGAGCTAAAAGAGGCCGCAAAAAACGGCGAGATCTCGGTCTACGAGCTAACGGTAACTGGCTCTATGAAAACGCCTGCTAAATTTTACGAGTTTATGGACGCACTACAAAGCTACGAAAATATCGTCAAAATCGATTTTCCGATCAAAATGCGCAAAGATACCGAAAAGATCGACGCGACCTTTGGCATCAAAATTTACAGCTTAAGATAAATCAAAGTTTTTAATCTCTGCTTTTTGTATAATCCTTAAAATTTAAGTTAAGGACACAAAATGATAAAATTTAACAACGCCGCCGTTGCCTTGGCGACTGCGATTTTGAGGGACTACCTCAGCGGAGCGGCAAATTTTTTCGCTTCTAGAAAAGCTGCAAAATCGGAGCTAACGAAACTCACGCCGACAGATTTTAAAAACGTGCGCGCAAATTTGCTAAATTTAGGCTTTAAGAGCGAGTTTATCGACGAAAATGCCGCCGAGCTATCAGAAATCCTGCGCGGTATCCTAACAGCCGAGCGCCCCAAGCTGCCAAAAGACCACCCTATCGCCACCTACATCGACGAAAACGACGCCGCGCGCGAGCTAATCGCAAAGGCAAAAGAGCTGTTAAAAAAGAAATTTATCAAAAACGAGTGGCTTGAAATTTACGACAAACTGGGCAGCTTTAACAGGACGCACTTTGCCAGAAAACAGCACCAACTCTACTCGATGCTAGAAAACAAGGGCTTTGACCGCCCGTCGCGCTTTATGTGGAGCTTTGATAACAAGGTCCGCGACGGTATCGCCGCAGCGCGCGAGCTGCTAGAGTGTGGCAAGGCTGACGAGTTTATCGCGGCTCAGCACGATATCTACGAAAATCTACTCGACCTGCTCGGACGCGAGGAGGCGGCGCTCTATCCGACGTCGCTGGAGCTAATCAGCGAGGAGGAGTTTCGCGCGATGAGACGAGGAGATGACGAGATCGGGTATTTTCTCATCGAAAAGCCGAGCGAATTTTATCCGTTAAATTTAGACACGGGCGGCGACTCGAAGTCAAATTTAAAGGACGTAAATTTGCAAAGCGAGCTGAATTTAAGCGCGATAAATTTGCAAAACAGCGACCTAAACGAAGTGGTTTTAAATCCGAGTTTCCTAAAAGAGCTATCAAATTTGATGAGCAAATACGGGCTAAATCCAAACGCTAGCAGCGATAAAAATGCCGTTTTTGACGTCGCTACGGGCAAGCTCACGCTAGAGCAGATCAACCTCATTTATAAACACATGCCAGTCGATCTCTCCTTCGTCGACGAAAACGAGATC
This sequence comes from uncultured Campylobacter sp., assembly GCA_963517705.1. GTDB lineage: Bacteria > Campylobacterota > Campylobacteria > Campylobacterales > Campylobacteraceae > Campylobacter_A. The sequence goes on from CAUQHH010000108.1 coordinate 7,001, forward strand.
GTGAAATTTTACACCGACACTAAGCACCGCGTATTTCCGCGAAGTGCCGGCGTCATCGGGCGCGACGTGAAAAACTGCCACCCGCGCGAAAGCGTAGCTAGCGTGCTGGAGATCATCGACGCCTTTCGCAAGGGCGAGCGTGACGAGATCGACTTTTGGCTGGAGCTTCACGGCAAATTTATCTACATCTACTACGCCGCCGTGCGCGACGAAAACGGCATATTTAAGGGGGTGCTAGAGATGATGCAAGACGTCACGCGCATCCGCAGCCTAGAGGGCAAACGCACGCTGGT
>CAUQHH010000109.1:0-7195 GCA_963517705.1 uncultured Campylobacter sp.
CAACCCTTAAATCCATCTCGCGATACTTCGCCTTGACTTTTTATATTCAAATTTGCAAATTTAACTTCAAATTTTACTCACCTAGACCCGTACCTTGAAAGCCCAAATTTAAAAATATACGGCGCTATAGCGCAAATTTGAACCTGCACACAGTGCAGCAACTTATAACGTGCAGTGGGGTTGGAGAGGGCTTGGGAGAGGAAGGGGCGACGCTTCGTAAGTAGTACCCCCTTCCTCTCCCAAAGAAAAGAGAAAGGCGGATATAAAAGGGAGCTCCTTTGCTTCGCTACGCTCGCAACTGCAAAGCAGAGCGTAATTCAAGCCCCTTCCCCCTTAACAAGAAAGATTGATTTATGCAAAAAAATCTAATTTATAACGCCAAATTTAACTAAATCAAATTTAGCATCTTAAAGGCGCGGGTCTCGGCGCGTCAAATTTAATAGCCTATCCAAATTTAAATCCTTTTAAATTTCGCTGGCAAATTTACTCAAATTTAAGCCCTTTTAAAGTCAAGCCCAAATTCTAAGCCCGATTTTACGCGTTTTTAAACCTTAAAGCTGTATAATCGGGGTCAAATTTATCAAAAGGCGATACAGATGATAAAAGGCATTTCTGGTTCGCGCATGGTGATGGAAGCCTTGCGCGAGGAGGGCGTAGACACGGTTTTTGGTTACCCCGGCGGCGCGGCGCTAAACATCTACGACGAGACGTATAAGCAGAGTTATTTCAAGCACGTTTTGACGCGTCATGAGCAAGCCGCCGTGCACGCCGCAGACGGATACGCGCGCGCTAGCGGCAAGGTCGGAGTGGCGTTTGTGACGAGCGGCCCCGGTTTTACAAACGCGGTCACTGGTCTAGCAACCGCATACTCAGATAGCATTCCGCTTATATTAATCAGCGGCCAGGTTCCGACCTCGCTTATCGGCACGGACGCCTTTCAGGAGATCGACGCCGTGGGTATCTCGCGCCCGTGCGTGAAACACAACTACCTCGTACGCAGTATCGAGGAGCTACCGCGCATTCTAAAAGAGGCCTTTTATATCGCTCGCTCGGGACGCCCGGGGCCCGTTCACGTCGATATCCCAAAGGATATAACCGCGGCTATTGGGGATTTTGATTACCCGACCGAGATAAAGATGCCGACATACAAACCGACCTATAAAGGCAACGCAAAACAGATCAAAAAGGCGCTTGAAGTCATCGCCGAGGCCAAACGCCCGCTGCTATATCTGGGTGGCGGCGTCGTAGCGGCGAACGCTAGCGAGCTAGTGCGTAAATTTAGCGCAAAGACGGGCATCCCCGCAGTCGAAACGCTGATGGGGCTTGGCGTCCTAGCGCACGAGGATAAAAATCTACTCTCGATGGTCGGCATGCACGGCAGCTACGCGGCAAATATGGCGATGAGCGAAACCGATCTCATCATCGCGCTTGGCGTGCGGTTTGACGACCGCGTGACGGGCAAGCTCAGCGAATTTGCCAAACACGCCAAAATCATCCACGTCGATATCGACCCTAGCTCGATCTCAAAGATCGTAAACGCGCACTTCCCGATCGTGGGCGATCTAAACTACGTCCTAGAAGAGATGGTGGAAAAAGTAAGCGTAAACGAGCAAAATTTGACCGCGTGGCGTGAGATATTGGCTCGCTACGACGCGCTAAATCCGCTGGATTACAAAGATAGCGACGAGATCATAAAACCGCAGTGGGTCGTGCGCGAAACGGCTAAAATTTTAAAAGAATCGGGTAAAGACGCCGTGATCGCCACCGACGTCGGTCAGCATCAGATGTGGGTCGCGCAGTTTTATCCGTTTGACAGGCCGCGCCAGCTGATAACTAGCGGAGGCCAGGGGACTATGGGTTACGGCCTGCCTGCAGCCGTCGGAGCAAAGATAGCAAAGCCTGAAGATATCGTCGTAAATTTCACCGGCGACGGCTCGATCCTAATGAACATCCAAGAGCTGATGACCGCCACCGAGATAGATAAGCCCGTCATCAACATCATCTTAAATAACAATTTCCTGGGCATGGTGCGCCAGTGGCAGACCTTTTTCTACGGCGAGCGCTACTCCTCGACCGACCTTAGTTTGCAGCCTGATTTCGTAAAGATCGCGGAGGGCTTTGGCGGAGCGGGCTTCGTGTGCCGCACGAAAGACGAGTTTCGCTCCGCGCTAAAAGAGGCGATGGCCTGCGGCAAAACGGCGGTGCTAGACGTACGCGTGGATAGATTTGAGGACGTACTGCCGATGGTTCCTGCGGGCGCGGCGATATACAATATGATCTTAAAAAGCAAGGAATAAAAATGAGCATAAGAAGAGTGATTTCAGTCATCGTGCTAAACGAGCACGGCGTTTTATCGCGCATTTCCGGGCTTTTTGCGGGGCGCGGATACAACATCGACACGCTCACGGTAGCACCGATCCCAGGCACCGAGCTTTCTCGTATCAGTATCGTCACTAGCGGCGACGAGCGCGTGCTAGAGCAGATCGTAAAGCAGCTACACAAGCTAATACCGACCTACAAAGTCATCGAAAGCGGCGAATTCGTCGAAAAGGAAATGGCACTGGTAAAAATCCCGCTTAGCGAAAATTTCGGCGGACTAGACGCGATACTAAAGGCCTACAACGGCATCGTAGCCAACACTAACGAAAACTACATCGTCGTCATGGTCAGCGACGACGCGAGCAGGATAGAAAATTTTCTCAAAGCTATTAAAAAATTTAATCCCACGGACGTCGTGCGCGGCGGCTCGGTACTAATGGATCTATGATGAAACTAAGCGAAATTTATAAAATTTTAGGACTGGAATTTAGCGGCGAGGAGCTAGAGATCACGGCTCTAAATTCGCTCTCAAAAGCTGGAGCCAGCGAGCTTGGCTACTGCGATAGCGAGAAAAATGCTAAATTTATCGAGGGCTCAAAGGCGGGCGCGATTTTAGTCGCGTCGAATTTAAAAGAGCTCGTAGGCGCGCAAAGTAGAGCGGTGGTGGTAGAAAACCCGCACCTTGCCTTTGCCATTTTGAGCGAATATTTTGCCAGAGAACTTCTAGCCTCCAAGCCGCAGCCGGCGCAAATTTCGCCAAGCGCAAAGATAATGCCAAACGTTTACGTGGGCTCTGGCGCCGCAATCGGCAACAACACGCTCGTGATGGCGGGCGCCTACGTCGGCGACAACGTAAAAATCGGCGCAAACTGTGTCATCCACCCAAACGTCGTCATCTATAACGACACGGTTATCGGCAACGACTGCCGCATCAACGCAAACGCCGTCATCGGTAGCGACGGCTTTGGCTACGCACACACGAAAACTGGCGAACACGTGAAAATTTACCACAACGGCAACGTCGTTTTAGAGGATTTCGTCGAGATCGGCGCATGCACGACGATAGACCGCGGCGTGTTTGAAAGCACGGTCGTAAAAGCATACGCCAAGCTCGACAACCTCGTGCAAATCGGCCACAACTGCGAGATAGGCTACGGCTCGATACTAGTCTCTCAGGTAGGGCTTGCAGGCTCGACCAAGCTTGGACGAAACGTCGTGATGGGCGGACAAAGCGGCTCTGCGGGGCATTTAAAAGTCGGCGACTTTGCCCAGATAGCCGCGCGCGGCGGCGTGTCAAAGGATATCGCTGGCGGTAAAAAATATGCAGGCGCATATCCGATAATGGAGCTGGCCGATTTTTTCAAACTGCAAGCTAAGATCGCGAGATTTTTTAAAAAGAACTAAAAATTTGAAGGAAAAATCCATGGAAAAAAGCAAAAGAAAAGAAATTTTAAAAGCCATAAAAGAAAAAGAACTAGCTGAGTTTAGACAAAATTTGCCTATGCCCGAAGATAAATTTATACGGCTTTTCGAACTTTTGGACGACGAGCTTCACGAGCACGGCTGCGATCACAGCCTAAAACTCACCGAGCAAATCCTCTCAAATTTGGAAGTAAAAGACGTTTTGAGTGTGCTTGCGTGGCTTGAAGAGCAGGGCGGATATTGCGACTGCGAAGTAATGATGAACGTTGAGCAGAAATTTGAGTATTTAGAGAAAAAATCAACATAAGAAAGTTACAAACATGAAACAAAACGATATAAAAATTCAAATAGATAAATTTGAAAAAAATAAAACTAGCTTATATCACCGATATTATTCATTTGATTTTTGCTATAACTATTTTTATAAAAAGCAAAATTCCGGCATAGATTTAGAAAAAGATTGTTTACAGTTGGGATACTACCTAGCCAGCTGGGGTATGCTTCGCGGTAGTTCATTTTTGCTTCAGACTAATCTTGCGCACTATAAAAAAGTTATTGAATTTATAAATAACCTAGACGAAAAAGACTGGGATATAGACATAGATAACTACGGAAATAACTTAGATAGAATTGTTGATATTTATAATGGTATAAAAGATTGCATTATGCCACCTAAAGCCGATAATAATCACCTTGTGCTAGTTAGTAAAATAATGCTAGGCACGCTAGGAATAGTCCCTGCATACGACAGATATGTATCTCAGAGTATAAAAAATATATACAATGGAGATAAGTTTAATATTAATACCCTTAACACAACCAAGAATTTTAACAAAAAATACAAGGGGTCTTTAGAATTTTTAAACAAATTCTACAACGCAAACAAGGTTGATTTTGATACGGTTAGTATTCGTACAAAGGAATTCGGTAGCGAAAAAGATTCAAAGTTGAAATATACAAAAGCAAAAATTTTAGATATGTACCTATTTGCAAAAAGTCTACTGTGAATTTATTTGTAAAAAAAGCCGATTTTAATCCATCAGCACAGCATAAATTTGACGCCGCAAAACCAGCTCGCTGCGTCAAATTTGAGCCGAATTTACGCTATTTTTTATAGCTTTTTACGAATTCGCCGATCCTTGCGATACCTTTTCTGATACTTTCTAAATCAGTCGCAAAAGAAAGCCTAAAATATCCGTCCATACCAAATCCCACGCCCGGTACCACGGCAACCTTCGCCTTTTCTAGCAGCTCTTTGCAAAATTTCATGCTATCAGGCTCGACCTCGGAGCAGTTTATAAAAAGATAAAACGCGCCGTCGGGCTTAAGCACGCTAAGTCCCGGTATAGCGTTTATCATCTCTACGCCTAGGTCGCGGCGCTTTTTAAACTCGCCCTTCATATACGCGATGTCCTCGTCCGCCTTACCCAGCAGCGCAGGGATGGCGCCCGCTTGCGTTAGGGAGTTTATGTTGCTCGTACTTTGGCTTTGTAGCTTGTTTACCGCAGCGTTTAGCTCTTTAAACGGGCTAGCCATGTAGCCAAATCTCCAACCCGGCATCGCGCCGCATTTGCTTAGGCCGTTTATCGTGATCGTGCGGTTAAACATATCCTCGCTCACGGCCGCGGTCGCGACAAATTCGCCCTCGTAGTTTAGCTTTTCGTACATTTCGTCGCTAGCTACGATGATTTTCGTGCCTTTTAGCACTTCGCCTAGCGCCTCTAGCTCTTTGCGGCTATATATCGCGCCCGTTGGATTGCAAGGGCTGTTTAATACTAAAATTTTAGTTCTAGGAGTGATTGCCGCTTTTAGCTGTTCGGGAGTGATTTTAAAGCCGGTCTTTTCGCTAGTTTCGATAAAAACGGGATTACCGCCGCTAAATTTGACCATCTCCGGGTAGCTTACCCAGTATGGGCTTGGTACGATTACTTCGTCGCCCTCGTCGATTAGCGCCTGAAATACGTTAAAAAGCGAGTGCTTGGCGCCGACGTTGGTGATGATTTGATTTGGCGCGTAGTCTAGGCCGTTGTCGCGCTTTAGCTTTGCGGCGACCGCCTCTCTCACCTCGGGCGTACCCGCTACGGCGGTGTATTTGCCGCAGCCCCTATCTAGAGCGGATTTTACCTCGTTTTTGATGATCTCGGGCGTGTCAAAGTCCGGTTCGCCCGCGCCAAAACTGATCACGTCCTCGCCGCGGGCTTTCATCTCTTTTGCCTTGGTACTGATTTCGATGGTTAGGCTCTCGCCTAGCACTTGAACTCTTTTTGATAGCATTTTTACTCCTTTTTCTAAATTTAAGATATAGTTTTTAGATAGCCGTTATCGTTTAAAAACAGATACATTTCGCCTAAAATTTGCTTTCGTTGCGAGTCGTTTACGAGCTTTGACTTTTCGATACGCTCGTTTAGGATATCCTGGATCTCGTAGATATCGTAGTCAAGATCCTCCATGATATCAAGGATAGACTGGCTTTCTAGCAGGTGTAAGACCTTAAATCCCTCGGCGTCTATCTCGATAGTAGCTTCGGTCGGGTGAGTGAAGAGGTTGTGTTTCATGCCCAGTACCTCCTGATACGCTCCGACTAGGAAAAATCCCAAAAAATACTCCTCTTTTTCCACGTCTACGTCGTGCAAAAACAGAGGATTTTCTTCGTCGTCAAAGCCTATCTCGCCGTCACTATCGCAGGTGATATCCCACAGCGACGCCGACCGGGTAGGGCGCACGTCCAGGCGGTCAAGCGGCATGATAGGGAAATTTTGCTTTAAACCCCAAAAATCAGGCAACGACTGAAATAGCGAGAAGTTTACGAGATAGCGCTCCTGAGCTTCTTCTTGTAGCTTTAAAAGCTCGGCGTTGTGCTGTTTGGTGCCGAGGATTTTAGCCGCTTTTTTGATGATTAGGTGGGTTAAAATTTCAGCATTCGAGCGATCTTGCAGATCGACGTAGCCCAGATCAAACAGTGTGAGTATACTCTCCATATGATCGATGCTGTCGTGCAGATACTCTATCGCGTTTGACGGTTTTATCGTGCTTAGCAGATCGTTTAGTTCGGTGATTAGCTGAGGATTTTTCTTTTTCAGCACGAGTTTTTCCTCGGTGTAGTCCTGGCTAAAGAGCTCCAAAACGGGCGCGACCAGCACGGCGTGCGAAGCCGAGACGAAGCGGCCGCTCTCGATAAAGATATCGGGCTCCACCTCGTTTCGCTGCGTCGCCATCGTCTTTAGCAGATAGACCACGTCGTTTGCGTATTCGCTAAGTGTGTAGTTTCGGCTCGAGTTTTCTTTAAACTGCGAGTACTCTATAGCTAGACCGCCGCCTAAATTTATGGCTTTTAGGTTTTTCGCGCCCATTTTTCGCAGCTCGGCGTAGATGTTTCCTGCTTCGATTAGAGCCTTTTTTAGCGGATGGATTTCGGTGATTTGCGAACCGATGTGAAAGTGAATCATATTAAAGC
>CAUQHH010000110.1:0-7192 GCA_963517705.1 uncultured Campylobacter sp.
AGGCTCAAAACCTCATCGCCAAAAACCAGCTCGCGCATGACCGCGCGCGTCCAAAACTCGCCCTGAACGTAGGATTGGCGCATTTTTACGAGGGCTGATTTTTTGAAATTTTGCAGATAGCGCTGGATGTCCGCGCCGCCTTTTAGCTCGGCGACGTTTGATTTTATCTCGCCTAGCACCGCATTTACGTTATCAGGCGCCGCCGTAAAGCCAAAATGCGCGGTGAAGCTTTCGTACGGGTATTTTGCGAGATTCATATGCACGCCCAGGCCGTAGACCTGCCCGCGGTCCTCGCGAACGTCCTCGCGCAGCATCATCGAAAGCACCGCAGATAGGGCGTTTACGCGCAGTAGCTCTGGGCGCGAATACTTCACGTTTTCGTTTTTCATTATCATCGCGGCGTCGCTTCGCTGCGTGGTTTGGTAGCTTCGCTTAAACTCCCGCTCGCCAGCGATCGTCCTTACGCCGTCATCGACGAAGTTTTCGCGTCCTGCGCGCACTGGCAAATTTGCCAGATATTTTTGCAAAAGCGGCTCGGCTGCTGTCAAATTTATATCGCCGACGACGATAAAATCATACGAAGCCGCGTTGGTAAATTTATCATTCACTATCTTTTTTACGTCCTCCATCTGCAGCTCGTTTATGTCCGCGGCCTCGAGCGGGTTTGTTCGCGGGTTGTTTTCGTAGAAAAATCTCGCAAATTCGTCGTGAAATTTGCGCTCGGGCAGATTTTTGGTTTTCTCCAGCTTTTCAAGTTCGTTGATTTTTGTCTTTTTTAGCGCGTTTTCGTCAAATCTAGGCTCGCTAAACTCCAAAAACAGCGCGCGCAAAAGCCACTCAAAGTCCGCGCTGGCCGAGCTTGCGCTATATCCTTGCGAAAGCTGATCGATAAATTTGCTATAGCTTAGCTGCTTGCCGCTTAGGATTTTAGCCAGATCGTAGTTGCTAAACTCCCCTGCCCCACTCTCGTTCGAGACCTCTACTGCTAGCGCGCCATGCTTTGGTTTGGCCAAATTTGACGTACCGCCGCGGCTAACCGCGCTTAGCCAGACGACGTCTTTTTTGGTTTTTACCTCCTTAAATGCGACGCGCGCGCCGTTTGGCAGCTCGTAAAGATAAAAATCAAGCTTCTCGTTATGTTTTTTGGAGACGAAATTTTTAGGCTTTAGCGCGCCGTAGTCGAAAAGCTCGCTCTTTGCCTGCTTTGCGGCTAGCGTATCATAGGGCTTTGCCTCCGCCCAAATTTGATCAAATTTAGCCTCGTTTAGCTTCGCCCCTTTGGCGCTAATCACGTTTAAAGTTTTTGCGTCGATGCCCAGTATCCGCCTAAATTCGGCGTTTACGTCATCTAGGCTGATCTCATCAAGCAGCGCCAAAGTAACGTCGCGCAGGTCTTTTTCGCCAAGCAGCACACCGCCGATCCTCGTCGTCTCCTCGATATTTGCCGCTACTGCGCTTGAGCGCTTGTTACCCGCTTGCAAATAGGCATTTTTAGCCGAGTTTATAAAATCTTTTTTTGCGCTCTCAAAGTCCGCCCGGCTAAAGCCAAATTTCTCCACACCCTTTAAAACGCTCGCCAGATCGCTAAGCGCGCCGCTAAAATCATCATCCACGGCGTTTATCTCAAAGGCGTAAAGCACGTTTTGATCCTCGATGATCGGCGAGTAAAATCTCCCGCGCAGAGCCAAATTTCGCTGCTCGTATATCATCGCGACTAGGTCTGAGATGTAGTTTACTAGCAAATTTTGCCTGAGCCTTTGGATCTCGTCGTCAAATTTGTACTTTTGCGTGAAGATCAAATTTAGCGAGTTTAGCCCTATCTCGGCCGAGTCGTAGTTATTTACGCTAAAGCCGCTTTTTATAGGGATTGTTTTATCCGGACTCACGTAGTCGTTCGTGTTTTTAGCGGGGCTAAAGCTTTGCTTTATCATCTCCTTGATACGCTTTTTATCAAAGTCACCGACTGCGATAAATTTCATAAATCTAGGCTGATACGTCCTATCGTAAAAGCCCTTTATGGTCGCCACGTCGACGTTTTTTACGATATTCATATCGCCGATGGGCGACCTTTTGGCGTAGATGCTATCGCCGTATAGCTCCGGCACACGGTTTTTGATGTAAAATCTATACGCGGGCGTGTTTCTAGCGCGCTCCTCCTCGACGATGATGCCCCGCTCTTTGTCCAGCTCGGCCGCGTCAAAGCTCACGCCGTCGATCCAGTCGCGAAAAACGCGGAAAACGTCCTTTAAATTTTGCTCGTTTACGTGGATTTCCAGCAGATAGCTCGTCTGATCGTAGCTAGTCTGCGCATTTAGATCCGCGCCAAAGGCCACTCCGAGGCTCTCTAGCTTTTTCACCAGCTCGTTTTTGCTAAACTCGCGGCTACCGTTAAAGGCCATGTGCTCGGTAAAGTGCGCCAGCCCCAGCTCGTTTTCGCGCTCGTCGGTAGAGCCTATGTTTACGACTAGATAAAAATATGCCGAATTTGCGGGCTGCTTGTTTTCCTTGACGTAGTATTTTAGCCCGTTTGCTAGCTCGCCGCTCGCTATAGCCGGATCCTGGGTCAAATTTAGCTTTTGCACGGTTTTATCTTTCGCCGTCAAATTTGACGCGCTCAAATTTGCGTCCGATTGCCGCGTTTTAGCCGCCTGCGCAATCGGCTCTTGTTTAGCCAAAACGCTCGCCACAAAAACGGCTAGAAATAAAAATAAAATTTTCCTCATCGTGGTCCTTTAAATTTAAAAAGCCGATTATATAGCGCGATTTTTAATATTTTTGCCCGCGTGCAGCGAATGCGGCGGCCGTGCTAAATTTATTTTTTATAAAATTTATGCTAAATTTAGCCCAAATTTTAAAGGATAAATTTTGGTAAAAATAGGAATCCACGGCGCAAGCGGCAAAATGGGACGCATGATCATAGAGTGCCTAAAAAATGAGTCTGGCGCAAAGCTTAGCGCGGCTTATATGATAGAGCCGCTTGACTTTGCGTTGCCTGATGGCGTCATCCTCACGGATAAATTTGACGAGCTTTTCGCAAACTGCGACGTCGTTATCGACTTTACGATCAAAGAGGGCGCGATAAATCTGCTAAACTACGCTCGCACCGACCCAAAACCGCTAGTTATCGGCACGACGGGTCTTGGCGAGGACGGCGCGAATCTGCTCAAGCTCGCAAGCGCGGCGATGCCGATACTTTACGCTACCAACATGAGCCTTGGCGTAGCGGTTTTAAACCGTTTGGCGGCGCTTGCTTCAAAGGCTTTGCGCGAATTTGACGCCGAGATTGTCGAACAGCACCACAGGCACAAAAAAGACGCTCCAAGCGGCACGGCGCTAACGCTTGGCGAGCGCGTAGCGGCGGCTAGAGGGCTAAATCTAAAAGACGTTTTGGTGACCGGTAGAGACGGGCTAGTCGGAGCTCGCAGCAAGGACGAGATCGCGATCCTAGCGGTGCGAGGCGGCGACGTCGTGGGCAGGCATACGGTCGGATTTTACAACGACGGCGAGTTTATCGAGCTAAATCACACCGCGACTAGCCGCGCAACGTTCGCCAAGGGTGCTATAAAGGCGGCGATTTGGGTTGCAGGACAGCAAAGCGGGTTGTACGGGATAGATGATTGCCTTGGGCTGTAACGATAACGGCTTATCTCGCGAGCGCCTTTGAAAGAGCTTGAAAATTCGGGCTTGCGGCAGACCGCACGTCTAGCCTCGCCCAAATTTTCTGCGCAACTTTCGAATTCGTCTCGCGATATTTCACCTTATTTTTTATGTTAAATTTTAATATTTTCTTGAAAATTACAGAAAATCGGCGGCGATATTTTTGACTTAGGCGAGGCGAAATTTAAATTTTAAGCGTAGGCTAGACATAAAGTCTGCCGAGCTTGAAATTTAAATTTTAACGAAGTATAAGACAGAAAATAACACCCCTAAAAAAGGAAAAAAATGTGTGCGATAGTTGGAGTGATTAATTCTAAAGATGCGGCAAAAACGGCATATTATGCGCTATTTGCCATGCAACACCGAGGCCAGGAAGCAAGCGGCATCAGCGCATGCGAAAACGGCCGTATAGAAACCGTCAAAGGTCGCGGGCTAGTGACGGAGGTCTTTAATAAAAAGAGCTTTGAGGCGCTAAAAGGCGATATGGCGATCGGACACAACCGCTACGCCACCGCAGGCAAAAGCTCCGCCGCCGACGCCCAGCCTATCACGGCAAACTACGCGCTAGGCTCGATCTCGGTCGTACACAACGGCAACCTCGTAAACAAAGACGAAGTCCGCGAAGCGCTGATCGCCGAGGGCGCGATATTTCAGAGCAACATGGACACCGAAAACATCGTTCACCTCATCGCTAGAAGCCACAGCGAACACCTACAAGACCGCATCGTCGCAGCGCTAAAGCAGATCAAAGGCGCCTACTGCCTACTCATCCAGTCGCGCCATAAAATTTTTGCCATCCGCGACCGCTGGGGCGTGAGACCGCTCTCACTAGGACGCCTAAAAGACGGCGGCTATATCGTAGCTAGCGAGACGTGCGCGTTTGATTTGGTGGGAGCGAGCTTCGTCCGCGACGTGGAGCCCGGCGAGATGCTGGTTTTTGAACAGGGCAAAAGCGAGTTTGAGAGCGTGCGCCTTTTTGAAGCCGAACCTAGAGTTTGCGCGTTTGAGTATATTTATTTCGCGCGCCCAGATAGCGTCATCGAGGGCAAAAGCGTCTACGAAGTGCGCAAAAAAATGGGCGAAACGCTAGCTAAAAAAAGCAAGATCGACGCAGACTTCGTCGTGCCGGTGCCAGATAGCGGCACGCCCGCGGCACTTGGCTACGCAAACGCCAGCGGGATACCGTTTGAGCTAGCCATAGTGCGAAATCACTACGTCGGCCGCACTTTCATCGAGCCGACGCAAGAGATGCGCAACCTCAAAGTCAAACTCAAGCTAAACCCGATGGCAAGCCTACTCAAGGGCAAAAGCGTAGTCGTAGTGGACGACAGCATCGTGCGCGGCACAACCTCTAAAAAGATCGTCGAGCTACTGCGTCACGCGGGCGCGAGAGAGATACACTTCAAAGTCGCCTGCCCCGAGCTAAAATACCCCGAGCGCTACGGTATCGATACTCCAAGCTTCGAGGAGCTAATAAGTGCAAACAAAACGCCTGAAGAGGTGTGCAAATATATCGGCGCGGACAGCCTCGAGTTTTTGGACGTGGACGAGCTGGTTAGCAGCATCGGCAGCGAGCGCAAGTACTCGCTGGTTAGCTTTGACGGAGATTATTTTATCAAGTAAATTCTGCCTTTGCCGTTTCAAATTTGACCTATTTTGGCAAATTTGAACTCGTCAAATTTGAGCGGCAAAACCCGCACCTTGAAAATGCGAATTTTTGTTTTTGGCACTTTTGCCTCAAATTTGGATTTTTGTTGGTTTAAATTTGACAAATTTATGCACGAAAATCGCAAATTTAAATTTTAAAATTTGACTTTTGGGCGCCCTACTGCGCAAAAATGAAAATATTTTATCAATATATAAGCAAACGTTGAATATAATTGCGAACTTTAACGTCACGGTAGCTCAGCTGGTTAGAGCGCTGGTCTCATAAGCCGGAGGTCGGGAGTTCAAGTCTCCCCCGTGACACCATAAATACCCTATTTATCGGTATTTAAACCGCCTCTTTTGAAGTTTCCCTTTCTTTGAATTTTTTCTTAAACTATGGTACACTTTTGATAAAAAGTGGTACAATTTTTCAGAATTGTTTTATTTTACTAAAAAGATCCTATAAAATTACTTTGGATTCATATTTAAAAATCTAGTCTTTATCTCTAATATCTTCTAATTAAACCAAAAGATCAAATTTATCCTATTGTTTATTGTTGGCAAATAATATCAAAAATAAAATATTTTGATATTTATATTAAGATAGTTCAATGCTTCACTCAAACCCATCTACATAAAACCCTATATTGCTTATCGCTCTCACCTATGCACCACTTACAATTATGACCACATTTGTATCATTAAGATCAAATGGTATAAAATAGAAAAACAACAAATTTTCTATCGTTATTGTGCACTTTTATCTTAAAAATTCTATAATAGCGAAATGAAATTCAAGCAAAATTATTTTTACATTTTATTAGTCGCCGTTGCTGTGGGATATTTTTATCTAGTTTTTACAAACTATGATGAAAACAAACAACAAACATACGACTCTGCCGTCTCAAGCCAGATAAAAACGGTACAAAAATACAAAGCAATAATAAACGAGCGCATCGAACAACAAAAGCGACTGCTTGAGGAGACTGCTAAATTTATAGAGACAAAAGACTATATAAAAGACTATGCTACGATAAAAGGCGTGCTTAGCATTGTTGCTAGAACGGGTAGCTTTTTAGCAGTCTATGCCGGATATCCGGATAGCTACAGATTTGTCGCAAGCAACGATATAGAGCCACAATATAATTTCTCTGACCGCCCTTGGTTTGTGGCTGCAAAAGAGAGTATGACAACAAGCTTTACCGAGCCATATATCGACCATCAGCTTGGCATCTACGTCATCTCTGTCTCAACGCCACTTTTAAAAAATGGTAAATTTATAGGTGTTTTGACGGCTGACCTTGACTTTGAAATTTTTCAAAAGGAGCTTGCCGCACTCTTTCCGCTTGCAAATGGCTCAGCGTTTTTAATGGTAGATGGCAAAAATATCCTTGATCAAACAGAGCAAATTTTAGATTTTTCAGACACTCAAACCAAAGAGGTATTGCAAAAAATTTCAGTTAAAAAACAAGGAAACGAGCAAATTTTTATCAAAAACAAGTCCTATATTTTTGTATATGATACGCTTGCAAATAGCAAATGGATGTTAGTTAGTGTGCTTGATGAGGGTATGATTTACAGGCAAATCGACAAAAAAGCATTAAAAGATCTTGGTATTTTTTTAACGTTGGCATTTTTTGGCATTTGCGCCTTTGCTAGTCTTTATGTGGCGCAGCGAAAATTTTATAAAAACAAACACCTTCTAAATCTTTTTGCCAAAAACCCAATAGGCGGACTTGTCATCACAGATAAAGCCGGTAATATCGCCTTTATTAACAAAGAATTCGAGAAAATTTTTGGCCTAAAATTTAAGGCAAATATCGGTAAAAATTTAAAAGAACTCTCTAATATTTTCTGCTCAAATCAAACTACACAGAGTATATTTACG
>CAUQHH010000111.1:0-7122 GCA_963517705.1 uncultured Campylobacter sp.
CACTCCTACGGCATCGCGATCGACATAAATACCGACAAGAGCGACTACTGGCGCTGGAGCAAAGACGGCCGCTACCGCAATCAAATCCCCGAAGAGATCGTGCGCGTTTTTGAAAAACACGGCTTCATCTGGGGTGGGCGCTGGGTGAGCTTTGACACGATGCACTTCGAGTATAGGCCGGAGTTTGGGCATTTAAGGTAAATTTGACGGCTGTTATGACGATAAATTTGAGTGAAAACAGCTCAAATTTATCGTTACGTTTTGGCTGGCGGCAGGATGTCGCCGCTTTGCCCTCTGTTAAAATTTGAGCTCTAATCGAGGCGATAGGCGGTTTAAATTTGACTTTTTGGTTATGCGTAAATTTAAGCACCAACGGTTCAAAATTTATCTACCGCTTTAGCTGCTTGTAAAATTTACTCGTTAAATTTAATTCCAGCTGCGCGGCGGTCTGTATATCGAATTTCTTTTAAGCTTAGGTAAATTTGATAAATTTTAGCTCCAACTTGCCTTATGGCAGAAACTATAATAATGTTTACGCTGCTTGGTAGCAACTTAAACCAAATTCTCGCTAACAAATTCCTGCTATTTAATTTTACTGCATTACGCCACCAAGATCGTAACGCTCGCACTTACAAATGCCTCTTGCAGCTCGCTCTCAAACATCAGCTTGATCTCGCTTCCAAGTACGTAGTTGCAATCTCGCCAGGGGCGGCAGATCACGTTGCCTTCTTCGCCTACGCTTAGGCAGACGCAGTTAAAATAACTCTTGTCCGAAGCGTTGTCCGAGATAAGGTAAACAAGCCCGTTTTCGGGGATAAAATTTCCCTCTGCCAGCCCGCACGGCGTGGGCATTATCCTAATCGCCGCCCCAGCGTAAAATTTCGCGCCATACGCTATATTTTTAATGTTTATCCACTCGGCCATTTTCCGCCTCTTTTTCCAAATTTAGCTCCGCAAGCGCACTCTCGCCAACTACCCGAACGCCAAGTTTTTTTAGCGCTGCTGCGGTTATCCCGTCGCCGCTAACGATCCGCGCAGTAAAGCTTCCGTCGTAAATCCATCCACTTCCGCAGCTTGGGCTTCGCTCTTTTAAAACCGCTATTTTGCAGTCGTTTTCGCGAGCGATATCTGCGCAAATTTGAGCGCCTAAAATAAACTCGGCCGTCACGTCGCGACCGCTAAATTTAGTTATTACTCGTCCATTTGCGTAAATTTCGGCAGGCTCGCGCGGGGTCGTTAGTCCACCCATGCTCTCCGGACAAACGGCGATTAGCTCGTAAATTTGCCCAAGTTTGGCAAGCTCGCCCACAGAGATAGCATCTGCGTTATTGCCGCCGTTATATTTGCAGTTTTCGCCGAGCAAACAGGCGCTGATTAAAATTTTGGGTTTATTTTTCATCGTTGATTCCGAATTTAATAGTCCGGCAAGCGTTATTTTGGCTTAAATTTGCTAACGCTTCGGACAGCAAATTTAAAACGTTCGTCAAATTTACCGTCAAATTTAGCCGAATTTGAGCCGACTCTCGCAAATATAAAGCCGACCCAAAACGCCGAATTGTCCTAAAGCCCGGCCTCTTTTTTGATCTTATCTATATACATCTGCCTTAGCATCGGTACGTATTTGCCGACTTTACCGCCGCTTATCGGCTTGCCGTCGGCCTTGACGACGGGCAGTAGCGGCAGCGTCGCAGCCGAGATAAACACCTCGTCGGCATCGTAAACGTCCTGCATCGTAAACGGTCGCTGTCTGATCTCGAGCCCCGCCTTTTCGGCAAAACCTAAAATCACCTTGCGACGGATGCCCGGCAAAATCTCGTTTGAAAGCGGCTTAGTTATCAGGACGTTATCTTTTATGATAAACGCAGACGAGCTAGTAGCCTCGGTCACAAAACCGTTTTCGACCATAAAACCCTCGTATGCGCCTGCTTTTACGGCTTGTTCTTTGGCGTAGCACTGCGCCAAAAGCGAGATGGACTTGATGTCGCGGCGCTTCCAGCGGATATCCTCGACGCTAACGACCTCGATGCCGGTCATCGCGTCAGGGTTTGCGACTATATCTTTTTCGTAGCAAAATACGAAACAAGTCGGCTTTAAGCCTTTTATAAATTTAAAATCCCTATCGGCGACGCCGCGGGTGATCTGCATATAGACGCCGCCTTCTTTTAGGTTGTTTCGCCAGACCACTTCCTCTAAAACCCCCTGAAAATCGCTCTTTGAAAGCGGCAAGCTTAGCTCGATCGCAGCCAAACTCCTCTCAAATCTCTCCCAAAAATCCTCTCTATCCACGAGCCGTCCGTTTAGCACCGGCACCACCTCGTATATGCCGTCGCCAAAGATAAATCCGCGGTCAAATGCGCTAACTTTAGCCGCCGCCGCATCTATAAATTCGCCGTTTAGATATATTATTCCGTTCATTTTTTCTCCTTAAAATTTAAGTAATTTTAGCTCAAATACTCTTAAAAAGCGTTGCTTTAAGGCCAAATTTTAGCTTGGATTACGAAGTTTTTGATATAATTGGGGCTAAATTTAAGGATAATCAAAAAGATGAAAAATAACGCGTTAAAAAATTTAATCCTAAAAAATATCTTTGTTATCTCGAAGCAACCCGTGCTGTTTCGCGATCTGCTCGAGGCAAACTGCCTTTTTAACGAAGGCATGTTAGTAGATCCGGCCAAGCTAAATTTTAAATTTCGCTACGCAAGAACTTACCTAGTTTACGGGCTTTTGTGCTTTGTCGTGTTTTTTATTTTACTGCTTTTGACGCATCATATTTTTACCAAGCTTGACTTTCACCTCTCGATCGTTAGCGCGGTAGTAGGCACTTCGGCCGTTTTTATCGGCTTTGATATGTTTAAAATTTGGGCGAGAAAAGCCGTAAGCAAGGAGCTCATAAAAAAGGCTTGGAGCGTGCATTTTCCGTATTTTAGCTACGAAAAATACTCCACGAAAGTCGAGATGATCTACAACGAAGCGTTAAAAAACGAGATCCCACGCAAGGACCTGGAGCAGTACGTCCTAGAGCGATTGGTCGCGCAGTCTGAGGCCGGGATTTAGCTATTGCAGGATGAGCGGGTCTAAAATTTGATTTTTGTATTTCATTCTTTCAAGCTTTAGGCGAAGCTCTCTATTTTCTTCTAACAATACGTCGCGTTTGCCGCTTAGATCGCCGATTTCGCGACTGATGTAATAAATTTGATTGGTGATGTAAATTTTAGGTAAAAACAAAGCAAGCGCGATAAAAAGCCCAAGATAGGCCGTCGCTAGCGTTTTGTAGTCTAAATTTCGTTCCTTTTTTTGCTCGCCGCCGCTAAACTCTAAAACCTCGTTTTTATCTTGCATTTTTACCTCTTGAAATTTTAAAAATCCTCATTTTCGCGCAGCTTGAGCGCGGATTTGCCTTGACTTCGGCAGCGCTTGGCGTTATTGACTTTTTACTGACTATTTTACCTAGCGCGTTATCCCCTCCGCACGTGCATCTAAGAGCTTGCGGCGGACAAATGCAGCCTTGAGCCCACTGTCTAAATTTATTTTTCACGATACGATCTTCTAGCGAATGAAAGCTGATTATCGCCACGACGCACTCGTTGATCTGCGAATCCTCGATGCTTTGTAGCAAATTTTGCAGCTCGCCCAGCTCATTATTTACCTCTATTCTTATCGCCTGAAAAGCTAACGTCGCCGCGCTAACACTGCGTCCGTTTACGCCCTTTAGCCCGATTATTTGCGCGAGACGTTCGGCGCTTTTTATCTCGCCGCTTTGCCTGGCTTCTACGATTTTGGCGGCAAATTTAGCAGGACTTGGTAGCTCGCCGTAGTCCTCAAAGATACGCTCCAGCTCTTTTGCGCTGTAAGAATTTACTACGTCGTAAGCTGAAAATTTAGCCTGCGCGTCCATTCGCATATCTAAATTTTCGCTTTTTAGGCCAAATCCTCGCTCGTTTTTATCTAGCTGCAGCGACGAAACGCCGATGTCGGCCAGGATACCGCGGATTTGACCTTGTTCTACTTTGCCTAAAATTTCTGAAAATTTACTCTTAAAAATTTGCGCTCTTTGACCGAATTTTTTCAGTCTTTCGGAGCTAAATTTGATCGCTTCTTCGTCTTGATCGCAGGCTATCAAATTTACGTTTTGATTTTGCTCTAAAATCGCGCTAGAATGCCCGCCGTATCCGAGCGTACAATCGACAATCGCACCGCTTTTTATATCCTCAAAAGCTTGCAAAACTTCATCAAGCAGCACGGGAACGTGTGGGGAGTTCAAATTTAGCCTTTATTTTTTGTGTATAATAACAAAAAAAGTTTATAAAAGGTTAAAATGGACTTAAAATACTGCGCAAGCGAGATCAGCAACATCGCTCTTTCGATGTTTAGAAAAAACTTTTTCGGCGTCTTTCACGGCTCTATTTCAGCTAGAATTCAGCACGACTCTTTTTTGATTAATAAAAGAACGACGATTTTCGACAATCTTAAAGAAGAAGATCTCATAATGCTAAACTCAAAAAGGGATTACCGCTGGAACGATGCAAGCATAGACGCGGACATCCACCTAAATATATATAAAAATATAAATGAGGCCAAATATATCTGCTACGCTATGCCGCCATACCTAACGGCTTATACTTTGGGGCATTCTTTTATACGACCGAGGGATTATTTCGGCTATATCAAACATCATGAGATCCCGATTTATGATCCAAAACAGTTTGATGACTGGTATGAGCGTGCGGATACGGAAATTTATCGTTATATGTTAGAGAATAAAACTAACATAATGGTCATCAAAGGATACGGCGTATACGTGCATAGCAGGACCTCGTATCAGCTGGCAAAAGACGTCGCAATCCTTGAAAATACGTGCAAATTGCTAAGCATAGCTCGCCTTTACGAATCTGAACGAAACTAACGTCTTTAAAAATGTTAATTTTTTTGAAATTTTATCGATAAAAAGCGCGTTTTTAAGGTGATATTTACGATATTTCAGTAAAATAATGCATAAAATTTTTATGAATTTGAAGGAATTAGATGATAACTTGGATGCAAAAGCATAGAAAATACCTCGTCGTGACGATCTGGGTAAGCACGATAGCCTTCGTCGGAGCAGGCTTCGTCGGATGGGGAGCATACGATCTAAACGCGAGCAGAGCTACCTCGGTGGCTAAGGTCGGGCACAGAAATATAAGCATCCAAGAGTTTCAAAACAGATACGGTCAGCTTCATGCGTACTATAGCCAGCTTTTTGACGGACAGCTAAGTGACGAAAAGGCAAGCGAGCTAGGCATTGAAAATTTAGCTTTAGAGGCGTTAGTAAACGATGCTATGCTTTTAAATTTCGCAGATGATTTGGGGCTGGGCGTAAACGACGAAGATATAGTAAAATACATAATCGCAGATCAAAATTTCCACTCAAACGGCAAATTTGACAAAGAGCTTTACAAAAATACTTTAAAAAGAGCCAGAACTACTGAAAGCGAATACGAGGAAAGCCTAAAAAACGTAATACTTTTAGACAAGCTAAGACATGCTATAAATTTACCCGCAAACGCTCAAGATATAGATATGCTAACGGCTAGCTTTTTGATGCAGGATAAAATCTCTATGAAAGTCGTAGAGGCTGGCGCAGACGAAATAAAAATAGATGAAGATGCGCTAAAAAAACTCTGGGAAGAGCACAAAAACGAATACAAAACCATGACCGAATTTAAGCTTGATACCAAATTTATCCCAGCTATATCAAGCGATGCAAATACTAACGAGCTAACAGAATTTTACAACGAAAACAAAAACGAATATAAAGGTAGTGACGACAAGATAAAAGAATTTGAGGCTGTTAAAGATGAAGTACTAAAAGACTACAATCTCAAACAAACTAAAAAAGTCGCCCTTGAAGAGTATCTAAAAATCAAGAAAGACGAGAAGCAGGCAGACGTATCGATAGCTACATTTGAAGATAATGCGAGCTTGCCGATGGACGAGCTAAAACTAGCAAAAAAAGGCGATACCCTAAAGCCGTTTGAATACGAAGACGGCTATATGATAGTAAAGGTAAAAGAGATCGTAGCGCCTAGAGTAATGAGTTTTGAAGAGGCGAAAGAACAAATTTTAGAACTTTACAAAGAGCAAAAAACGAAAGAAATCGTAGAAGCAAAAGCAAAAGAGTTGCTTGAAAAAGGATTTCAAGGTACCGATATAGGATTTGTTAGTAGAGATACCGTGAAGGCCGAAGGTGGGTTAAGCGAGGGCGAGTTTAATATATTCGTCAATCGCCTTTTTGAAAAAGGCGGCAAAAAAGGCTATGTTGTACTCGGCGATAAAGCCGTAGTTTACGAGATAACGGAACAAAAACTAACAAATAGCGAAAAAGAGAAAGAGTATAAAGAGATAATAACGCAAAATGTAGGCTTCTTGAAAAATAACGAGCTCATTAGGGATTTAACAGCCATGTTGTCCAAGCGTTACCAAGTAACAAATTATTATACAAAAAAATAAGAAGGCATCTGTTTTGAGTACTAAAATTTTAGGTATTGACGTAGGTTCCGTTCAAATTTGCGCAGTTATAGGACAGCACGATGAAACAGGACTTAAAATAATCGGAATAGGAACCGCAAAAACTCAGGGTATAAAAAAAGGCGTAATAACAAATATCGAGCTCGCATCAAAATCAATAAAAAGCGCTTTAATAGACGCTCAAAGAGTGGCCGGCACAAGATACGAGAAAGTAGTGGTTTCAATCTCGGGAGCCTATACAAAAAGCGTTGACAGTAACGGCGTGGTAAACGTTCCTACGTATGAAATAGGCATAAAAGAGATACAACGCTCGATGTCCGAGTCTGAGCGAAGGGCGCAAATCCACAGCGACTACGAAAAACTACATATACTTCCTTATAATTTTAAAGTAGACGATCAAGAGCACATAGAAGATCCTTTGGGTATGAACGGTAGCAGGCTTGAGGTGCAAACGCACATCATAATGGCGCAAAAGTCATCTCTTAGCAATCTAAGAAAAGCGTTAAATTTGGCTGGAGTCGAGCCTGATAATATCGTACTTTCCAGCTACGCTTCGGCTATCGCGACGCTAAATCAAGATGAAAAAGATTTGGGTGTAGCATTTATAGATATGGGCGG
>CAUQHH010000112.1:0-7012 GCA_963517705.1 uncultured Campylobacter sp.
CCTATGCACTCATAAATTTGCGAGCTCTCGCTGTTAGGCATCCTTTCGCCTAAAATTTTATCTATCGCGTCACGTAAAATTTCAAGTGCCGCCTTGATAAGAAGTAGCGATCTGATCACACCAAGATATGCTTCAAGGCTAACGCCAAAAAACACAAAGACCAAAGCCGCCAAAAGCGTACCAAGCGAGATGAGAGCGTCAAATTTCGCGTCCACTCCGCTTGCTATGAGCGAGTCGGAATTTACCCTTTGTCCGACCCTTTGCGTGTAAAGCCCAAGCGCAAATTTGACCACAACCAAAACGGCGATCAAAACAAGCGAGATAGTGTCATAGTTTGGGGTGCTTGGCGAGATGATCTTTTTAGCCGACTCGACCACGGAGGTGCCGCCTGTGTAAAGTATGATCACGCCTATAACGATAGCCGTTAGATACTCCACTCTGCCGTAGCCAAATGGATGCTCCTTGTCAGGGCTTTTCCCGGCTATTTTTATGCCGACGATGGTAATGACCGACGAGAGAGCGTCGCTTAGGTTATTTACCGCATCTAAAATGATAGCAATCGAGCCACTAGCAAAGCCCACTACCGCCTTTATAGCCGCTAAAATGGCATTTGTCACTATGCCTATGAGGCCTGTTTTTACGATGGATTTATCTCGCGACGTGACCTGCTCTACTACCTCCAAATTTGCCCCTTAGATTATCTTTAACATTACCGCGCTTAGCGTTATTAGCGATAGATAAAACGCCTTTTGCGCACTCATTTTTTCGCCGTTAAAAATCACTCCGACGCCCACGGCCCCGACCGCTCCGATGCCCGTCCAGATCGCGTACGCTACCGACATCGGCATAGCCTGCATCGCGTAGCTCAAAAGCCAGAGCGAAATGGCGAAATTTGCAACTAAAATCAAAAAATTCGCCGCTTTTTTCACGCCGAAGCTTTTTTGAAATTTGGTTAGAAAAAACACGCCCAAGACCTCGCAGCACCCGGCCGCCAAAAGAGCTAAGACGTGCGTCAAGATTTTAGCCTTTTTAGCCCCAGTACGCCAGTGATGAGCGTCGCTATGAAAAATAGCCGCAATAAATCCGGCGTCTGACCGCTCGCACGAAATTCGCCCACGATCTCAGCAATCACTACAAAAAAGGCCCCAAGCCCCACAAACACGGTATACGTGATGCTAATAGGCAGATATTTCATAGCGATTATAAACGACGTAAAACTAACGCAAACGAGTATCGCCGTGAGTGCGATCTCCGGTGCGTTTGAGGCGTGCTTTAGCCCATACGCCCAGCCGCACTCGGCGACCGCGCCGCCTAGCACCCACAAAAAGCCCTTAGTTTGCATCGCCCAGGGCGTCTTTTATCTTAAAAATTTGAGCGATATTTGCGTCTAGCTCGTCTAAATTTAACATATTCGGCCCGTCGCAAAGCGCCTCGCAAGGATTAATATGCGTCTCATAGAAAAATCCGTCCACGCCGGCAGCCGCCGCAGCTCGCGCTAGATACGGCACAAATTTCGCGTCCCCGCCGCTTTTTTCGCCAAGAGCGCTTGGCATCTGCACGCTATGCGTCGCGTCGAAAATCACGGGCGCAAACTCCCTCATCAGCACCAAATTTCGCATATCTACGACTAAATTTCCGTAGCCAAAGGTACTTCCACGCTCGGTTAGCCACACGCCGTTTTGTTTAGCAACCTCGTATCCCTCACCCTTTACGCCGCGCGTTTCTAGCACTTTTTTTACCGAGTGCTTCATAGCAGAGGCGGCTAAAAACTGCCCTTTTTTGATATTTACCACCGCTTTTGTCTTAGCCGCAGCCACAAGTAGATCGGTTTGGCGGCATAAAAATGCAGGTATTTGCAGCACGTCCGCCACCTCGCCTACAGGACCAGCCTGATAGCTCTCGTGGATATCGGTTAAAATTTTAAAACCGAATTCCTTTTTTACCTTACCTAAAATTTCGCACCCTTTTTCAAGTCCGGGCCCGCGAAACGAGCTTATACTCGTGCGATTTGCCTTATCAAAGCTTGATTTGAAATAAAAATCTATCCGCTTATCTTCGTTAAATTTAACTAGCCTTTTTGCCACGTCAAAAACGAGCTCCTCGCTCTCGATGACGCAAGGCCCTGCTATTAGTATCATCATCTCTCCCTTGCTACGATTATTCCGCTGATAACGACCAGCATTATACCAAAAAACGCCGCCGCATTAGGCAGCGTATCGCCCATAAAAAAGCCCACTACTAGCGAAAACACGACGTCCATGTAGCTTATCGCGGCGACTGAGCCCGCCTTTTTGCTCGCCGCATATGCCTTCGTCATATAAAACTGGAAAAAATAGCCCGCTAGCCCCATTAGCACGATTAGGATTACGCCTTTAAAATTCGGCGCCACAAACGGCGAAAGCAAGAAATCTAGAGGCTCAAATTTAACCCACTCCGCAACGCCCATCAAAAGCATCGGCAGAGCCGTTCCCCACGCCATAAAGCTAAGCACGATGACGCTCGTGTCGTAGCTTTTTCGCAGAGTTCTCACGCTTAGCATCGCAAGCGCCGCTCCCACGCCGCTCCAAAGCCCCAGCCAGTCGGTTTTGCTGATACCTAAATTTGGCTGGATGATAAAAAGTATGCCGATAAAGCCCAGAAATATCGCACCCCAGCCCTTTTTGCTAAGCGCTTCTTTTAAAAAAACCGCCGCAAAAATCGCCGTGAAAATGGGGCTGGTTTTTTGAAAAGTATAGGCTGCACCTAAATTTATGTGAGCGATGTTGTAAAAAAGAGCAAAAAGCGCGATCGTGCCGATAAATCCGCGAAACATCAGCACCCAAAACTGCCCGCCTTTTTGATGCGTCGGCGGCCTTTTGTAAATGGCGTAAAGCACGATGGCAAGGCCCACGGCGTTTCTAAAAAATACGACCTCGATGCTTGACATCTGCTCGCTTAAAACCTTCGCAAAGCCCCCGACGGCAGCAAAAAACATGCACGCGATGATCATATAATAAGCGCCCAAATGATGCAAAACGTATCTACGAAACAAAATTTTTCCTTTAAATTTAGGCGTATTGTAATGCAAAACGGCTTAAATTTATAAACAATGTAAGCAAAAAATTTGTATAATCGGGATTTTAAGCGGCGAAGTCGGCCGCAAATTTAACGGGATTTTTAAGGGAAAATTTTGCAAAAGATAATTTTAGTCGGCAAGCCAAACGTCGGCAAAAGCTCGCTCTTTAACCGACTAGCCGGCAGACGTATAGCCATCACTAGCGACGTTAGCGGTACGACGCGAGATACGAACAAAACGATTATAGAAATTTATGACAGAAGCTGCGTTTTGATCGACAGCGGCGGACTGGACGATAGTAGCGAGCTCTTTAAAAACGTCAAGGCAAAAACGCTGGCCGAAGCTAGAAGCTCGGACGCGATCATCTTCATGGTCGATGGCAAAATGATGCCTAGCGACGAGGACAAAGCCCTATACTACGCGCTTTTAAAGCTAAATTTACCGACCGCGCTCGTAATCAACAAAGTCGATAGCAAAAAAGACGAGCTACGAAGCTACGAGTTTGCAACTTTCGGCGCGAAAACGAGCTTTGCTATTTCAGTCAGCCACAACGCGGGCATCGACGAGCTAGCGGACTGGATCTATAAACAGCTAAAAGACGAGATCAGACCCGACACGGGCGAGGATCTGGACGAGTTTTTAGAAAATTTCGGCGACGGCGGCGAGGTGGTCAAGGAAATATCGGCTCGCGAGGACTACGAGCGCAAAAATATCCAAGTAGGCATCATCGGACGCGTAAACGTCGGCAAAAGCTCACTGCTAAACGCGCTCGTAAAAGAATCTCGCGCGGTCGTGAGCGACGTAGCCGGCACGACGATAGATCCGGTAAACGAAACTTTTGTCTATGAGGATAGGATTTTTGAGTTCGTCGATACAGCGGGCATAAGAAAACGCGGCAAGATAGAAGGCATCGAAAGATACGCGCTAAACCGCACGGAATCTGCGCTAGAGCTCGCCGATATCGCGCTATTAGTGCTTGATAGCTCCGAGCTACTAACCGAGCTTGACGAGCGTATCGCGGGTCTTGCGGCTAAATTTGAGCTTGGCGTCATAATCGTGCTAAACAAATGGGACAAAAGCGAGGAAGATTTTGATAAATTTAGCCGCGAGATCAGGGATAAATTTAAATTTCTAGCCTACGCGCCGATCATCAGCGTCTCGGCTCTAGGCGGCAAAAGAGTGCATAAAATTTACCCGCTGATCTTAGAAGTTTATAAAAACTACACGCAAAAAATCCAAACCGCAAGGCTAAACGAAGCTATCGAAGAGGCGGTAAAAGCGCACCCGATACCGCGCGAAAAGGGCAAAAGCGTGAAAATTTACTACGCGGTGCAGTTTGGTTTCACGCCGCCTAAGATCGCGCTCGTGATGAATCGTCCGCGCGCCCTGCACTTTAGCTACAAACGGTACCTAACGAACAAACTGCGCGAGAAATTTGAGCTATCCGGCACCCCAATCGTGCTGATACCTAAAAATCGTAGCGGCTCGGACGAGGAAAACGAGGGAAGAAGTGAGTAAAAATCTAGTTTTCATCGGCTTTATGGGTGTGGGCAAGGGCACGGTAGCAAGGCATATCGCGAAAAAAACGGGCAAGCTGTTTTTAGACACCGACGAGCTGATCGAAAGCGAGGAAAATTTAAAAGTTAAAGAAATTTTCGAGAAAAAAGGCGAGGAGTATTTTAGAAAATGCGAGGCAAAACTCGCTAAAAAGCTAGCTAAAAACGTAAAATCCTCAGTGATCGCGGCGGGCGGCGGCTTTGCAAAGGTTAAAGGCCTTAAAAAAATCGGAAAAATCATCTATCTAAAATCAAGTTTTGAGGCGATTTTAAAGCGAATCGACGAGAGCGGCGAAGCGCAGATGCACTACGCTAAACGCCCGCTTTTGCGCGATCTAAATGCGGCTAAAAAGCTTTTTAGCGAGAGAAAAAAGATGTACAAAAGCGTCGCCAATCTCATAATCGACGTCGAAGGCAAGGAGCTGGAGGAAGTCGCGAAAGAGATCGAGGCGCAACTAAAATCAAGAAAAAGGACTAAGTAAAATTTCGGTTGAAATTTGAGCGTAAATTTTAAATTTGCGGCTTTAAATTTCTATTTTTAAATTTGGACGGTTTAAATTTAATGCGAAAGCGTTTGGCCGTATCGGCGTAAAAATTCGGATCGGTTCGTATCGCTGAAATTTGAACGGTAAACGTCGAATTTTTAAGCGAGTTAAAAATTCGAGTCTAAATTTAACGAATTGTAAAATTTATAACAAAAAAGACAAATAAAAAATTTTTAAATTTGCAGATTGTAAAATTTAATAAGCGGAAGTATTTTGAGATGGATTTGAATGCTGTGCAGTAAAAATTTAGCGCAGGCTGGACATACAGTCCGCCGAGCTAAATTTTTGCAAACTCATTCAAAGACACTCAAAAGACGATGCGTAGCAATAAGAAAGAGAGAAAAATGAGAGTACTAACGGGTTTGCAACCAAGCGGAAAACTACACCTAGGCAACTACTTCGCCTCGATCAAACAAATGGTTGAGGCGCAGGGGCAAAGCGAGATGTTTATGTTTATCGCAAACTACCACGCGATGACCTCGGTCGCCGACGCTGGGAAGCTAAAACAAAACACATACGAGGCGGCGAGCGCGTTTTTGTCGCTAGGTATCGATCCGCAAAAGAGCGTATTTTGGGTGCAAAGCGACATCAAAGAGGTTTTAGAGCTCTACTGGATACTGAGCCAATACACGCCTATGGGCCTGCTCGAGCGCGCGCACAGCTACAAGGACAAGGTCGCAAAGGGCTTAACCTCGCATCACGGGCTTTTTAGCTACCCGGTTTTGATGGCAGCCGATATCCTGCTATACGGCGCGCAGGTCGTGCCCGTGGGCAAGGATCAGATCCAGCACGTCGAGATCGCGCGCGATATCGCGATCAAATTTAACAACGAGCACGGCGATATCTTCGTCCTGCCGGAGTACAAAGTCGATGAAAACGTAGCTACGGTGCCCGGCACCGACGGCGCAAAAATGAGCAAAAGCTACGGCAACACGATAGATATTTTCGCCGGCGCCAAAGAGCTAAAAAAGCAAATTTCAAGCATCGTGACGACCTCGGAGCCGCTTGAAGCGCCTAAGCAGTGGCAAAACTGCAACGTCTATAATATCGCTAAATTATTCCTAGACGAGGACGGACAGCGCGACTTGCAGACTAGATACGAGCGCGGCGGCGAAGGACACGGACACTTTAAGATGTATCTAAACGAGCTGGTTTGGGAGTATTTCGCGGATGCTAGGGAGAAATTTGATTATTATCTAAATCACGCTGGCGAAGTGGATGAAATTTTAAACGAAGGCGCGAAAAGAGCGCGAGCCATCGCAGCGCCGATAATGGAAAAAATACGCGCCGCAACCGGCATTTACAAATAAATTTAAAGGAAAAAAGTGCAAGCAATCTACCCTTATGCGCAGCTTATTCACCTGATCTGCGCTATCATTTTCGTCGGATTTTTATTTTTCGACGTAATTATTTTTTCAAGAGCCAAGGCCAAACTGCCCGCAGAAATAGCGCAAAAAGCGCAGCAAGCCATCTCAAGCGTCGCGATAAAAATCATGCCGCTTTGCGTGCTGCTTTTGGTGCTAACGGGCGGCATGATGATGAGTAGCTGGGTCGGCTCAAAAGCGGGCGGATATTTTGAGTCAAATTTACAAATCGTCTTTATGATAAAGGTTATTTTGGCGCTACTGATATTTGCGGCGGTAGCGACCAATCTCACGTGTAAATTTATACTAAAACGCCCTAGTCCGCTAGGCAATATCCACCCGTTTGCGTTTACGGCGGCGGCGATCATCGTGATATTTGCTAAAGTTATGTTTATGGTGTAAAGGATAAAAATGATAAATCTAAAACTACTCGACACGCGCTACGACGAGTTCGTAAAAAAATTACAAGGAAAAAACGTAAAAGCCGAGGTT
>CAUQHH010000113.1:0-6847 GCA_963517705.1 uncultured Campylobacter sp.
CAAACAAAAAAATCAAGATGTAGCAAGCGAAGCTAAAAAGCTATTTGACGCAGGTAAGCTCGACGATGCAAAGGCTAGGTACGAGTATCTTTTGGGCAAAGACCATAAGCCTGCGATGGCGAATTTTTATCTCGGCGAGATAGCGTATCAGCAAAAAGCTTACAACAACGCCATAAAATACTACCAGCAAAGTATTCAGCTCTACGACAAGGCCGAGTATACGCCAAAGCTTCTTTATCATACAGCTATCAGCTTTGATAAGATAAAAGACACGGCAAGTGCAAATAAATTTTACAAAGCGCTAAAACTAGGCTATCCGGACAGTAAAGAAGCCAAAGCCGCACCTACTCGAAACTAAAACATTCTTTAATAAATTTAACGATATAATCACGTTATTTTCATAAATAGGAGAAGAACGTGAAAGAACAAGTTATAGCTATGTTTTATGAGCTAAAAGACGCAAAAACGGGCGAAATTTTAGAGTCCAATATGCAAGTAGGGCAGGAAATTTCCTTTTTAACGGGCCGCGGACATATCATCGAGAAACTAGAAGAAGAGGTTACTAAACTAGAAAAGGGCGAAACTAAGGTTATCGTTATCCCGGCTGCACAGGCTTGCGGAGAGTACGACTCTAGCGCCGTTCAGATGCTGCCTAAAGAGCAATTTGCAGGTATCGAGCTAAAAGAGGGGATGGAGCTTTTTGGTCAAGGCGAGCATGGTGAGAGCGTACGCGTGATAGTAAAATCTATCGGCGAGGACGACGTAACGGTTGATTTTAACCACCCTTACGCAGGCAAAGATTTGGAGTTTAAGGTTCAAATTTTCGACAAACGCGACGCTACAGAGGACGAGATAGCTACCGGCATGGTAGGCGGCGCACATACATGCGGTTGCGGCGGACATGATCACGATCATCATCACGGCGAAGGTGGATGTTGCGGAGGTCACGGTCATCACGATCACAAAGAGGGTGGTTGCTGCGGCGGACACGGTCATCATCACGATGACGGCGGATGCGGTTGCCACTAAGAGTATCTAGATGAGAGCGGCGTTTATATTTCCGGGACAAGGCTCGCAAAGTATCGGTATGGGTAAGGAAATTTACGAAAATTTCCGCCCGGCCGCCGAGCTTTTGCAAAATGCAAGCGATAGCCTAAAAATTGACTTTTCAAATCTACTTTTCAACGAAAATAACCTTATAAACAGGAGCGAATTTACTCAGCCCGCCATCGTTTTAAATTCGCTTATGTGCTATCTTGCTTTAAAGCAAAGCGTAAATTTAGAGCCAAGCTTCGCGCTAGGTCACTCTTTGGGCGAGTTTAGCGCGCTTGCGGTTAGCGGCGCGTTTGATTTTGTTGATGCGCTTAGGATCGTAAATTTGCGCGGTAAATTTATGCAAGAGGACTGCGCCGGCAAAGATGTGACGATGAGTGTTATTTTAGGGCTTAGCGACGAGACGATCGAGCAAATTTGCAAAAACGCACAAGCGGACGGCCATCAAATTTACGCCGCGAACTACAACTGCGACGGTCAGATAGTGATCGCGGGGCTAAAAGACGATATCGCCAAATTTGAGTCAGCATTTAAAGAAGCGGGCGCTAAGCGCGTACTGCCTCTAAATATGTCCGTCATCAGCCACTGCCCGCTTTTGAAAAATGCGAGTGAGAAGCTAACGGCACAGCTAGAGCCAGCATTAGCCGCCAAATTTGCCCCAGTCGTTTCAAATGCGTCGGCGAAGCCTTACGGCACGAAAGACGAAGCGCTAAATTTGTTAAAAGCACAGCTCGTTAGCCCCGTTTTATATAAACAAAGTATCAAAAGCATCGAAAACGAGGTTGATATTTTTGTGGAGTTCGGCGGTAGCGTGCTAAAAGGCATCAACAAAAAAATCACCGAAAAGCCGACCTTTAGCGTCACCGATCTTAGCAGTCTTGAAGAGCTTTTAAAGGAGCTTAAATGATAGCGATCTTAGGCGCGATGCGCGAGGAGGTTGCTCCTTTGCTCGAGTGTATCAAAGACTACAAAGAGGTTAAACACGCAAATAACGTATTTTACATCGCAAATTTCGGCAGCAAAGAGCTTGTGATCGCATACTCGAAGATCGGCAAGGTAAACGCCGCTCTAACCGCAAGCGCGATAATAGAAAAATTCGGCGCCGACAAGCTACTTTTTACCGGCGTCGCAGGCGCGCTAAATCCAAATTTGAAAATCGGAGATATGCTTTACGCGACTAGCCTGGTGCAGCACGACGTCGATATCACTGCGTTTGGACACCCGCACGGCTACGTGCCCGAGACCAGCATCTTTGTCAAAAGCGACGACGCTTTAAACGCGTTAGCCTCTAGTGTCGCGGCCGAAAAAGGCATCGAGCTAAAAGGCGGCATCATCGCAACTGGCGATCAGTTTATCTGCGACAACGCGAAAAAAGAGTGGTTAAAAGCGACCTTCAAAGCCGACGCGGCCGAGATGGAGGGCGCCAGCGTGGCGCTAGTTTGCGAGAGTCTGGGCGTACCGTTTTTCGTGCTTCGCGCGATCAGCGACGAGGCGGGCGGCAGCGCGGAGTTTGACTTCGATAAATTTTTACAAGACTCGGCAAACGTCAGCGCGCAGTTCATGCTCGCGATGATCGAGCGGCTATGATAGAGCTTAGCAAGCGGCTGCTGCGCCAGGTCGGGCAGACTAACGCCAGATACCGCATGGTGCGCGGCGGAGATAAAATTTTGCTCGGTCTTAGCGGCGGCAAGGACAGCCTCGCGCTCGCGCACGTGCTAAAACACATGCAAAACGTTACGCCTGAAAAATTTGAGTTTAAGGCCGTGACGCTAAGCTATGGCATGGGCGAGGACTATGCCTATCTCACGCGCCACTGCGCCGAGCACGGCATCGAGCACGACGTGATCGATAGCTCGATCTTTGAGATATCCAAGGACAAGATCCGCAAAAATTCCAGCTTTTGCAGCTTTTTCTCGCGTATGAGGCGCGGCTATCTTTACACCTACGCGCTCGAGCACGGCTTTAACAAGCTCGCCATCGCCCACCACCTCGACGACGCGGTCGAGAGTTTTTTTATGAATTTTACTTATAACGGTGCGCTACGAACGCTTGCTCCAAAATACGTCGCGGCAAACGGTATCGAGGTTATCAGACCGTTTATATTCGTGCGCGAAAGGCAGCTGCGTGAAAACGCCGTGCGAAACGGGCTTACGGTTATCGGCGACGAGGCGTGTCCGGCGATGCGATTTGATATCAAGATGCCTCACGCTAGAGCCGAAACTAAGGAACTCTTGGCAAATTTAGAAAAGCAAAATCCAAAGCTTTTCGTCTCGCTAAAGGCCGCTTTTGAAAACATCCACAGCGATACGTTTTTCGCCTCTGGGGCGCAAAATTTGATCGACGAGGAGTGAGCACTCGTCAAATTTAGCTTAAATTTGACCGCTCTTTCGGTCAAATTTGACTTTTGCCGGTCTGGTTTCTCCTTGCTCCTACCGCGCCATAAGCGATCTATTATCGTCGCTCTGCGGTATTTTTGCTCCTTCGTTTTTGTATTAGTTTATTAGATATTAATTTTTCTTTATCTTGACTACTTATGTTGGCGTCGATATAGATCACCTTTGCGGGGTTATTTTTATGCGCTTCTAAAAACCGCAATACATTCTCTCGCCTTTCTTCTTCATTTGCCCATTTTACAAAAGATTCGGTGTCTTTAAATGTAGCATTTTCGTCCAAACAGTGTTTAGCGTAAAAATTTATCGTATCGTCAAATCTTTTTATTTGTTCGGGATCTGGCAGCTTTGGTTTGTATTGCAAAAGACCGTCTTCATATAGTAGCGAATAAGGAGCATATTTGTATTTATCATACTTTTTCTTTATCTTTTCTTCGGCCTCTTCGTTTCTGCCTTTATTCATTTTATAGATATAACGTTCCTTTGCTGCAGTAAAAACTCCAACTTTATCGTGACACTTTTTATACGCCTCTTTTAGCTCCTCTTTAGTAGGTTGCCCAGAAACGTTGTTGTCTAGTAGCAAATTTAGCATAGGTTCGTAGTTTGGCATTATGCTCAGCCTACCAAAGCAGTCATATTCTTCATATCTTTGGGCTTTAAATTTACATTCTGGCTTATATCCCAGCTCAAAAAGCATTTTCGAAATCTCCAGTAGATTATTGGTTATGGCGTAGCCGAAGGGGTCTGCTGCATCCTTTGAGTCTGTATCGGTGAAATCAAAATTTATATGCACGTCGTCTTTATCTACGACTATACTATTTATCAGGGAGTATATCGCATGGTTTTGATAAAACTGCACCGCTTTGACTTCCTCAAGCCTAACCCCGCTATCAAGCAGCAGCTTAGCGGTCTTTGTAGAGTTGTTTTCTATGGCGTAGGCTAGGGGCGAGAGTTTGTAGTTATCTTTTGCGTGAGCGTTTGCGCCCATATCTATCAGCCTTTTTGCCGTGGCTTCGTCATCGTAAAAGCTAGCGTACATCAGCGGAGTCGTGTTAGCCTTCATCTTTACGTCGGCGCTAAGCCCGTTTCTTGTCATAAAATTTAAAATTTTATCGGTATCTTTTAGCCTCAGCAAATTTCTTAAAGCGTTAAGAGTGGCGTTGTTTTCCTCGTATTCGTCTATATCCCAGTATCTAAAAGCAAAGTCGTCTATCTCCTCTTGTATTACGTATTTTGCTAACTCGGAGTTTGGGTCTATTTTAGTATCGGGAGTGACGGTAAAATGAGTAGGGCGAGACAGCTTTTCGTAAAGGAAATTTACGAAAACGGCAAGGAAAAGAGCAGCAAAACCGAGTGCGAATTTCTTCAAATTTATCCCTTAAATCAAATTTGCGAAATATTAGCCAAAACCCGGTAAAGAGGCGGTAAATTTGATGAAATTTAAGCCGATAAATTTGGATATCTGGGGTAGGGCGCAGCGAGATCCGTCCGCATAAAATTTGAATGGGTCAAATTTGAAAGCAAAATCGGACAAGTCAAATTTGAAACGGTAAATTTGATCAAAGTCCCTGAAGTAAAACCGAGTAGAGCGCGTCTATCTCGTCATCATCAAGCAGCAGCGTAGAGTGCTCGCTAAAGAGCATTTTTATCTTTTCTATCTCAAAGCCCTTTTGCGCGGCGCAGTGCTCGTGAGCAGGCAAGAAGCTCCTGGCTAGCGCAACTCTATCCTCCACGGGCTCGTCGCAGATAAAGCAAAAAAGCTCGTCGTGCAGCCTGCCCTCGGCCTCTAAAATGCGCACGTAGCTCTCGATGAGTAGGCGTTTGGGAGCGCCTCTGTCAAAGCGTGAGGCGCAAAGCTCGAGCTCGCGAAAATACACCTCGTCTATCTGCTCGACGTCTCGCAGGTGCGCGTAGAGTAGGCGCATAAACTGCTGCCATACGAGTAGCCGCTCGCGCGAGAGTAGCCAGCGGTAGCCTAGGTGCAGGACGCTGCGCAGGTGCGGGAGGAAGTTTTCGCCGCCTTCGAGCTCGAAGTCGATCTTGTAGCCTTGCAGGACGTTTGAGTGGCGCGCGCCGTAGAAGCGGTAGGATTTGACTAGCAGCGAGGGCGTGAGGATGTAGACGAGCAGGTCCTCGTCGCGCACTTTTTGCGTATGCAGGATGTAGCCTTGCATGGTTAGAAAAAGGTTTGGATTTTTTGACGCAGGATGTCAGGCTCGGCGATGTGGTTTATCTCGTCGCGAAAGGCGCTTGCGCCGTCTATGCCTTTGGAGTAGCGGTGTAGGTGCTTGCGAAATATCGCCGCTCCGTGCTCGCCGTAGTGCTCGATCATCGCGTCAAAATGCGCCAAGATGATCGCCTTTTTCGTCGCTGCGTCGATACTGCCGCCCGTCTTTATCTCGTGGAAAACCCACGGCTTGCCGATGCAGGCGCGTCCTATCATTAGCGCGTCGGCGTTGGTAAAATTTAGCACGTCGGCCGCATTTTCGGGCGAGATGTCGCCGTTTGCGATAACGGGGATGTTTACCGCCTCTTTAGCTCGGCTGATCGCGGCGTAATCTACCGCAGCCGTGTAGCCGCCCGCTCTCGTGCGTCCGTGAAATGCGATGTAGTCCGCTCCGGCGTCCTGTGCGGCGAGGGCTAAAATTTCAGGGATTTTCTCTTCAAAACCTAGGCGCAGTTTGACGCTAGTCATTTGCTTGTTTGAGGTTTTTTTGATGGTTTCTACGATGCGTTTTAGATTTGAGATATCTTTTAGCAGTGCCGAGCCGGCGGACTGTTTGACGACCTTTGGCACGGGGCAGCCGCAGTTTAGATCGATACCGTCGATACCCTCGATACCGTTTAAAATCTCAACCGCCTTTTTGACGATGTCCGCGTCGCTGCCCGCGATCTGCACGATATAGGGCGTTTCAAGCGGCGATTTTTTGAGCATCTCAAGAGTTTTGCTACCCTCGTAAACTAGGGCGTTTGCGCTTATCATCTCGCTTACGGTCACGTCGCAGCCAAACTGCTTGACCACGCTTCTAAGCGGCAGATCCGAAAAGCCCGCGAGCGGAGCTAGAAAAAGCGGCTTTTTTGAAAAATCTATCAACAATGGGCGTGCTTGAAAAATAGATCGGTCGGGACGTTTTTGCCGTTTTGTCTGAGGTAGAGCAGGGTGCGGAAATTTTGATATTCGTCGGCTTCAAGACCTGCCAAAACCTCCTGCGCGCGCTCGAGCATCTCAAACTCAAACAGCAGATAGACGTATGCTTCCTGAGCCTCTTGATGTTCGTTTTTGAGCCGCTCAAAGATACCGATGATAGCGTCTGGAGCGATTTTGCTTTTTAGCGTTGCGGCGCTGATGCCAAAGCTGTCTTTTGAAATTTTGTCCGAATTTAACAGCTCCAAAATCTCGTCGT
>CAUQHH010000114.1:0-6753 GCA_963517705.1 uncultured Campylobacter sp.
CCAAAGCTGTCTTTTGAAATTTTGTCCGAATTTAACAGCTCCAAAATCTCGTCGTTGCTCAAATTTATCTCGTCTTTGGCAAAGCGGGCGATAAGGGTCATGATCTCTTTTTCGTCCAGATCTGGAGCAAATTTTCTGATATCGGCGAGCGAGCCTAAATTTATTAGCTTTTTCCTTGCTTCGCGGACTATTTCGCCCTGATCGCCCATAGGTTTTTTAAGCGTTTCTAGATAGTATCCGTCCAAATTCGCTATTTTGTTTAGCTCGTTTTTGATAAAGAGCGGATTGTCTTTAGGTAGCTTAAATTTCTTTAGGTCGGCGACTTCGCCGTTTTTGACCGTGCGCACCGTGTCTAGGGCGTTTTGTAGCTCCTCGCCCTCCATCTTTACGTCCTTGTACCTATCCCACGGCGAGAGGACTCTGGCTATCTGGGACGGGATTTTATAAAAGTTCGTTTTAAAGTCTTTGTTCGTATCAAGGCCTAGCAAAATTTCCTTACCGAGATCTCTATAAAATTTCTCATCGTGCGAAATTTTGCGTTTAAAAGCGTAAAATTTAAACCCGTGATAAGCCATGTGAAGCACGCAAAATATCGTCAAAATCGCAGGCGGTAGTATCATCCACACGGCAACGGGTAAATTTAATGTATGCTCTACGTCGCTGCCAAAAATGGCAAATTTAAGATGAAGCTCGTAAGAGCCGCCCTCAAAAAGATAAACGATCGCGCCGACTACGACCAGATAAAGCACGGCGCAAGCTATAAAACGTTTGATTTGCATGGCGTACCCCTATTTTGCGGTTTTTTCCACTATCTCACGGCAGGTGATGCAGTATTTTGCGTGCGGTTTGACGCGCAAACGCGCCAGTCCGATATCTTCCTCGCACATCTCGCAGATGCCGTAGGTTTTGTCGGCGATCTTTCGCAGCGAGACATCGATCTCGGCTAGTTCTTGTCTTTGTTGAGCGCTGATTGATTGCTCGATGAGCTGATCGGCGTTTACGGAGGCGATATCAAACTCGTCGCTGACGCCGCTTTGGCGTAGTCCTGCCATCTCGTTTGACGAGTCTAAAATATTTTTAGTTATCTGTGCTTTTCGCTCCAGTAAAAGTGCCTTAAACTGCTCCAGGTCGCTTTTGCGCATTTTTTTCCTTTATTTGTGATATGGGTGGTTCGCGTTTATGCAAAGAGCTCTGAAAATCTGCTCGTGAAGCATAAGTTTGGCGATCTTGTGTGCCATCGTCATGCGGCTGAGGCTAACGACGACGTCGGTTTTTTGTTTAAAATTTTGGCTCAGCCCGTAAGCTCCGCCGATAAAAAATGAAATTTGAGCCTTGTCCGAGATGAGTTTGGCAAACTCCTCGCTGTTAAATTCGCGGCCCGCTTCGTCAAGTGCCACGCAAAAGCCGTTTAAATTTGGCTCATAAACCTCGTCGTAAGCTTTTAGCGCTTCGTCTCGACCCTTGCTTTGGGCTTTTGCGATCTTGTCGTTAAATATAACGACATCTGAAATTTTGGCGAATTTTGACGACATCTTCGCGTACTCTTTGATCTCGTTTTCAAAATTTTCACGTTTTGACTTTTGGATGCAAAACACGGAAATTTCCAAATTTATTCCTCGTCGTCCAAATTTTGAGCGCTCGGCTGCTTGGCGGCGTAGGCCGGGTTGTTTGAGAGCAACCTTATCATATCGCTTAAAAACTGCTTATGCTCTTTGCGCTCGACTATGGCGTCTATTAGGCCGTGCTCTAGCAAAAACTCCGATCTTTGAAAGCCCTCAGGCAGATCGGCTCCGATTGTTTGTTTGATAACGCGCTGTCCGGCAAAGCCGATGAGAGCGCCGGGCTCTGCGATGATGATGTCGCCCAGCCACGCGAAAGACGCGCTCACGCCGCCCATCGTAGGATCGGTTAGGACCGAGATATACGGCACTTTGGCATCGTCAAGCAGCTTTAGAGCGGCGGAGGTTTTTGACATCTGCATTAGCGAAAACGTACTCTCCTGCATCCGCGCTCCGCCCGAAGCCGAAATGATGATGAGAGGTTGCTTTTTATCGAGCGATCTTTTTACGGCGCGCACGATCTTTTCGCCCTCGACCGAGCCTAAAGACCCGCCCATAAAGCTAAAATCAAAAACTGCTAGCTGTACGTTCATGCCGTCTATCTTAGCCTCGCCGCAGATCACGGCCGAGCTTCTGCCCGTTTTTTCCTCGTTTTCGCTTATGCGTTTTTTATAGGATTTTTTATCGACGAATTTGATCGGATCGACGGGCTTTAGCTTGGTATCAAGCTCGACGAAACTGCCCTCGTCGCAGATCATCGCTATCCTCTTATCGGCGGCTAATCTCATGTGAAAACCGCACTTTGGACAGACGTTAAAATTTGCTTCGACCTCTTTGTAATACATCAGCGAGTGGCAGCTGTCGCATTTGACCCAGTGCGCCGGAGCTTCGCTAGGAGCGGATTGTTGCTTTCTTGTTTTGGAAAAAATATCTAAAAAGCTCATGATTCCTACTTTTTAAAAAATTTAGGGATTATAGCCAAAGTTAGCTTATGTTTTGCTAGTCGGGTATTAAATTTACGCTACGCGCTTTCGGGAGTAGGCGGGTAGAATCGCCGAAATTTGCGCTATTATTTTTATGCTTTACATGGAAATTTTAAATTTATACGGAGTTGGTTTTAAAATTTGAAGGGTTAAATTTAAGAGATTTTACTGCGGTGCGTTTTAACTTTGCGATATAAATTTAAAGAGCTCAAATTTGTAAAATTTAACTCAATAAATTTGAGCCTTTAAATTTGCAGCTTACCACTCGATATAGGTTTTCGCCTTTTTTATGTTTGCGATTTTTATTTTTAAAATTTGACCTTCGCTTTCAAACGATATTTCTTCATCGTCGGCGGATAAAATTTTGCCTTTTAGTTTTTTGTTTTCGCCGTCTACTTCGGCTGAGATTTTAGCTAGTTCGCCGATACTCGAGATAAAATGGCTCGATTTTTCTAGCTTTCGCTCAAGTCCGGGCGAGCTAACCTCTAGCACGTAGTCTCCGCTAAGCGGCGGCTCGACGTCAAATATCGGCGAAAGCAAACGCGAGACCTTTTCACAGTCGTCTAAATTTACGCCGCCCGGTTTTGCGATGTAGATCCTATAGATCGCTCTGCCGTTTTCGTTCGCGACCTCGACGTCGTAGAGCTGCACGCCGCACTGTGAGATCAAATTTTCAAGATTTTGCATTTTTATTTAGATCCTCTGAGATTTTTTCAAACAAATCGTCCATGTGGTTTTGGTACTCGAGTCTGTCGTCAAATTTAAAGTGAAAATTTGGCGCTCTATACCAGCCCTCAGCCGCCATGCAGTGGTTTTGAAGGTGCTTTGATACGCGCTTTAGGCGGTCTAGTATATAGGCCTGCTCGCGCTCGTCAAACATCATCTTATCAAGATATACGAATGCGTCGTACCTGCCCTTTTTACACTCGACGTCGGTTACGCAAAGCCCTCGCAAAAGCTCGTCCTCAAGCGTAGATAGGGCTTCAGGCAATAGCTCTTTTAGTACGCTTTGCGTGCGCAGGCGTTTTATCTCCGAGGGGTTCATAGGCTGGCTTGCTCCTCTACCTCTTTAAAGCTCTCGATATAGTCGCCCTCTCTGATGTCGTTGTAACCGTCTATACCCACGCCACACTCAAAGCCGCGCGCTACCTCTCGCACGTCGTCTTTGAAGCGTTTTAGCGAGCTTACGGTGCCCTCGTGTACGACTACGCCGTTTCTGATTAGGCGGATTTTTGCTCCGCGGTTTATTGTGCCTTCCGTCACCATGCAGCCTGCGATCGCGCCTACTTTAGGGACGTTGATGACTTGGCGTACTTGGGCCTGGCCGAGCTGCTCCTCGTGGATGACAGGCGACATTAGACCGCTTAGGATCGCCTTGACGTCGTCGAGTAGGTTATAGATGACGTTGTAGGTTTTTATCTCGACGCCGCTTTCTTTGGCTTTTTCTTTCACTTCGCCCGTCGGCCTTATGTTAAAGCCTAAAATCACGGAGTTTTCGCTCGCTCTGGCTAACTCCACGTCGCTTTGGGTAATGCCGCCCACGCCTGAATGTATGATATTTACTTTTATCTCGTCGTTGCGAAGTTTTTCTAGGCTTGCCTTGATGGCTTCTAGCGAGCCTCCCACATCGGCTTTTACGATGACAGGGAGCGATTTTAGCTCGCCCTCAGCGATCTTTTCGCTAAGCTCCTCTAGGCTTACTTTGGTAGTCTTGCTGAGCTCTTTTTGGCGTAAATATTCGGCCTTTTTCTGTGCGTATTCACGGGCTTCTTTGTCTGTTTTGACGCTTATTAGTGTTTCGCCGGCTTCCGGAATCTCGCTAAGGCCCATTATCACGCCGCATTCGCCAGGTTTTATCTCTTTTAAAATTTTACCTTGGTCGTCGGTTATCGTTCTTATCTTGCCGTATGCGACGCCCGCGACCACGATATCACCGACTCTTAGAGTACCGTTTTCTACGATAACTGTAGCTACCGGACCGCGCCCTTTTTGCTGCGAGCTTTCTATTATAGCTGCTTTGGCGTTTGCCTTCGCATTTGCTTTTAGTTCTAAAATTTCAGCCTGCAAAAGTACGATCTCAAGCAGATCGTCTATGCCCGTGCCCATCTTTGCAGAGATAGGTACAAACTCGTACGTGCCGCCCCAGTCTGTGGATAGGATATCCAGCTCGGCTAGTTCACTTTTTACTTTGTCTGGATTTGCAGCCTCTTTATCCATCTTGTTTATCGCGATGATGATCGGCACGCCCGCGGCTTTTGCGTGGCTCACAGCCTCTTTGGTTTGCGGTTTTACGCCGTCGTCGGCTGCGACCACGATGATGACGATATCGGTGATCTTGGCACCTCTTGCGCGCATGGCCGTGAACGCTTCGTGGCCCGGAGTGTCGA
Organism: uncultured Campylobacter sp.; assembly: GCA_963517705.1. GTDB lineage: Bacteria > Campylobacterota > Campylobacteria > Campylobacterales > Campylobacteraceae > Campylobacter_A. Next base: position 4,930 of record CAUQHH010000114.1, read on the forward strand.
TAAAGGTAATGTTTTTGCCGTTTTTATTTACCATATAGGCGCCTACGTGCTGCGTGATGCCGCCTGCTTCGCCCGCTGCTACGCGCGAACTTCTGATGTAGTCTAGTAGCGAGGTTTTACCGTGATCGACGTGACCCATGATGGTGATAACGGGAGCTCGGACGGTCAAATTTGTATCGTCTAGCTGCTCTTCTTCTTCGTCGTAGGCTTTAACGTAGTCAAACGCTTCTTGCGTATCGACGATATTTACCTCGATGCCGAATTCATCGGCTAAAATTTCTATCGCATCCTCGTCCAGGAAGTCGTTTTTGGTCGTCATCATGCCGAGCATAAAAAGCTTGCCGATGACTTCGCTCGGTTGCTTGCTGATTTTGTCGGCAAATTCGTAAAGGCGAATCTCTTTTGGTATCTCAACGTATGTTACCGCTTCGCCGTTATGGTCGGCGCGTTGCGATTTTTTATGTTTTTTACGAGGCCTGCGCGCGGTACCTTGCTCTAGAAATGAACTTACCGATGTATTTAGTACCGGTTTATAGCTGGTATTTGCAGGTTGTCTTGTTTTTTGAGGCTCCGGAGTTTGCGTTCGTACGGAAAAATCAGGCAATATAACCACGTCCTCATCGTCTATCACGATGTCCGCCATATCGCGGTCGCCGAGTAGATCCATCTTTGTAGCGCCGTCTTTTTTGGTTGCGATGACCGGTTTTTTCTCTTTTTTCTTTTTGCGCTTGATCTTTTCGTCGCTAAATTTAAACATACTTTCCAAATTTAGCGCCGGCGCAGACTCTTTTCTCTCGCTTGCTCTAGGTGCAGGTTGCTCGTCTTTTTTCTTTTTTACGATAACTAGGCCGCGTCTTTTTTGTAGGCTAACGTCGGCCAGGCTTTCTTTTGGCTGAACCGGCTCGGCGGTAGGTTGGGCTTTTGGTTCCTCTTTCGGCACTACTTGCGTTTTTGGCTCCGACGCTTTTTCTGCCGGTTTTTGAGTGACTGTTTTTTGTTCTTTTTCGGATTTTTCGTCGTTTTTTGTTTCTACTTTTTCTTTAGGCAAAGGCTTTTCTTCTTTTACAGAGCTTGGTTTTTTGGCTTCTTTGGGTTTACTTTCTTTTTCCTCTTTGCTCTCTTTGGCTTCCGCTTTTTTAACGGTCGGTTTTTTCTTTTCCGGTTTTTTCTTGAGAGCTTCGGGGATCTCGCCGGTTTGGATGTAGGTGTATAGCGCCGCCGCTTCTTCAGGACTAACGCCGCTTGAGTGCGTTTTGACCTTTAGCCCAAGCTCAATAGCCTTTTCTAAAACCTCTTTGCTATTGTAGCCGAGCTCATTTGCTATCTCTGAAATTCGAACAGTCCCCATTTAAGAGTATCTCCTTTAAATTTTGCCCGTTTTGTAGCGTCGCGATAAAGCTGCCTGCGACTCTTCCGAGCGATTTTCTTAAAATTTTCTCGTCTTTTTTTAGACATTCTTCGCAAAGATAAAAGCTGCGTCCGTTTCCGTTTCCGAAAAATAGCGAAGAATTTATCAGTCTGTATCTACGCAAAATTTGCTGTTCAAAGCGCTTTTTGCAGACCACGCATGTCCTGATAGGGATAAATTTTTGAGCCATTATTATAACTTCTTTTAGCTTTTTTTTAGCTTTGTAGGATTTTTATCCCGTCGTTGTCGAAATTAAAAATTTCGACTCTAAAGCTCTTAAATTTATCTTGCAGTTTTTGTTTTAAATTTGCCGCATCGCCCGCGTAAACGATATTTAAGAAGCTCGATCCGCTGCCTGAAAGCGTGCTTAAAAGAGCGCCGTTTTCGTAGGCTATCTTGCGCACTTCAAAGAGCTC
>CAUQHH010000115.1:0-6741 GCA_963517705.1 uncultured Campylobacter sp.
CCCTAGAGCATTTGTAAGACCCTGAATCAGCCAAGAGTGATAAGACTCGTAGATGTATGTATGCCGGCTAGTATCTTGCCCGTATTTCTGTCTTTTATTAGTCCACCGTAGTTAAATCCCATGCCTATTATCTTATCAAACATAGTTTTTATATTAGACTTTTCCTCTATGATAGCATACGGATATTTTATGATAAGCTCGGCAGACGCTATCTCATCTTCATTGATTTCTTTGCGAGCTACGCATTTGTCTTTGCAGATTTGTTTGTAGTATTCCATCTTTTTATCTACATCTTGCAATCTATCTATAACCCACTCTATTTGATAGTCGTCCCACGTAAATACCTTGCCGTTCCTTAAAAATAATCACTATTTTTCAAAATATCTTTTTATAAGTTCAATATCACAAGAATACCCCATACTCTCAATGTCTATATTTGCTGACTGACAGTATTTTGCAAATAAACTACTATCATATGCATGAAATTCGAAAGATAATATCTTGAGTAGCCAACTATTTAATCTACTGTCTTTATATATACAGTAGCTATTTTTACTAACAGCTACAATTTCACTAGCATTTTTTAACATTGCCTCGTAACCAAATTTTATACCTATTATAGAACCAAAAAAACCTATTCTGGGTTGTTCTAGCTTTTGGCATTCAGTATTGCTACAATCTATAAAAGAAATATCTACAACTTCATTTTCTAGTATTTCTTTTTTTGCTATACATTTACTCGTAAGTTTTGAATATATAAAATTTAAAAAATATGTATTAGGGTATATATTTAGATTGTCTTTTGATAAAAAGCAATCTTTTGATATATTGTCATCAAGATATACTCTATAAAATTTATCATCTTTTATATCTATATTCTTTTCTTTAAAATCTACAAAATCCACAAAATTATTTACAATAGATAAAAGAACTTTTTCTCCAACATAAAAATTATTTACGTTACTGGCTATTTCGCCGGCATAATAACCACGTTGTAATGGCTTTTTGTAAATTTCAATACCAGCATATTTGAAAACATAGTATTTATTAACCAAATTAAAAACCACCAAATCCCCGAAAAACACCATAAACCAAACAAAAAGCCAAAGCAGTTTGCGTTTGCCTTTGGGGGCGATTAAAGCGACAAAGAAGCTTACGATTAGAAAAATGAGTGCGATTAGAAGTGCTGTGGCGTCGTGCATATCTGATCCTTTTTAAAATCCAAATTTAAAATACCTACTGCCGTCAAGTAAAGCGGCGATGTTTGGTATCGCCGCTAGTTTTAAATTTTAGCTAAATTTGGTTCAAATTTGACTATTTTGCCACCACGCTTGCTCGCTCGTAGTGTGCAATGATTTTGTTGTGAATCAGTAGCGAGATATAAATCACCGCACCGCCAAGGCAGAGTCTTAGCATATCCGCATCTTTATGCCAAAATACTAAATTTACGATGATGGCTGCAGGTATGAGAGCGTTATTCATGATAGCTAGGGTGCCGCTATCTACCTCGCATGCGCCTTTGTTCCATAAAAAGTATCCTAGGCCGCTAGCTCCGATGCCAAGCCACAGTAGTACGGCGCCTTGCGTGAGGTCGAGGTTGATCTTTTCAGGATTGCCAAACATAGCAAAGGCTACGCCCGTAACCGCGGCGGCTCCGACGAAAAAGTAGCCAAAAACACCTCGCTGCTCGTTAAAATCACGCTTTTCTAGCAAAAATTTATACGCGCTCTGTCCGACGCCAAAGCACAAATTCGCCCCCTGCACGAGCAAAAATCCGTGCCAAAAGCCGCTATTTACGTTGCCGTACTTGATAATGAGCGCGCCCAAAACCGCCGTACCTACGCTAAACAGATACAGCAGTCTCAGTCTGCCTGCAAGCACGTCATAAACCACACTCACGTAAAACGGCGTAAATATCGTAAAGAGCGCAACCTCGGCAACGCTAAGGTATGCAAACGAGTTGTAGTAAAAGATGTACATCGCGCCGATCTGCACCGCGCCGATCGCAGCTACCTTGGCGTATAGAGCGAGGTTTTTCGCGGCAAAATCCTTAATCATAAATGGCAAAAACACGCCAAGCGCAAGCACGACGCGCGAAAACGCGGCAAAGTAGCTATCCACTCGTCCCGCCAAAAACTCGCCGATGAGGCTAAAACTAAACGCCCAAAGCACCGTAACAAAGATCAATTTTTTCACATATTCTCCATTTGAGTTAAATTTCGTCTTAAATAGTAGCAAAATAGGCTTAAATTTGACGGATTTTACGGCGACGGTTTGAGAATTTTACGCGAAACAGAGATTTGGAAATTTGAGATGATTTTGTATTTTTGCGTATTAAATTTACTTGCCGCTACAGCCTGCCTTCTTTTACCAAATCCAAATTTGAAGGAATAGTCGCCAAACCGCGCCAACTAAAATTTAGCTCAAAAATCCCCGCATCATATAGGCTCCGGCCGCGCCTGCCTGCTTGATCTCGCTTAGATTTTCAAAATTTATCCCGCCGATAGCGTAGGTTTTTATGCACAAACTCTCGCAAATTTCCCGTAAAAACCAAAGCCCCCTGCCTCGCTCTAGCGCGTGAGAAGGCGTATCAAAAATATGCCCAGCCACGACGTAATCAGCGCCTAGCTCCTGCGCCGATAAAGCCTGCTCTAAAGAGTGCACCGAAACGCTGATTTTGAGATTTTGCGTCAAATTCGGCACATAAGTGCCGCTAATTTCGTCTTTATACGCATGGACGCTACCTGATTTTACCAAATTTAAATCCGCTAAATTTACAGCCCGCTTGCCGCATGATGCCATAAATTTAGCAAACGGCAGATGCAGTTCGCCCACGCCGAGCTTGCTTGCGACGCTTGCGTAAGTATGTAAAATAAGCTGCGCGCTAGAGCCGCACTCAGCGATGATCTCAAGCGTTTTGCAGGCTAAATTTTCGTATTCGCACTCTGGCAGATCGCTCTCTCTGAGCAAAATTTTATCCGCCTTGCCGCTTTGCGCTACTCGCCTAACGTCCGCGAAAAAATCCTCGCTCAAGCGGCGGTTCGTCACCCAAACGAGCTCAAATTTGTCAAATTCCATCGCTCCTACTCCAAAAGCCAATTTTTAGGCCAGCAAAAACTGCCGCTCTAAACGTAAATATGCTCGTTCATCACGGGCTGCAAATTTAGCCCTCGCACGGCGCCCAATATCTCCTCGACCGAGCGCGCGTCGCTGATCTCAAACTGCTCGTCGCCTTTTTTGGCCTTATCCGAGTGCGTCCCCACGCCAGTGCTAACGCCGGCTGAGATTTTGTTCGCGGCGACTGCGATGACGCCGTCTCGAAAGCGCGCCGACTCGCGCGTGGAGATCGTGATATTTGCGTACGGCAAAAAGAGACGGTACGCGCAGATGACCTGAAATAGCGCCCTCTCATCGACGTCTCGCGGGCCGACGTGAGCCTTGTTTATCGCGGGGCGCAGGCGCGGACAAGATAGCGCGATCTCGGCGTGCGGGTACTTTTGCTGGATAAGATGCGCGTGTAGCGCGGTGGCTAGAGCGTCCTTTCTAAAGTCGTCAAGCCCCAAAAGCGCGGCAAATCCGACGCTGCGCATACCGCCCATGAGAGCGCGCTCCTGGGCGTGAAAGCGGTAGGCAAACGAGCGCTTGACGCCGCCGAGGTGAAATCTCGCATATGCCGACGGGTCGTAAGTCTCCTGAAAAACCACGACGTAGTCCGCGCCGCAACCGTGCAAAAACGCGTATTCGTCGGCATTTAGCGGATAGATCTCGACGCCGACGTTGCTAAAAAGCCTAGACGCCTCTTTGCAAACCTCGCCGATATAGCCCAGGTCGCTTTTTTTCGCGCTTTCGCCGGTCAGGATCAGCACGTCTTTTAGGCCGCTTTTTGCGATATTTGCTAGCTCCGTCGCAGCCTCGTCCGCCTTTAGCCGCACGCGCGAGATCTTATTTCGCGAGCTAAAGCCGCAGTAGACGCAGTCGCTATCGCAAAAATTTGAGATATAAAGCGGCGTAAAAAACTGCACCGAGTTGCCAAACTGCCTGCGCGTCCTATCTCGCGCCGCCTCCGCCATCTCGCCTAAAAATGCTCCCGCAGCGGGGCTTAGAAGCGCTTTTAGCCCGTCTACGCTTAGATTTTCTTCGCCTAAAGCGCGCTTTACGCTGAGAGCATCAAATTTCTCGTAGTCGTAACCCTCGCGCGCCGCTAGTACCCGCCGCATCAGCGTTTCGTCTATGCGCTGCGCGCCGTCGGCATACTCCATCACGTCTAGATTTTTCAAATATTTCTCCGTTTTCGTCTAAATTTCGGGCGGTAAATTTGATCGTTTTTTAAAGCTCGAAGCGGTAAATTTTACGCGCCCTAACCCGCGCTTTTACGGCGCTAAATTTAAAAACCGCACGAAATCGTCAAATTTAAAATTAGCAGGATTAACGAGGCAAATTTAATCCTCGCGCGACTCAAATTTGACACCGTTTTTCATGCCGTCAAATTTAAAGCCGAATTTACTCCAAAAATCCCGTCAGCGGACTCGATGCCCGCGCGCTATCGCTTACACCTCCAAGCCCCGATAGATACGTCATCCTGCCCGCATGAATCGCCAGCGCAAAGGCTCGCGCCATAGTTTTGACGTCGCCGGCAGTTGCTATCGCAGTATTTGCCATCACGGCCGCGCAACCCATTTGCATCGCTTCGCACGCCTGCGCTGGAGTGCCGATGCCCGCATCCACGATCACGGGTAGGTCTATCTCGGCGAGCAAGATTTTGATAAATTCGCGCGTACAAAGGCCTTTGTTCGTCCCAATCGGAGCGCCCAGCGGCATCACGCACGCAGCACCCGCCGAGGCCAGATCGCGCGCTACGTTTAGGTCGGGATACATATAGGGCATCACGACAAAGCCCATGTTTGCGAGCTTTTCGGTTGCTTTTATCGTTTCGTAGTTATCGGGTAGCAGGTATTTACTATCTCTGATGACCTCAACCTTCACGAGGTTGCCGCAGCCCGCCTCGCGTGCGAGCTTTGCGATACGCACGCACTCATCGGCATTCCTGGCGCCTGAGGTGTTTGGCAGTAGCGTCACGCCCTTTGGGATAAAATCTAAAATATTTTCTACCCCGCCCTCGTTTACGCGTCGAAGCGCTAGCGTCACGATCTGCGCGCCCGCCTCGTGCACCGCAGCCTCCAAAAGAGGTAGCGAAAATTTACCCGACCCCAGGATAAAGCGCGAGCTAAATTTATGCCCGCCAAGCTCTAAAATATCGTTATTTTCATCAAATTTCATCTCAACCTCCGCCTACAAAATGCACTATCTCGGCCGAGTCGCCGTCTCTTAGCGCCGTATCAAATTTATCTTTTGGCAAGATTTCGCCGTTTAGCTCGACTGCGATGCGCCCCGGATTTAGCGCCTTCGCGGCGAGTAGCTGCGCTACCGTTTTGTCGATAAATTCGCTCTCGTCTTTGCCGTTTATTTTTAGCATTTTCTTTCCGTTTTATTAAATTTAGCGCGCCCGTTTGGTTCAAATTTCGCGCTGCGTAAGCTCGCGATTATACCTCTTTTTGCTAAATTTAAGCCAAATTTTTCATCGCGAGCGTGCAGGCGGCAAGCCCGTAAAACGCGACGCAAAGGCTAACGGCTAGCCCAAAAACGCTAACTGCCGGCGTCTGACTAAAACTAAGCGCAAAAAACGAGATAAAGCTCGTGATAAACGCGGCAAATATCCCAAAAACGCGCTCTCGCCGCGACAAGTCGTCGTTTAGTGCAAAGATGAGATAATCGATCCCGACTGCGCTTGCCAAGATAAGCCCGAAAATCGCAAAAATATTTACGTGGACGCCAAGCGCCGCAAAACCGCAAAGCACGGCTAGCACGCCAAGCGCGATGACGCTCATAACCAAAAGCGAGCGCGCCGCCCCGAAAAACGCCCACAAAAGCGCAAACGCAAGCAAAAATGCGCCGCCCTTTAGCACCGCAGCCCAGGCCTTCGCCTCAGTCAAATTTTGATTTAGCGCACCGACGAAATCGACGCTAAATGCGCCGTTTGCCTTTAAAATTTCATCCGTTTTTGCGCCGCTTTCAAGCCCCTCGGCGTATATCGCGCTCGTGCTCGCGTCAGGCAAAAATCGAGCAAAATTTCTCGCCGCATCAAATTCTAAAATCTCGCTAGCGCCAATAGTTTTGGCGTTTGAGATCTTTTCAAGCTCGGGTTTTACTAGCTCGGCAGACAAGCCAAACTGAGCGAAAATTTTAAATATTTCCTCGTCTTGCGCGGATTCTTTAAAGATATTTTTTACATTTTCCTGCTCGGCCAGACTTAGGATAAATTTAGAAATAGAAGCGTAATCTTTGACGAGATTTGCCTGCTTTAGCTCACGCATCAGCCGCTTTTCGTCGCCGACTTGGTCTTCGCCGCCATTTAGCACGATGACGGAGTTTTGCGGCGCGGCGCCCGTTATCTCGCTGATCTTTTTAGACTGCTCCAGCAGCTGCGCGGGCGAGTTTGCGTAGTCTTTGATCTGTTCGGGCGCGCTTAGGCTTTTAAAATTTAGAGCCAAAATTCCCGCGCAAAGCGCAAACGCGGCAAGTAAAATTTTTAAATTTATCGCTCCCGCCGCGCGCTCGCAAAGTCTCGCAAATTTATCAAAAAATCTCGAAAACACGGCGCTTTGGGAAAACATCGCGCCCTCAAATATAAAAGGCAGGCAAAAATATGTAAATAAAAACGCCCCAAGCAGCGTAAATAGCGAA
>CAUQHH010000116.1:0-6741 GCA_963517705.1 uncultured Campylobacter sp.
CGCTTACACCGATGCAAATTTCGCTTTTAAAATTTATCTCGCATTACTATGTCGTAAATTTATCTATCGCGGCTGGCCTTTTTACTCCGCTTGAGATTGAAGCGCCTTGCTTGCAAAATTTGACGCAAGCGCAAATTCTGAGCGATAAAAACGAGACAAATGCAAAATTTGACGATAGCAAAGAGTTAAATTTGACTACGGAATTAAACGAAACATCGCAGTCAAATTTGCCCCAAAATTTAAATAGCGGCGACTATCAGGAAAATTTGAACTCAAATAGGAACGTTGCTACTGAATTAAAATTTAATACCTCTGAGCAGTTGCCCAAAACGGCTTTCGACCGGCATTCTGCAACCGAGTTTTTTCCAAAAATCCCAAGCCTAAATCAAGACCAGCAAGAAGCGCTGAATTTTGTAAAAAACCATAAAACGAGTTTGATTTTTGGCGATACGGGAAGCGGTAAAAGCGAGATTTATTTTTCCATTATCCGCGAATATCTGCTCGCGGGCAAGCAGGTTTTGCTTTTGATGCCAGAAATCTCACTCACGCCTCAGATGACAAAGCGACTAAAGAGCTATTTTGGCGAGAAATTCGGCATGTGGCACTCTAAAATAACTCCAAAAAAGCGCGGCGAGATCCTACAAAAATTTCAGAGCCGTGAGATAAATTTGATCGCAGGCGCGCGTTCGGCGCTGTTTTTGCCATTTACCGAGCTTGGACTCGTCATCGTCGATGAGGAGCACGACGACAGCTACAAATCCGCGCAAAATCCACACTATAACGCCCGCGACCTTGCGCTATTTTTGGCGAGCAAATTTGACATCAAAGTCGTACTTGGCTCGGCGACCCCGAGCGTCGTGAGCTTTAAAAAGCAGCCGCATTTTAGACTCAGAGGAACGTTTTTTAAAAGCGAGAAAAAATTTATCTACGACGAGAGCGAGACAGGGCTAAGTGACGTGATACTGGGCGAGCTTACGGCGAGTTTTACGGGCGGTAAGCAGGCGGTAGTCTTTTTGCCCACGCGCGCGAACTTCCGCTATCTTTCATGCCGCGAGTGCGGTAGCACGATAAAGTGCCCGTTTTGTAGCGTCGGGATGAGCTTTTATAAAAAGCGTAATCTGCTAAAGTGCCAGTACTGCGGCTTTACGACGGCTGCGACATGCTCGTGCGAGAAGTGCGGCAGCGAGATGATCGAGGCGAAAAAAATCGGCACCGACGAGCTAACGGAAGCCTTGCGATCGGCGTTTCCGGCGGCAAGGATCGAGAAATTCGACCGCGACGAGATCACGACTCAAAACAAGCTCGAAAAGACGCTAAAAGCCTTTAACGCGGGCGAGATAGACGCGCTCGTCGGCACGCAGATGTTGAGCAAGGGGCACGACTACCACAACGTGGATCTTGCGGTCATCATGGGCGTTGATGAATTGCTAAATTTCCCTGATTTTCGCGCTCGAGAGCGGACGTTGGCTCTAGCGATGCAGGTGGCGGGCAGGGCTGGGCGCTCGGGCGAAGGGCGCGTGGTCGTGCAGAGTAGGCAGTGGGAGTTTTTTGAAAATTTTATCGCTGACTACGATGCGTTTTTGGCTGAGGAGATTGCGGCGCGCGAGCCGATGTATCCGCCGTTTGCTAGGCTTTTGCGAGTTATTATTTCTGAAAAAAGCGAGCAGGCGGCAAAGCAAAGACTTGAAATTTGCGTAGCCGAGCTTGAAAATTTGCGCATGGCCGAATCTTCGCTAGAGATCGTCGGACACGGCAAGTGCGTGATCGAAATACTTGGCGGTAAATACCGTTTTGAGATTTTGCTGCGTTGCGCCTCGCATGCTCCGCTTATAAAAGCCGCTCGCATCTGCGCTACGCACGGCTTTGACGTCGATATGGATCCGATAAATTTCTCATAAATTTGATTTCTTTTCGTTTGATTTTCGATGTTTAATTCGGGTGGCTAGAAAGCGTCTTAAATGTTTTGCAAGGTTCGTAAAATCAAATTTCACATTCGGCTTGGTATCAAATTTTAAGCTAAAACGAGCTAGTTTTGGTTTTGGCGGCTAGAGATCAAGTCTTAAATTTAACGCAAGTTTTGCTATTAATCCACTCACATAAACCAGCCAAATCTACCAAATAGTCTTTAGCGTGTTTTGGCGGCTATTTACAGATAAAGATATTATAAATTTAAAATCTTACTTAAACCAAAACTAAAATGTAATTAAAGTTTCCATTTATGATAATGCTTATCTTTTTAAGCCGAATTTTATATGATTTATATATAATCCCGTTATAATTTTATATAGCCTTAAATATACAGTCTAATTAAAATTATAAAAATCACCCTAAAGGAACTTAATGCAAAAATTTTTACAAGCCCTAGCAGGCTCGCAAAGATATTTCGTAAACTACGTTAGCGTCGCGATTTTTATCGTGATGGCGTGGATAGGCGGACTCAAAGTCGTGCAATACGAGGCTGACGGTATCGTACCGTTTGTAACCAACAGCCCGTTTTTTAGCTACATGTATAGCAAAAAAGATATCGTAGATAACGGCAAGGGCAAAATGGTCGCCGAGTATAACCTACATAAAAACCCGGAAGGCTTGGTCGTGCCTAAAAACATCGAGTGGCACAAACAAAACGGTACTTATGCGGTTTCGTATCTGATCGGCGCGATGATCTGCACTATCGGTACGCTCGTGCTGCTTGGCATCTGGTTCCCTAAACTAGGGCTTATCGGCGGGCTGCTGACATTTGGTATGTCTATCGTAACGCTTAGCTTTTTGATAACGACGCCTGAGACTTGGGTGCCAAATCTAGGCAATCCAGCACTCGGCATCACTGAAAGCCCTAATCACGGATTTCCGTATCTATCGGGTGCGGGACGACTGGTGCTAAAAGATATAATAATGTCTGCCGCAGGGCTAATCGTAGCCTCAAATGCGGCTCGCAGGCTTTTGGAGTGCTGCAAAAGCTGCTCGGCTAAGTAAAATTTGCAGATTTTAGCGAGCGGTAGACTTAAATTTAGTTATTTCTCCGCTCGCGGCCGTTTTTATCCCCAAATTTACGGTCTTGCCGTAAATTTGTCTTTTTTCGAACCCTAAACCAAATACCAATTTTAAAATCGATTTTTTGCGCTAAACACCACACCGGCGGAACTCTGAAAAAAATGCTAAATTTTATTTTCTACATTCTGCGGATTGATGAGCGTTGATTTTAAATTTGCCTTTGCTTATTGTCCGTCAAATTTAATAATCCAAGCGCGTTTATGGATACGGCTAAAATTTGCCGCCGCCGACTAGATCGTGCAAAAAGTCGGGGTAGATTTATCCACGCCCAATAAACCTTACTTTGCCTTTTCGCAACCTAGATCAAGACCTAGCTCGCAGGATTTTTTATAAAATTTAGCTGCTTGTTCGCTTGATTTTTCCGTGCCTTTACCGCTCTCATAAAGCCCTGCTAGTCCGTAGCAGCCGCCGCTACTACCCATTTCGCAGCTTTTGTTAAATAACTCGAACGATTTTTGCTCCGAGCGCTCCACGCCCCTGCCTGCGCCGTAGACGTCGGCTAAATTCGAACAGCCGTTAGCATCGCCTAGCTCGCACGATTTTTCGTAAAATTTAGCCGCCTTGGCGTAATCTTGCGTAGCGCCCATACCGTAGTCGTAGGCTAATCCCGCACGACGACAAGCATCCGCGTGCGACGCCTCGCAAGCCTTCTCGAAACCGCCGAGCGCACCCGCAAGATCGCCTTTTGTTTTCGCCGCTTGCGCCGCGGCGTAGATTTCGTCCGCGCTTGCGCCAAACATCGCGCTTGCCGCGCATAGAAGCGAAACTGCTAAAGTTTTTCTCATTTTTTATCCTTTAAAATTTGATGGATGCGGATTCTAGCGCAACGTTTTTGAAATTTACGTAAATTTGTCGCCGACAAGTCGCTAAAATTGCCGTTTATACGCTAAAATACCCGCGTAAATTTATGTAAATTTAAAGGAGAAGGCGTGGGTATTTTTGATTTTTTTAAAAAGGGGGCCGATAGCGCGCGAAAAAGAAGCGCAAACGCCGCAAAGATCGGTAAAACCGCGCAGGAGCGCAAGGATATAAGCATCGAAATTTTAAAATCGCAAGGCGTGCCTTTTATAGACCATTTGCCACTGCGATACGAGACGAGCGAGATCACTCCGCGCGAAAAGGACGAGGTTATCGCCCGCGCTATTTGCTCGTTTGCCGCGATAATGTGCGCCTGCTCGATCAGAGATAACGGCGAGCTAACCGATGAGGACAAGCAGGGCACGAAGGACTTTTTAGATAATCGCTTTGGGTGCATAGACAAGCTAACGCGCATGGAACGCCGCGTCATAGAGGGCGAAGCGAGCTATAACGAGGCTGTAAATATGGGCTGGAAATACGAGTCGCTGTGGGCGCTGATGTGGGCCATGGGTCTCGTAGAGGAGCTAAATTTCCCAAACGAGATCTGCGACTGCAAATTTGTGATGGATACTTTTATCGGCGGCGATTTTTCGGGGCTAGTAAAAATGCGGGGTACTGATGAAATCCTGCAGGCGCTAGATCTCATCTACCGCTACCACTGGGCGTGCGTCAATGCCCGCGTGCACGGCACCAAGAGCGCAGGCCTTGATGAAGAGGTCGTGATGGAGAGGCGCGGCGGACTAGAGTGGCTGTGCTGTAAGGGTGCGGAGAACGATAATCTGACGGATGAGTATAACGTGTGGGATTATCCCGACTTGAACACCTAGCGACTCCTCTTTTTCCTTTATACGTCGTTGGAAACTTCGCCGAATTTCAGTCGCGTATTATAATATACGCTCTTTCATTCGGATCATTTCCGCCTCGTCTAAAGAAAAAATACTGCGCCTTATCTTTGCGCGTATCTCGCGAGCGTCTTTAAATGAGTATGAAATTTTAAGTCCGCGATAGGCTATATGCCTTATCTTGACTTAAAATTTCTGCACAACATTTAAAGCTATCTCTCGATACTGCCTCTCTTGCATTCTTTAACTCAAATTTTAAACCAGCCTACGCTTAAAAATTAAATTTCGCCTCATTTAAGCGAAAAATACTTCGCCTTAATTCCCGTGTTGTTTTTCTTTGCTATACGTCGTTGCGTTTGAAATTTGCTCTATTGCGTATAAAGCATACGCTCTGCCCGCAAATTTCATCCACGCCTAGTCTAACCTTCGCGATACCGCTTCTTGCGTCATTTCGCTCAAATTTAAGTTGCAACTTTGGCAGACTATTTTTACGTCCTTGCTTTAAATTTGACCGCTTGTGCGTTTAGTTTTTGCTCGGTAGCAATTAATTAATTTTTATTTTGTTTAAATATTAAATAATGTTTATTATAATTGCGCTAAAAATCAATGGATGGATAATGCTTTTTAACTCTTACGAATTTATATTTTTATTTTTGCCCGTAACTTTTTTCGTATATTTTTTCTTAAATAAAAAGCGCCTTACCGAAGCGGCGAAAGGCTTTTTAGTGCTATCGTCGCTATATTTTTACAGCTGGTGGAACATCGCGTATCTGCCTTTGATAGTAGCATCCATGATATTTAACTATTCCTTTGGACTCGAGCTAAATAAAAATAATCCCAAAATTTCCAAAAAGCTCCTCCTTGCTCTGGGTATCGCGGCAAATTTAGCTTTGCTCGGCTATTTTAAATATTCTGATTTTTTAATCGGCAACGTAAATTTCGCCTTCGGCACGCAGATATCGCACCTAAATTTACTCCTGCCGCTTGCTATTTCGTTTTTTACGTTTCAACAGATCGCGTATCTGGTAGATAGCGCGGCGGGAGAGGGCGCAAAGCGGTATGATTTTTTAAATTACTGCTTGTTTGTTACGTTTTTCCCGCAGCTAATCGCCGGCCCCATCGTACATCACGAGGAGATGATGCCGCAGTTTGCAAAAACCAAAAACAAAGTAATCAACTATGAAAATATCGCTCTTGGACTTTTTATATTTTCTATCGGGCTTTTTAAAAAGGTCGTTATCGCCGATACTTTCTCCGTTTGGGCGACCGAGGGCTTTGATAGGGCCGCGAGCTTAAATTTGATCGAAGCTTGGGTGACTAGCCTTAGCTACACGTTTTCAGCTTTATTTTGATTTTAGCGGATACTGCGATATGGCGATCGGCGCGGCGTTGCTTTTTAACATCAAACTCCCGATAAATTTCAACTCGCCTTATAAGGCTTTAAATATTCAGGATTTTTGGCGCAGGTGGCATATCACGCTAAGCCGTTTTTTGAGAGATTACGTATATATCCCGCTGGGAGGCAACCGCAAGGGCAAGGCGAGAACGTACGTAAATTTAGCTACGACCTTCGTGATAGGAGGCATCTGGCATGGGGCTGGCTGGACGTTTGTATTTTGGGGATTTTTACACGGCGCGGCTTTGATCGTCCAAAGGATTTGGAGTGAGTTAGGCTTTAGGCTAAATAAATTCGTAGCTTGGTTTATAACTTTTAACTTCGTAAATATCGCGTGGGTATTTTTTAGAGCCAAGGAGTGGGACGACGCGCTAAAGGTACTAAAGGGGATGTTTGGGCTGGGCGGCGGACTAACTCTAAATTCGCGGCTAGAGAGAAAGGTTGGTTTTTTGAGGGAGTACGGCGTTAAATTTGGCGAGTGGAATCCAAATATACAAATAGACAGCACAAACACCTTGCTCTACTACTTGATCGCGGGTTTTGCGGTCTCGCTACTGTTTAAAAACTCTGCGCAAAAACTGCAAGGATTTAAGC
>CAUQHH010000117.1:0-6686 GCA_963517705.1 uncultured Campylobacter sp.
ATTTTGGTTGATTTTACTTAAATTCGCATAAAAACTTGATAAACCAAAGGGACGACGGCGAAAGAAAGCCAGTAATATTCATACAAAAATCTCTAGTTTAATTTTATCTATATCTTTACCTAATCCCTTAAATCCTTGCTTTTATTAAAAACATCATTATTCACAATTTATCCTTCTTATAACTTAATCTAAGAGAATTCAATAGTTTTTCTTTTGCCTTATTTAACCCACTTGCTGTCTTGTTAATTCTGCTTGAATTACTCATTTTTTATCATTTCAAAAAACTATTATTTACTTAAATTTTTATTTATATCTATATTAAAGACCATAAAAATATAATCCCTTACCTTATTGTAATTTTCTTCATTGAAAGAAAATATATGTATAGAATAAAGTCTTTCGTTATTTCGCCTATAATCAGACCAATGTATGTCTTCTGCGTATTCAAGATTTATTTGAAATTTTGGAAATATTTTCCAAAAATTTTTAAAACTTTTATTTTCATATCTATAAATTACCAAAAAAACTATAATTTCTAAAAATTCCGCAAACAATAATATAAATATTAAAAGTAATACACCTATTAAAGATATGCCAAAAGTTCCTTTAATAAAGCTAATTATGAAAAAACTAGCTAAAAAAACCTTACCAAAAGTAGCTGAAATTATCATATCTAAAAACCAAACTGCCTTAAAAGTTGTGTCGTTGTTAAATATTATATCTTCACTGCTAGTTTCTTTAAAATTTTCATCATAATATGCAACTTTTGAATTATAAAAATAGGTATATTTTTTCTTTGAATTTATAATATTAAAACAATCAAATATCAAAAATACAACTATTGCAAAGCCAAATTTTATTATCGTTTGTGTTGTGTCGTCAAAATCTAAAATACCGCTTTCAAAATCGTCTAAGCAACTAATGCAAAACCCAGAAGCAGTAATCCAAAATATTAAAATAATCAAATAGTGTAAAATTAAAGGAAAACCGGAATAATCCCGCAAAACTAGTGGTTCTTTGTCGTAGTCTCTCGCAAATTTGCCCGAACCCGAATTTGTCAAATTTAAGTTTTGTTTGTCTTTCGTATTCAAATTTTACCCTCCTAACCCGCACCTTAAAAATTTTAAATACGATTTTAGTCAAATTTGGATAAAAATTTAAATTTATTGTGCAAAAGGTTGTTGTTTACATAAAAGGTTAAATGTGGAGCAACTTGATTTTACTAAAATTCGACCGAGTCGAATTTAGCGCCTTAAAGATGCGGGTCTCGGTGCGTAAAATTTGAAGTCAAAGTTTACAAATTTAGCTAAATTTGACTTCAAATTTGAACGTAAAAAATAAGGCGAAGTATCGCGAGATGAATTTGAGAGTTGTGCAGAAATTTTTATCTCAAGGTTAGACAAATAGTCTGCCGCAGGGTGAAAATTTCAAATCTCTCAAAAGCGCTCGCAAGGCAAGCCGCTTTTCGGCAACTCAAAGCTCGCGTAGTTTTTCAAACTCCTTGCAGCCCTCTTTTTCGCCAGCATCGCACGCTTTTTTGAGATACTTTTTCATCTTTCGCACATACTCGTCCGTCATCCCGTCCCGAGCCTTATCAAAAAAATTAGCATACAAGCAATCAGCCCCGCTGTGCTCGTCGCAGTTCTTTTGAAAAAGCGCCGACGCCGCCACGCCACCGACAAGCAAGACCTGATAGTATTTAGCGGCGTTTAGGCATTCGCGACTCTCGCCCGACTCGCACGCTAGCTTCGTGCGGGCAAGCTTTGAGTCGCGCTCGTCCTTCGAGTCGCAGACTTTTTGCAGTGCCGCCAAGCCCTTTTTGTCTGTCGTAAAATGCGCTGCTTTCATCCAAACGCTTGTCCGCTAGCTGCATACATGAAGCCATGTTAAAGGGCAAAATCGACCCGCAAAACGCCTCTAGCATTTTTACTTCTTTTTGGTTGCGAGCGGCATCTGCATCCAAATTTGCACCTTTTGGCGCGTCGCTAGCAAATGCAAAATTTAAGGCAACCGCAAAAATCAAAATTTTAAACGGATTCATATTTTTTCCTTTTATCGTCAGTTTTGTAAAAAGCGTAGGGAGTATACAAATTCGGCGGGCGATTACCCGCCGCAAACGATTATTTGCTCGGCATGCTATAGTAGCAAAGTATGTTTAGCAGGATACGTCCTTGCTTTTTGACGTCTTGATCGATGATGTCTTGTCTAAATTTCGCAGAGGTCGCCTGCTCTTTAGCTTCGGCTAGTTTGCTGCTCGGCAGGTTAAATTTAAAGTCCAGATTTTTTATCTCAAAGCCTTTGTTTCCGACTATCTTCGCGTCGATCACGGTAGCGAAAAACTCGTCAGACGCGCCCACGTAGTAGTTCGTCACGCTTCTAGCGTTTATAGGTTCGCCGCTAAAAAACGCCTTACAAACGGGAGATTTTTGCGCGCTATAAATCACGCTCTCAAGGATCCCGCCGCCAAATTCGTAAAACTTAAATTTCTTTGAGTTTTGTAGCTTTTTTATCTCGTCTTTATCGCTCAAATCTACATTTTTACCGCTATCTAGATCAATCACTATCAGAGTTTTTACGCCGTCGCCGCTTGAGTAAACCCAGCCTAGATTTTGGCTCGATGAGTCGCTCTCGCCCGGCGCCTTCACCTCGGCCCTACCCATATAGTCGCCGAATTTTTCCTCTTTTTTGCCGCTGCTCGCCTCATAGACCGTGGTTTCGGTTATAAACCCGATCTGCTGTATGCTAGTGTCGTTTTCCATGTACGTACGCCACGCTCTCTCGCCGCCCATGTCGCCTGTGATGGCTGCGCAACCGCTAAAAGTTAGTACCATAGCAGCCGCTGCCGCCGTCTTAAAAATAATCATGTTTTTCATTTTTGCTCTCTTTTTTTCGCGCCAAAAGCGCAAATTTGATTAAGCCTCAGCTCGTAGCCGCGTAACTCGTTTTGGATTTTTTCCTCAAATTTAGGCGTTTTTTCGGCAGCCTCTCGCAAGCCGTCTGGATTTGTAAAATTTTTTATCTGAGATTTTAAAAGTAGCGCGCCGCTTTTTGATGAAATTTTTGCCTGCGTTATAACGGCCGTGAAATGCGGCTTTTCTAAATTTTGCGTATCATAGTAGCTAGATACGGATTTCACGCTCACGTTACCGCCTTTTTGAAACGCCTCGCAAACCGAAATCGGCGCCTCAAAAACCGCTACCGTCGTCAAATTTGAGCTAAATTCGTAAAATTTGATCCGCCGAGCGTCCTAAAGCTCGGTCGCGCTCGCTTCGTCTTTTAGATCAAACTCTGCCTCGGTATCGGCATCTTTTAGCATAAACGCACTACCGCCCCTTTTGTAGACGGCTCCGAGTCTAAAAGGCAGCCTGGCGCCGTCTGTTTTAGTGAGTGCAAAGCCGGTAGCCTCACCGTCCTCAGGCTGAGTGCGAAAATCACGCGAGAAAAACGCCGTCAAAAAGGCAACCTCTCTAACGGCGCCGTCAGTATCCAGATATCTCGTCCAGTTATCCTCCGGAACGTCGATATTTGAGACGTCGCGCTCTGCTTTGTTTGCGCTGCTAGTGACGCCGGCGCAACCGTAAAACGCCAGGGCTGCGACGGCTGCTAGAAATAATTTTTTCATCTCGCGCTCGCGTTTAAATTTGATAAAAGCGATCAGTTTTTAGGCGCAGCGCAAACGATATTTGATAGGATTTGCTCCTGTTTTTTAGCGTCGGCGTCTATGACTTTGCTCCTAAATTCCGCCGATCGAGCCCGCGTCTGCGTACTAGCAAGCTTGCCGTCGCTAACGAAAAATTTAAAGTCTAGATTTTTGATCTCGGCGCTTTTGCCCTTTTTCACTCCGATATCCATCAGGGTCGCGAAAAATTCGCTATTGTCGGCGCTTTCTTTATCGTAATAATTAGTTACGGCATGAGCTTTTACCGTCTTGCCCGCCGCAAAACTCTCGCACACGGCGCCCGAGTCCGCGCTAAAAACTACGTTCTCTAATATACCGCCGCCAAACTGATAAAATTTAACCTTTTTAGCCCCTCTTAGAGTCGCAAGCTCGTTTTTATCGCGCATATTTATGTACTGATAGCCAAATTTTTCCTTATCGTTAAGCTCCAAAACTATAAATGAAATACCATTTTGCGCGTACATATCGCCAAGTTTCAAATTTTGACCGTCTTTTTTTATGAGCGCCATGCCGATAATATCGCCGTTTTTTTGCGCGTAAGTTGCGCTCAAATTTTCTGAGAAAAATGCGACATCGCCGACGGTGCCGTCGTTTTCTAGATATTTGATCCAGTCTGGCTCAGGCGATACTACGCTACTTGCTAGATGATCCTGCGAAGGCATGCAACCTCCCAGCAACGCAGCTAGGGCGGCTATAGATAAGATTTTTTTCACTATTTTTTCCTTTTTTATAGAGTAAATTTCGTTATTTGCCGAGGCAAAAGTTACTAAACATCTCGTCTAAAATTTCGCTTCTCTCAAACGGCTTCGTGATTGACGAGATTTGCTCTATGGCCGCGTTTAGCTCATAAGCAAAAAGCTCGAGCTCGGACTCGGCAAGCAAATTTAACGCTCTTTTTATCGCCTCGCTCGCCGCTTCGCAGCTTGAAATTTGACGGGTAGAATTTAATAATATCTCGCTCGTCTCCTGCGCGTCGAGATAGGCTTTTAGGCTATTTATTATCTCGTCCGTTCCTTGCTTGGCGCAGATTTTTATCGGATTTTCGGGACTTGTAAATTTAACGCCGAGGTCACATTTATTTAGAACGTAAAAAATCTTTTTTTGCGAGTTTTTTAAAAGCTCTAGGATCTCGTTATCCTGCTCGTCTGCCTCCTGCGACGCATCAAAAACAGCCAGTATGACGTCGGCCTCCTCGATAGCCCGCAGCGAATACAAAATGCCGATCTGCTCGATCTTGCCCGCGTTTTTGCGAATACCTGCCGTGTCTATGATACGCACCAGGTGAGTGCCGATTTTTAGCGCCTCTTCGATGCTGTCTCTAGTCGTGCCCGCCTCGTCGCTGATGATCGCTCGCTCGTAGGATAAAAGCGAGTTTAGGATTGAGCTTTTGCCGACGTTAGGCTTGCCAACTATCGCGATCTTAAAGCCCTCGAGTAGCCCTTTTCTGCTCTGACTTATGGCTACGATTTTATCTAGTTTAGCACTGTTTTGTTTTAGCATTTGACTGATACTTTCTAGCAGATCAGCAGGCAGATCATCATCGGCGTAGTCGATGCTAGTCTCCACAAACGCCAGAGTTTTTACGAGCTCGGAGCGGATTTCATTTGCAAATTTAGCCAGATCTCCTCTCATCGTGCGAGCGATGATTTTGACGCTATCCTCGCTTTTTGCGTTTATTAGCGAATTTATCGCCTCGATCTTGCTAAAATCCATCTTGCCGTTTATGAGCGCTCGCTTACTAAATTCTCCGGCGCGCGCAAGTCTGGCGCCTTTTTTGATGAGCTCGCCTAGGATCAAATTTGCCACCACTAGTCCGCCATGGAGCTGAAACTCCACTACGTCCTCACCCGTAAAGCTATGCGGGGCCTTAAAGTAAATAAGTAGCGCTTCGTCGATGAGCTCGCCTTCGGCGTAAATTTTAGTTAGAGTTGCGTAACGCGGGACAAGAGAGGTGATTTTAGTGAGTTTGAGAGCTAGGCCAAGGGCGTCTGCGCCGCTTAGCCTGATGATGGAGATCGAGCCTACGCCGTGCGCAGTGGCGACGGCGGCTATGGTCTCGTTCATTTTTTGATAAAGTCGTTCACGACCACAAACTGCCCGTCGCTATTTGACTTTACGCTTACGTATTTGTCGGGGAATTTTTCGCGCAGTTTTTCAAGAGCGATCTTAACCAAAACGCCGTCTAAAGACTTGGTTTTAGCCTTGCCCGTTTCCTCCACGCGCTCGATTATTCCCTTTAGATACTGATCGATCGCGGCTTCTTGATTTTGCAAAAACTGAGCAATCTCAAGGCGTACCGCAAGGCTGTATTTTGAGCTGATCCAGTTATAGAGCAGATATGAGATCGCCTTGTAGCGGTAGCCCTCTTTGCCGATGAGTAGCGCCGCATCCTCGCCGTCAAGCTCGACTATCACGGTCTCGTCGTCAAATTTGCGCACGTCTATCTTGTTTATAGTAAAGAAATTTCCGCCAAAAAGCTTCTCTACGCCCTGCTTTATCTCAGGCAGGACTTTGTCGATGTCGGCTTTTGGTTTTTGATCTTTTTGTTTTTGAGCCGAGGCGCGGTCGGCGCGAGAGTCTTGTTTTTCTTTTTTAGCTAAATTTGGCGCGGCTTGCGTCAAATTTGCCTCGCCGCCGGAAGTATGCGAGCCTAAATTTTCGCTAGATGCAGCTTTTTCATCGCCTTCGTAAAAGTCGTTTTTATTAAAGGTATCGATGATCGAGTGATCGAGGATGTTTTTGCTGCTATCTTTTTTAGATTGTTCTTTTTTGTGCTGTTCTTTTTCTTTTATTTGAGACTCTTTTTGCAGTTGTGCTTCTTCGACTTTAGGCTCGTTTGCCGCGCTCGTTTCGTTTTGCTTTGCAGCATGGTTTTTGTGATGCTCGTGGCGATTTTTATTATTTTTTTTCTTTTCGCTTTTATGATTTTGCTCTTCGCCAGAGTTCTCTTTTTTCTTAAATTCCTTCTTTTTCTCGCCGCCGTTTTCTTTATGGGCGTTTTCGCGGG
>CAUQHH010000118.1:0-6354 GCA_963517705.1 uncultured Campylobacter sp.
GGACTACTCCAAGCAGGACGTCGGGCAAATTCGCACGCGCCTAGAGGCGTTTATCGAGCTTTTGGCATAAATTTGACATTTAAATTTCACACAAGGAGAAAATCATGAAAAAGTTGTTTTTAGCATTGGCGGTTTTGCTCAGCGTTTCGGGCGCTGACGATAAGATCAAAATTTATTTTGAAGCAGGCAGCGTCGGAGATAACTTCTCGACCGTCATCTCAAACGGCGCAAAGGCAGCAGCAAAGGATCTAAATGTGGATCTAAAGGTGATGTATTCGGAGTGGGATCCAAACAAGATGATCGAAAATTTTAAAACGGCTCTGGCTGCGTCTCCTAGCGGCATCGTAGTGATGGGACACCCCGGCGACGAGCTGTACCAGCCGCTAATCAAAAAAGCGTTTGAGAGCGGAGTGACGGTAACTAGCATCGATACCGAGCTACCAAAGAGCCTTGACGAGTTTAAAGGCGACGGCTTTGGTTACGCAGGCAGCAACAACTATAGAACCGGTAAGCTTACGGCTAATGAGGCTATTAGAAAATTTGATCTTAAAAAAGGCGAAAAGGTGATGGTTTGGGGGCTTTTAAGCAAGCCTACGCGCGGACTTAGAGCCAAGGCAATGCTTGAAGTCTTTAAAGAAAACGGACTAAACGTCGAGTATATCGAAATCTCGCCGGAGATAAACAAAGACCCGAGCTTAGGACTTAGCGTATTTAGCGCGTATATGGCAAAGCATCCGGACACAAGGCTAGTCGTACTTGACCACGGCGCGCTTACAGCGCAATCTCCGCAATTTTTGAAAAGCTTAAATTTAGACAAAGAAAAGCTAAACGTCGCAGGCTTCTCGATCTCTCCGGCAACGATAGCCGGCATCAAAGACGGCTCGATCGATCTAGTCGCCGATGCTCAACCGTTTTTTCAAGGATACTTTAGCGTCGTTCAGATCGTAATGAACAAAAAATACGCATTTTCGGGCTTTACGCTAGATACGGGCGGCGGCTTTGTAACGCCTAAAAACATCGAGCTCATCGAACCGCTAGTCAAAAATGGCATCAGATAACGCGATAGAGCTAAAAAACGCCTTTAAAAGTTTCGGTAATACGCAAATTTTAAAAGGTGTCGATTTTACTTTGCGAAACGGCGAGACGCTGGCGCTTTTGGGCGATAACGGAGCAGGAAAATCCACGCTGATAAAATGCCTTTGCGGATATGAGAAATTTGATAGTTTCGATGAATTTAAAATCTCGCAAATTCCTATCGCGAAGGATAAATTTAATCTCCTAAAAGCGCGAGATATGGGGATAGAGGTTGTCTTTCAAGAGGGCTTTTTGGGCGGCGAGCAAGAAATCTATCGCAACATCTTCGCCACGCGTCATATAACTAAATTTGGACTCATAGACGCCAAAAAAGAGATAGGGGTCGCAAATAAAATTTTAAAAGAATTTTTGGGATTTAGCGGCGCGGGACTAGATGCCACGAGCAAGGCTAAAAATTTAAGCGGAGGCGAAAAGCAAGGACTCGCGATCGCTAGAGCCATATATTTTCGCTCTAAAATTTTGATTCTAGACGAGCCTACGACTGCGCTTGGGATTGATCAGAGCAAACGATTTATGGGGTATCTAAAATCGCTCAAAGAGCAAAATTTAAGCACGATCGTCATAACCCACGATCTAAATCAAGCTTTTAATATAGCCGATAAATTCGTATTTTTGCGCGGCGGTAAATGCCAAAAAGAGCTACCAAGAAACGAAATATCCAGCCTAGACGAGCTATATAAGGCGTTTTATGAGTAAAAATATAATCATCACGCTGATTTTATTTGCGATTTTAGGCGTGTTTGCGGCATTTGCGCCCGACGTGTTTTTGTCGCGAAATATATACTTTAGCTACCTCGTTAGCGTACCGATCATCGCTATTTTGGCGCTCGGGCTCTTGCCGCTTATAGTGGCGGGCGAGTTTGATATGAGCTTCCCGTCGGTTATGGCGATAAGCGGATTTGTATTTGCCTATGTTTTTAAATTTAGCTCTAGCCTAGCTCTTTCGTTAGCGGCTAGTTTAGCCGTAGGCGCAGCTTGCGGCGCTCTAAATGCGTTTTTGGTTATAAACGCCCGCATCCCGTCCATCATCGCCACTATCGGTACTCAGTTTTTCTGGCGAGGGCTAGCCACCGTAGCTAGCGGCGGACTAGCAGTATCTCTAGCCGCAGCCGACGGAGCGATAAAAGAGCTTTTGATAGGACGATTTTTCGGCATCCCCGCCCAGTCTGTCATAGCAGTAGCGATCGCATTTTTAACCTACATAGCGATCTTTAAACATAAATTTGGCGACGGGATACTTTTTACCGGCGACAACCAAAAAGCAGCCAAAATGTTAGGCGTAAACGTAGCCAAGGCCAAATATCTACTCTTTATCAACACGGGCGTTATGAGCGCGCTAGCAGGCGTCATCGTGAGCCTAGAGTTTATCAACTGGTGGCCGACGCAAGGGGACGGATATATGCTTTTGGTCTTTGCGGCGATATTTTTAGGAGGCACGGGCGTAAACGGCGGCAGCGGAAGCGTCTACGGAACCGTGATAGGCTCCGTAATTATCGGCATAATGGAAAGCGGAATCGTAGCTATGGGCTTTGATGCGTTTTATACTCGTATGATTTACGGTGCGATCATGGTTATCTCTGTGGTTATCTACGCAAAATTTGACCATGCAGGCAAAGCAAGTTATAGCTAGCCGTTTTAATCGGCTAGGACAAATTTATTTTCAAATTTCACAAAAGGAGTTAGCATGAAGCTAAGACAAATTTTAAAACTAGGTGCGGCGCTTGCCGTTTGTTTAAATTTAGCCAGCGCAAAATCGCTTGAGCAGATCAAAAAGGATGGCGTGATCACTATCGCAACCGAGGGAGTGTATTCGCCGTTTTCGTTTCATAACGAAAAAGACGAGCTGATGGGCTACGATGTAGAGATTGCAAGAGCGGTCGCAGACAAGCTAGGCCTAAAGCCTAAATTTATCGAAGCCTCGTGGGACGCGATGCTAGCAGCTTTTGACGCAGGCAAGGCGGACACCGTGTTTAACCAAGTGAGCATCACCAAAGAGCGCAAGAAAAAGTACGACTACTCCGTGCCATACATGACCTCGTACTCAGCAATCATCGTGCACGAGGATAACGACGATATCAAGAGTTTTGCCGATCTAAAAGGCAAACGCTCGACGCACTCGGTAAATAGCATGTGGATCCCAACCGTCGAAAAATACGGCGCAAAGCTCGTCGTAGCCGATAGCCTAAGCGACCAGATAAATCTCATAATCACCAAGCGCGCCGACGACACGATAGACGACGCCGTGATGTTCTACGACTACAAAAAGCAACACCCAAAAGCGCCGATAAAGCTGATAGAAGCAGGCGAGGATCCGATGTACACTGCTGCGATCGTACATAAAGGCAATGCCGAGCTACTGGAAGCGATAAACAAAGCCCTAAACGAGCTACGGGCCGAAGGCAAGCTAAAAGAGATCTCGATGAAGTATTTTGATAAAGATATTTCCGAATAAATTTAAAAGGAGAAAAGATGAAAATCGCAAATTTGGTCAAATTTGTCGCGGCACTTGCCGTTTGTTTAAATTTGGCGAGCGCAAATTCGCTCGAGCAGATCAAAAAAGACGGCGTGATAAGGATAGGCACCATAGGGATATATAAGCCTTTTACGTATCATAATGAAAAAGACGAACTAGTAGGCTACGATGTGGATATCGCAAGAGAAGTCGCCAAAAAATTAGGCGTTGAAGCTAAATTTATCGAATACTCCTGAGATGCCAATCTTGCCGCGTTTGATACAAATAAAGCCGATGCCATATTTAGCCAAATCAGCGTAACCGAGGAACGCAAGAAAAAATACGATTACAGCATACCGTACATGGTTTCTCACGCTGCGATAATCGTCCATAAAGACACGAACGACATCAACTCGTTTGCAGATTTAAAAGGCAAACGCTCGACTCATGCGGTAAATAGCATGTGGATACCTACGGTAGAAAAACACGGCGGTATAGTAGTTACGGCCGAGGGTATATCCGAGCAGATAAATTTAGTCATAACCAAAAGAGCTGATGACTTAATAGACGATACGGTAATGTTTTACGACTATATGAGGCAGCATCCAGACACGCCGATAAAAATAGCCGTCACGGGCGATGAGCCGATGTATACCGCCGCTATCGTAAAAAAGGGAAATAAAGAGCTCCTAGACGCTATCAATCAGGCTCTAAAAGAACTAAAAGCGGAAGGAAAATTGAAAGAAATTTCGCAAATTTATCTAGGTAAAGATATTTCAGAATAAATTTAAAAGGAGAAAAGATGAAAATCTCAAATTTTATCAAATTTGTCGCAGCGATTGCCGTTTGTTTAAATTTGGCGAGCGCAAATTCGCTCGAGCAGATCAAAAAGGATGGCGTGATAAGGATAGGCACCATGGGAACGTATGCGCCGTTTACCTACCACAACGAAGCGGGCGATCTAGTAGGCTACGACGTCGAGATCGCAAGGGCTGTCGCCGATAAACTAGCCCTAAAGCCAAAATTCGTCGAAGCCTCGTGGGACGCGATGATAGCGGCATTTGACGCGGGCAAGGCCGATATCGTATTTAACCAAGTGACGATAAATGACGACAGAAAGAAAAAATACGATTTTACCGTGCCTTACACGGCCACGCATACGATCGTGATCGTCCATAAAGACAACGAGGATATAAAATCATTTGCCGATCTAAAGGGCAAAAGAAGCGCTCACGCCGTAACTAGCAACGAAGGCAAAATCGCCGAGCAGCACGGCGCCGTCATCATAACCGCAGCCGGCATAGTCGAGCAAATAAACCTCATAGCCACAAAAAGAGCCGACAGCACCATAGATAGCGACCTCATGTTTTATGAATACACGAAACAAAACCCGCAAGCCCCTATCAAAATAGCCGCCATAAATAGCGACGCTACCTACATGGCCGCGATAGTGCATAAGGGCAACGCCGAGCTGTTAAACGCCGTAAATAAGGCGCTAGAGGAGCTTAGGGTCGAGGGCAAGCTAAAAGAGATTTCGTTGAAGTATTTCGGTAAAGATATTTCAGAATAAACCAAAAAGCGGCGGGCGGAACGGGCGGTTTTTAAATTTGCAAATTTAAAATTTACGCAGCCAGGTTTAATCGCCGCTTAAAATTTATACGCAAATTTGGCGGCAAACAAGTCATCGCGTCAAATTTGAGCTCAAATTTAGAGTTGAGCTCAAATTTACAAATTTATGCTCGCAAATATAGCTTGCCGTTTTAAAATTTAATGGCAAATTTGACGGGCAAAAAGCTCGCGAGTGCTAAATTTAAGCTCAAATTTGACGCAAAATAACGGAGGTAAAATTTGGACATAGATCGCATAAACCGCATAATAGAAATCCTTTCAAGCTCGACGCTGCCGATGCTAGTCGCACTCGCAAAGGTCACGATACCCCTCACACTGATAACCTTCGCCTGCGGGCTGGCTATCGCTATCGTCACGGCGATAGCAAGGCTTAGCGGGGTGAAAATTTTGCGCTTGATATTTGGCGCTTATGTTTGGATATTTCGCGGCACGCCGCTGCTGGTGCAGCTTTTTATCGTATTTTACGGGCTTCCGGCGGTCGGCATTACGCTTGAGACCTGGACCGCGGCCGTCATCGCCTTTAGCCTAAACGTCGGCGCCTACGCGTCCGAGTCCGTGCGAGCCTCGATCCTATCGGTGCCGCGAGGACAGTGGGAGGCGGCGATGTCGCTAGGCATGACGCAGGCGCAAATTTTACGACGCATCATCGCGCCCCAAGCCGTTAGAATATCGCTGCCGCCGCTATCAAACACATTTATCGGCCTAGTCAAGGACACCTCGCTAGCCGCGTCCATCACGATGGTGGATATCTTTATGGTCGCTCAGCGTATCGCCGCGCGCACCTTTGAGCCGCTACTACTCTACGTCCTAGCCGCCATCATCTACCTGGCCGTCTGCACGGCTCTAACCTGGCTACAAGCAAAACTCGAAAAATCAGTCTCAAGGTACGTGTGATGATAAAATTTACGAATTTAACCAAGGCATTTGGCGATCATACGGTGCTAAATGACATAAGCGTGCAAATCTACGAAGGCCAAGCGACCGTGATCGTGGGCTCGTCCGGGTCGGGCAAATCGACCATGCTGCGCTGCATAAATTTACTCGAAATCCCGCAAAAAGGCGAGCTGGAGCTAGGCGGGCAGAGGCTAAATTTCGCAAATAAAATATCACAAAAAGAGCTGCTGTCCTTTCGCCGTCATACGGGCATGGTGTTTCAAAGCTTTAATCTTTTTCCGCAT